>JBGSSS010000097.1:0-52898 GCA_041736895.1 Pirellulales bacterium
CGTGCGATCTTGCTTTTGTTCGGCCTTGCGAGGTCCGGGACACAATCGATCTCCACGCGACCGCCCCTTCCCCCGCCGGCCAGCAGAGGAAGCAGCAGCTTTCATTGAACCAACTTGAGAACCTTTTTTGAACATACAAGCACCCATCGGCTTGCTGCTTAGCAATTCACTTCCCGCTCAAATCAAAGCAATACAGCTTGCCCGTGTCGCGGAACAGGAGCAGGCCGTTGCTGTAGGCCGGCAACGCTTGCACCGTGTCTTGCGTGAGCGTTGCCTGGGCGAGCTTCTCGTATTTTTCGCCGCTTGCGCGGAGCAATGTCAGCTTGCCATCGGTGGTAATCGCCAGGATCGAATCGCCGATGCACAGCAAATGCCCCGCGCCGAAGCGCGGTTCGCTCCAAAGCACTTTTTGATTCGCCGGATCGACGCACCGCAACTCGGCCGAGCCGATGTCTTGGCGGCCGTGCAGACCATAGAGCAGGCCTTTGTGCATGACGGGCGTCGTGTATTGACTCGACAGGAGTTCGTCGCTGCTCCAGATTGGCTCAAACTTCGTGTCGCTGACTTTGACCAGCGATGCGCCGATGCCGTAGCTCGCGGTGATGAACAGTTTGTCGTCGAGCATCAGCGGTGTCGCCGCATTGACCGTTGGCCCGCGAGCGCCGAAAGGCATCCGCGCGAGTTCCTTGCCCGTCGCCGGATCGAGGAGCAGACAATGCAGCCGCGCGATGCAAACGATTCGATCCTGCCCGCCGACCTTTGTCACGACCGGCGTCGAATAGCTCGCGAGGTCGTCGCCCTTCTGCCAGAGCGTCTTGCCATCGGCGAGGGCAAACGCCACGACGCCGGCGCCTTTTGGTCCGCCGACGTTGACGATCACACGGCCGTCATGAACGAGCGGCGTGCTGCCGGCCCCGAAGTATCCTTCGGGGGCGCGAAAATCGGTCCACGTTTCGCGGCTCCAAACTTCCTTCCCCGTCGCACGCTCCAAACAACGCAAACGGCCCGCCACGCCAAAGACGACGATCTTGTCGCCCGCGACAATCGGCACACAGCGCGGGCCATCGTCGCTCGAAATGCCGCTGACATAACGGACGGGCGATTTTGAAGTCCACAGCGGTTTGCCCGTGGCGATGTCGATGGCCGTGGTGACTTCCTCGTCCGCGACACGGTGAAACAGATACGCCGTCTTGTCGGAAACGGCAACACCGGCGAACCCACGGCCGACTTCGATTTCCCAGACAAGTTTCGGACCCGCCGCCGGCCAAGCGACGGGCGGAGTTTCGCCTTCGGCGGCGACGCCGTTCCGCGTGGGACCGAGAATCTGCGGCCAATCGGCGGCTCTGACGAGTACTCCTTGCAACAGCACGAGGCAAACACCGATGATCGTGGATTTTGACACTTGTGACGAACCCCTGTCTATGACACGATTGGGCGAGATGTCTAGAACGACTTTGTGAGGCAGTACAACGGACTTCCAGTCCGTTGAAAAACGCGACGGACTGGAAGTCCGTCGTACTTTCCGTACGGTCGATTCTCGCAGCACCTCGGTTATCTTGTCCACTGTCACGCGCTTTGCCAGCTTACTTTTTCTTTGACGTATGACCCGACCGCTGCGATTTCTGATGAAAAAACGCGGCGAGCGGCGCACGGGTTCGCCGGGCATCGGCAGCCTCGGGGCGATCGTGATCTACGGCGCGGCGTTCGTGACGGGCGTCGCGCTGCTGGGGTACATGCTCTGGACGATCGTGCTGCCGGAATGGCGCGTGAATCAGAATTACGAGGAAACCTCGGCCACCGTGATCGCCAAGCGGCTTGGCGAACAAAAGTCGGATCGCGAGATGCTGTTTCGTCCCGAGTTGACGATTCGTTATGAAGTCGAAGGCCAGAAACACGAGCAGACCGCGTACGATATCCACAACGGGTACTCAAGCGGCCGCGCCGAGCAACAGGAACTGCTCGATCAGTTCACGCTCGGCGAGAAATATCCCGCCTGGTACGATCCGCAAGAGCCTGAATCTGTCGTGCTCGTGCGCGACTGGAGTTGGTGGCTCTGGCTGGGGTTGCTGATTCCGGTCGCGCTGATCTTGTTTGGCGCGTTGCGCGTGGTGAGCGAATTGTTTCGCTGGAACGCTTCGCCGGAACGCCTGTCGCAGCCGCGCTGGCTTGTCCCCGGCAGCACCACGACCGAGGTTATCACGGGTCATCCCGGCGTCGAATATCCCACACTGCCGCGCGATGACAACATCACGAACAGCCCCGGCACGCACTTGGCCTATCGCTTGCCGATCAACATCAGTAGTTGGGTCATGCTCGCGGCGGTGTTTTCGGTGACGCTGTTTTGGAACGGGACGCTGCTGGTCTTTGTGGTGTTTTGCATCCGCGATTGGGTGCAAGGGAACGGCTCGTGGTTCCTGACGATTTTTTTGATCCCGTTTGCGTTGCTCGGCCTCTTGATGATCGTGTTGCTCTTTCGCGCGGCGCTCGTCACGCTGGGCGTCGGGCCGACACACGTCGAGATTTCGAAGCATCCGTGGCGCGCCGGCGGCGAGTATGAGATTTGGTTCTCGCAGTCCGGCAAGCTGACGCTCCAACATTTCATTGTCGAATTGGTCTGCGAAGAGAGCGTCACTTATCGCCAGGGAACCGACACGCGCACGGAGCGCTCGATCGTGCATCGACAGACGCTGTTTGAACGCCGCGATTTTGTGATCCCCGAAGGCGAACCGTTGGCGGAAAAGGTCCTCTGCCGCATCCCGCCCACGGCCATGCATTCGTTCGCCGCGGCGAGCAACGAGATTCAGTGGAAGATCATGGTCCGCGCCGATATCGTGGCGTGGCCCAACTTTGAGCGCAGTTATTCGGTGATTGTGCAGCCCGCGGAGCAAACCCCATGGATTCCCCACGCCTAACACTGACGCTCGATCAAGACGACGAAGTCCTGTACCCGGGCGAGACGCTCTGCGGCTCGTATGCGGTGACGGGTCTCGCTGCGGGGCATCTGCGCGCAGTCGAGTTGTCGGTGCTCTGGCAGACCGAAGGGAAGGGCGACGAGAATCTCGGCGTCCATTATTTCTGGCGCCGCGAGCCGCAAGAGGGTTCCGATGACATCGCCACGGGGACTTGGTCCACAGTGCTGCCCAAGACGCCGCTGTCGTATCACGGCGTGCTGTTTCGGATCCAGTGGCTCGTGCGGCTGCGAATTTTTGTGCGCGGCAAGGATTTGAGCGATGATCGAATGTTTCAACTCGGCAATCTGCCCCGCGCGGTGCGAGTTGAAACGATCAATGAGCCCAGCAAAGCAATCGCCGCCGAGATCATCGGCCCGGCGGAGGAGTGAATGTAGCCAAGGTCGTGAGACCTTGGACGCGCGGCGCACGGCAAAACATCCAAGGTCTTACGACCTCGGCTACAAATGAACCCCAACCCCTTTGCCATACGATTCACTGCCCCGGGCAAGGTACCGTACCTTGCCGAGCCGGGCCTCTGCGCGCGGTTGCATGAAACTTGGTTGCAGGCCGGCCGCGTCGGCGCGATTCTCGGGCCGCATGGGTGCGGCAAGTCGACGTTGCTTGCGACGCTCGCCGATCACTGGCCGCGCGATCAGGGGTATCGCGTGTCTCAGGTCACACTGCACAATGGGCAACGAGCCTTGCCGGAATCTTTTTGGCAGCGCGATTTTCACGAGCGCGATCTGCTATTTATCGACGGTTACGAGCAACTCGGCTGGCGCGCGCGTTGGGCGTTGTACCCCTTGCGGCGGCGGACGAAGTGTGGCCTATTGGTCACGGCGCACAAGGCGACGCGTCTGCCGACTCTTTATCGCGTCGAGCCGGACTATTCGGCGTTTTTGGCGGTCGTGCGGCGCTTGCTGCAGCCCGTGAACGATCCGCGGCTAGCGGGGGAATTTCTCGCGCGGCATGCCGCGGCCGCTTGGCAGCATACCGGCGGAAATGCGCGCGAGGGGCTGTTCCGTCTTTATGATTGTTGGGAAGCAGAGATCGCAGTGAACAGTTCGGAAGTTGCTCTATATTGCAGTCCCCACGGGACGACCTGTGAAAGCCCTTGGTAGAGCGCTAGCGGAACCCTGGGTCAACTACACCGATTGCAATGTTCTTTGTCTCGCTTTTGTAGGCTGAGCGCGCTGAACGATTGACTCGGCTCTGGAAACTGACGAAACTGCGCTGGGGATTGGTGGTACACCTTCGACTCCAATTAAGATCATTCATGCTCAACAAATCGTTCTTTGTTACCTTTGCTGCGTTCTGTCCAATTGCATTTTGCCTGCCGATCTTCGCCGCAGAACCGACCAAAGATGCTTCGCCGCGTTACAAGTCCGTCGGGTTCGTGAAGTTCCCGGATGATCTAACCGTCGGCGCGGTCTCGGCGGTCGCGATTGATAATCAGGACAATGTCTATGTCCTGCAACGCGGCGCGACACCGTTGATGGCGTGGGATGCGAGCGGGAAATATCTCAACGGTTGGGGCGATAAGCTCTTCAAGCTGCCGCATGGGCTACGCATCGATGCCAAGGGAAATCTTTGGACGACCGACAATGCCAATAGTTTGCTCCGCTGCTTTAGCCCGCGCGGCGAGTTGCTACTGACACTTGGGGACAGCAAAGAACCCGACGCCGTGAAGTTCAAATCGCCGGATGACCTGGTTTTTGACAAAGCGGGCAACATGTATGTCGCCGATGCCGGCAGCGGACGCATCATCAAACTCTCGCCCGAGGGCAAGCTCATCACCGCTTGGGGCAAAAAGGGCAAAGCCGACGGCGAATTCGGCACGGCGCATAGTATCGCCATCGATGAACAGGATCACATCTACGTTGGCGATCGCGGGAACAAGCGCGTGCAGGTCTTCGACAGCGATGGCAAGCATCTGCACACCTGGACCGGCTTCGGCAATGCCTTTGGCGTGATCGTGATCGGCAATGAATTGATCACGACCGAAGGAGACAAGCACCAGATCTATCACGTCGATCGCTCGACCGGCAAAGTCGTGGCGACCTGGGGCGATCCCGAGTTATTGAAGCTGCCGCACCTGATGGCCCGCGATAGCAAAGGCCGGTTGTATGTGGCCGAAGTCAACGGCAAGCGGGTGCAGATTTTCGAGCCAGTGAAGTAGCAACCTCGTTACCAAGCCCCGGCTTGGTCTGTATCTCCTCGTTACCAAGCCCCGGCTTGGTAACGTGTGCTGGTGTGAAACTCTCCATTACAGAAACGAGTATGACTGGCTGAATGCAAATCTCTTAATAGCGGAACATCCGATGCAAATGACGATTAAGTTATGGCTGCTTGCGGCATTTCTTGTGTGTTTTGCTGCGTTGCCAGCCTTCGCCGAAGAAGCAAAACCGGCACCTGCCAAGGAACGCTCGCTCAAGCTCTTCTCGAAACAAGACATCGTCTACGGCCGTGGCGGCGACGTCGATTTGAAGTTTGATCTACAAATGCCGGCCGAGGGCGACGGACCCTTTCCAGCGGTAGTCTGTATACATGGCGGTGGGTGGCAAGCCGGGCATCGAGCGCAACCCGAGATGACGCTCCTCACGCAACTGATCGCTCAGCACGGCTACGTCGCGGTGACCATCTCCTATCGGTTTGCGCCAAAGGACAAGTACCCCGCACAGATTCACGATTGCAAAGCGGCGGTTCGCTGGCTGCGCGCGAACGCCAAGGAATACAAAGTCGATGTCGATCACATCGGCGCAATTGGTTTCTCGGCGGGCGGGCATCTGACGTCGCTGCTCGCGACAACGGACAAGAACGATGGTCTCGAAGGCGATGGCGGCAACCCCGAGCAGTCGAGCCGCATTCAAGCGGCGGTCAACTACTTTGGGCCGACGGACATGACCAAGAAGGATTGGAGCGATGCGATCGAGCAGCAGTTCTTTATCCCAACGCTCGGCGGCAAGTTCGCCGAGCAGCCGGAACTCTACAAACGCTTCTCCCCGGCGAGCTTCGCGACCAAGGACGATCCGCCGATGCTGTTTCAACACGGCGAGAAGGACGAACTCGTGGCGACGCGGCATTCGGTCGACATGGCCAAGCAGCTCAAAGAACTCGGCATCGAAGCACATGCCGATATCTATGCCGGCGCAGGCCACGGCTGGGTCGGCGCGGACTTGTTCAAGTCGCTGCAAACAAGCTTCGATTTTTTTGATAAACATCTGAAAAACAAGAAAAAACCCTGACCCGGGAGGGTGCGGCGTCCTGCGTTCCGGGGCCTCTTGAGCTGCGTTCTCCAGCTACCCTGACATTTTTTCCTGAAATGATCTTACTGGCGTTCGCGCATTCCAGTTGATTCTCTGGGATTGGAAGCGGATAATAGGCGTTTGGTCCTCTTTATGGCCGGAAGATGAACTACGATCCTGCTTTAGGCGCGAGGTCTGGCGAATGAGTGCGGAATTCAATCCCTATTTGCAGTGGCTCGGCATCCGAGAAACACAGCGGCCGATTCACCATTATCGCTTGCTCGGGGTCGAAGCGTTCGAAGCGGATGCCAATGTCATCTCGATGGCGGCGGATCGGCAAATGGCGCACTTGAGAACATTTCAAGCGGGCCAGCATGGGGAATTGGTTCAGCAACTGCTCAATGAGATTACCACCGCCAAGCTTTGCTTGCTCAAGCCGGATCGCAAAGCGGCGTACGATGCGCAACTCCGTGCGAAACTCGCTCCGGCGGATCGGCCCGCGACTCCGCCAGCCGCAGCCCCCAAAGCTCGCCCCGCGGCGGCCGACTTCCCGGGCGTGGTCGTTACCACAGCCGCAACGCCGGTCAAACCGGTGGCCCGCGGCAAGAATCGTTGGACGCCGTGGGCGATTCTGGCAGGGCTCGTCATTTTGTGCGGGATCATGATCACGATCCTCATCAAGAACAATCAGCCTGACCCCGACAAGCTTGCGACCGAGGATCCAAAACAGCCACAAACGCCGAAAGTCGAAAAGCCGAGCGATACCCACTTAACGTCGACAAAAAATCCGGCCACGGTCGAGAACCCGCCTGTTGGCGTCGCGCCCCTGAAGAATACTCCTCCCCACAAAGCGGGGAATCCAACTCCCGAAATCGTTCCCGTTCAGCCGCAACTAGCGAATCCACCGGCGTCTGATCCGCAATTGGCGCAGCTCATCAATAAAACCTCGGACACGATGGTTGCCCAAGTCGCGTCCAGTACGCTGCAAGCGTATGGCGAAGAGCAATCGATCCGTGTCGCCGCGAACGATCCCAAGGTTCCCGTGGAACCGGCGGCTCCGATGCCCGCGGCACCCGCCTTGCCCGACAAAGCCGCGATTGCCGCCAAGGTCAAGGAGATCCGCGAAATCTTTAAAGAAGAGTTTGCCTCGAAGAAACCCGACGAGCGGCTCGCCTTGACGAAAAAGCTGTTTCAAAGTGCGCAAGAACAACAAGGGGACCAATTAACCAAACTGGTTTTGTTGCAAGAAGCCCGCGATTTGGCGCTGCAACATGGCGAAACGGAAGTGGCGCTGCAGAGCACCAAGCAATTGTGTGCGGAGTTCCAAGAGGAACTGGGCGAATCGATGGTCGCCGCGTTTACAAAATTGGTCGCCGTCGCCGGCCGCCCGCCGGTTTACTACCAGTCGCTCTTGGGACAGGCCGCCACGGCGATCACGGATTTGCAAGCGCAGGACGAATACGATGCCGCACTGCGGTTGGCGAATATGTCGCAGGCGCTGGCTCGCCGCCTGAACGATGCATCCAGTGTTTCCCAAACTGCGACGTTGATCAAAGAACTGACACAACTCAAAGCGCTCTTTGCCAAAGCCCGAGCCGCACGCGAAACACTCAAAGCCAAGCCCGAGGATCCTGCGGCTAATCAGGTTTGGGGCGAATTTCTCTGCTTCGCCAAGAATGACTTCGTCGAGGGCTTGAAACACTTGGCCAAGGGAACCAACGAGGATCTCAAGGCCTTGGCCAAACGCGATCTGGCGAATCCCCAGGAGACCGACAAAGTCGTCGCGCTGGGCGACGAATGGTGGGCCGCTTCGGAAAGCGCAAAAGATCGGGTACGCGCTAGTATGCGCGGGCGCGCCATCACGCATTACCAAACGGTAAAGCCGAAGCTGATTGGACTTGCGGCCACCAAGGTTGAGAAACGTATCGCCGAAGCGGAAGCCACAGGCGGGATTGGCGGGAACGATGCCGAATGGCGCAAAATGCTATTAGCAACGCCTTGGTCCATCACCTGGAAAGGCGGAAACAAAGATGTGATCAAATTCAACCCCGATGGCTCATCGGTAAATCACTTGTTTGTGTTATGGGAGCTTGTCAACGGCCAATTGACGGCTCGGTCGGCCCCACAGAATCCCACGAAAGCATTCATTACGATCAAGTTGGTGAATGGTCAGTACCAAGTCAATTTTCAAGACTTGAATACGGGCAGAACTGACACAGGAATTGCTGCGCCTACTAACTAATCGCCTTAGCATCACCTCGAAATCGATCTTTCAGTTGTAGAAAAGGGCGTTCAATAAAATTGAATGAAATCCAAGCAACTAGAGTTGTAATCACAAAAGCAGCAGTATATATTTTCCATCCGCGTAGATTCAATGAGCAGAGTAAATATATTATCGGTAAGTGGTACATATAGATGCCATAGGAGATTTTCCCTAAGAACTTCAAGATTCTTGAGTCCAGGAAGGATTCTTTTGTTACGACATTTAACATCAAGCCCGCGTATATGATCGATTCAAGTAAATCATTCCAAGGAACTCGGGCGGGTCTCTCGAAAACGATCAAGCCGATGAATAAGATCGTGAAGATAAAACGTAAATTGTGAATGTAAGACAATAAAGCATGCCTAGTAGAATAAATCCATCCAGCGATAGCTCCCACTGCCATTAGATCAAAACCGTTCCAAAGAATAAAAGCTTCGACTCTGCCAGTGGTGACCAAAGCTAGGCTTTGGCGTGCAATGATTACGGTCAGGGCGATTGGAATGACTCCGAATCGTTTCAAGAGCACGGGGTAGGTGATATAGAATTGCTCTTCTGCGCCAATTGACCAAAAGTGTCCCAGCATGCCCATCGCTTGCGGATTAACCAAGTTTGGCAACATGATGAAGATCAAGGCAATCTCCCGAGGCAGTAAATCTGAGAACTCCTCGCCAAATACCGTTAAGCAAAAAGTTGCGATAAGATAGTAAACTGGAAAAATGCGGAGCATGCGGCGCACATAAAAGTTTCGAGCATCGATAGTTCCTCTCTTTTTTTCTTTGAGCAACAGCCAAGTGATCAGAAAACCGGAGAGCGTAAAAAACAAGCTCACGCCGCTCCAAGCACCTAGTGTCACACGCTCTAGCGGAAAGTAATATTTTTCACCGCCATATTGTGTCAATACACTCGCAACGTGTACGAAGAGCACGCTAATTTCAGCAAATGCTCGAAGACCATCAAGACCATATAAATATTGATGCTCGATTTTCGCCGAATTGATTAACTCGCTCTTCCGTTCTTCCGGAGGCATTTTAGAATTTGAATCGAGCATGTTTGGCGGCAGAATGGTTTTACTGCGTACACAGATGAATTTAACCCCAATTTTGTCGAATGCACAGGGAAATGCATACCTCAATCAACGCTATCTTAATCGCTGTAAGATAGCTCGTGCTGCAAATTAGGCGGAGTCTTGATAAACTTAGAGCCATGCTCCGTTGTTATGTCGACTCAGTTTGGACCAGCAATTCAGACACGGCGTTTGCCTTGAACTTGATCATCCAGGGGAACTGACCTCATTAATCCTATAGAACGCAGGGATTTGCGGTGTTTTTAACGATGAGCAGCAGCGAACCAACCACCTTGGAGACCCCCGAATCACTCCCGCGGTTTATGCGTTTTGGGCTTTGGGTTTCTTTCGCATTCGTCGTCGTTTATCAAGTCCTTGCCAGCATCAAGTTTGTGAGCCCTTATGACGGCGGGATCGTCGATGGGCCTTTTCAGCTCTACAACTGGCTGCGGCGGTTGGACGCAGGGCAAATCCCCGGGCGTGATTTTAATGTCTTTCATGGCATCGGAATTCCGTATTTGCATTGGCCGTTGTATCGCTTGCTGGGGGGCGATTTCTTGGCTTCGGAATTGAGCCGGCAACTGATTTGCCGCTTGGCGACGCTAGCGACTTATCTGCTGGTCTCGAGGTTCATTACGAAGCACTACACGCTGGGGATTCTCTGGTCGTTGACCACAATTATTCCCCCGCTTGAAGGAATATCTGGAAGAATTCAAACCCTGGTTCGATTCGGGTACTGGAATGTTTTCAATGCGCATGAGCCGGGAACGAGTATGTACGGTTTGCGGAGTTTGTTGCCAGTCATCTTCGTGGCGACAAGTTTCTTGGAATGCAGCAAACGCTTGATGCTGATTCAATTGGTGTTACTGAGCGCTAGTTATTTACTCGGCGTTGAGCATGGGTTGGCGCTCTATGGGGGAGTTATTGCGACGCTGGGATTGTTGTCGGGATTGTCGATCAAGAATCCGTCGCTGCGGCCCATCGCGAAACAATATGGGATCGTTTTGACGGGGAGTTTGCTGCTGACGTGGATTTTGATTTATTTGAACTGCGGTTCCGAGGGGACGGCGAAGTATTTTACGTTTCACTTTGTCTCGCAAATTCAAGATCAGACTTGGTATTTTGGCGCTCCGCCGGCGTATTTCCTCTTGGACGGTTTTCGCTCCACGTTGATGATGACCGTGATCCTGGGGCTGGCGGTCTTGGCGAGCACGGGGTTCATCGTGTGGCAGTGCGTGAAAATACGGCAGGCTAGCGCAGCCGAAACGCAAACCAGAATTCCAAAAATCCTGGGCTTCGCCTATGGCACGATTTCCTTGGCGTCCTTGTTGGGCATCATGCATTACACCAATGCGACGGGCTTTAATCGCATGCTCTATCTCTTTGTCTCGCTTGCGATGTATCAGCACGTCTCCAAGCTGACGATTTCCCAGGTAGGTTGGAAATTATTGAATGCCACTTTAATTGTTGTTGTTGCAGTCCAGATCATTCAATGCGCCTTCCAAGCAACAAGGCTTTCTGCGCCGCATCTATCGGAACCGATGCAGCGGTTCATCGATCAAGCCGCTCCGATTCTGGACGAAAGCGAAAACATCGAACAGCCGCGCCTCTTGTGGTCGACTTACAGCGGCTTGTATGAAAGTAAACTAGGCGTTTTCAATCCCAGCGAATGGGATTACATCATTCATGCCTTGGGCGATGATCGGCAAAAGTATCTGGCCAAATTCGAGGAGTATCAGCCGCAGTTTGTCACAACCATCCGGAATGATTATGAGCATTACGAGGAATGGGTTCGCAGCACGATGTTTCCCCTCTATA
The DNA here is from genome assembly GCA_041736895.1 of Pirellulales bacterium. Lineage (GTDB taxonomy): Bacteria > Planctomycetota > Planctomycetia > Pirellulales > JALHPA01 > JANRLT01. Next base: position 11,341 of record JBGSSS010000097.1, read on the forward strand.
GGACGCTGCTTTTCAATTATAAAATCGTCGCGGAAACTCCTTATACATTTCTCTGGAAACATGTTCCGCCCGGAGAGACTGTTGCCCGGGCTGAGACGCCGATTGAACTTCAGCCCGTGGCTCCGTTGAAGTATGAGGTCCCCGCGGTCAACAAGGACGAAGACCTGGCGCTGATCATCGTGGACGTCGAGTACGAGACCCGGAATCCCTGGCGCTGGTTGCCGCTGATCGGGAATAGCCCGCGATTTCTCGTGCATTTCACAGGGTCGAGGGCGGCCTATGATGTGAGTTTGCCGCCGCGGCTGAAGCAGCATTCGTTTTCAGTGATTCCCAAGCCGGGCGAGCCATTCGGCATGGAGTTTGTTGTGCGCGGGATACGCTGGGACGCGGCGATCGAGGTGAAAAGCGTCAAGGTCACGAAAGTGACGTTAGATCCGGCGAACCGGCTCTTTCTCAAACCATCGATTGCCTATGAACACGCCGTGCAAAATGGCTTGCGTGATTGAGAAGGGTGAATTCGAGTCCGCTGCGGTTGGGTGTGTCTCGGCGCTGCCGTTAGGAGACACACTCGATATCGCACGAGACCGCTAGGCATTGCTTGCCAGTTGGACTTCTTGCGTAAACCGCGCGCGGATTTCTTGGAATTCCGCCTCGGCCGCGAGAAACGCATCGACGATGTCCGGGTCAAAGTGGCTGCCGGATTCTTCGATCAGTATCGACCGCGCGACGACGTGGTCGAACGACTCCTTGTAACAGCGCTTGCTCGTCAGCGCATCATAGACATCGGCCAGGGCGACGATGCGGCCGCTGAGCGGAATCGCTTCGCCCCGCAAGCCCGCCGGATAGCCGCTGCCATCCCAGCGTTCGTGATGGGTCGCGGCAATGTCGCGCGCCATTTGCAAAAACCGCGCGTTGGGAAATCTCTCCAGTGCCGCATCGAGCGTTTCGGCCCCGAGCATGGAGTGGTTCTTCATGATGCCGAACTCTTCGTCGCTTAGCCGGCCTGGCTTGCGAAGAATACAGTCCGGGATCGCGACCTTGCCGATGTCATGCAACGGACTGGTCGAAAAGATCAAGCTGATAAACTCGCTATCGATCTTGTCACGGAACTTGGGATTTTCAGCCAGCGTCATGGCCAAGATCCGCGAGTACCACTGCACGCGTTCAATATGATGCCCGGTTTCCGAATCGCGCGATTCGGCAAGTTTCGCCAGCGCGAACATGGCCAGGTCGCGGGTCTCGAGCGAGAGGATTCGCTGGCCCGCGCGAACGCGGACGATCAGCTCTGACGGATTGAACGGTTTGGTCAAAAAGTCGTCGGCCCCGGCGTTGAGACCTGCGACGATTTCATCTTGCTTGCTGTGGCTTGTCAGCAGCATCGTGTAAACATAGCCGTCGATTGGTTCGCGGCGGATCGCTTCACACAACTCCGGTCCGGTTAAACCCGGCATCTCCCAATCGGAGATCACTAAGCGTGCAAGCCCTTGCCGAACGCATTCGAGCGCTTCGGTTCCGGAACTCACGGCGATCACGTCGTAACCCGCTTGGGTTAGCGTGTGTTCCAGGATCTGGCGATCCAGGTCTTCGTCGTCGGCTATCAGAATAGACATAAAATTTGCAACTGCCTCGTTGCCCCTGCGTCTCGGTTTCGATCGTTCGTGATTATGCTTGGTTCAAAAAGTGCTGAATCTCATGCAGACAGCGATCCATCTCTAGTTCCAGAGTCCGCCACACGGCTCGCGGCTGCGTGATGTCGTTCTGTTTGGCCGAGACTTCGATCGCGGCGGCTTGTTGGGACAACGTCATCGCGGCCAAGTTCCCGGCCGACCCCTTGAGGGCATGAGCCAACCCGCCCAAGCGCGGCGCATCGCCATCGCGGAGCGCATCGGCAAAAGCCTCGCGATCTTTACTGAGCCGGCCTTGGAATTGACTCAGGATTTTTTTCATGAACCCCTCGTCTCCGCCTAAGCGCGTCCGCAGATCGGCAAAACAGATCGCGGGTTCAAGCTGGTGATCGGGAGTTTGCTCCGGCGTGGCTTGGGCGGCTTGGGTAATCGCGGGCGTGGGGTCGATTTGGCCGCGTGAGGTGTGAGCCGCCAATTGTTTGGCTACGGTCGCTAGCAGCACGACACGTTCGATCGGCTTGGTCGCGTAATCGTTCATGCCGGCGGCAAGACAGCGATCACGGTCGCCGGCAAAGGCATTGGCCGTGAGGGCGACGATCGGAATCGGGCCCTGCGAGCAATGCGGCAACTCGCCCTGCATTTCCAATTCACGAATCCGTCTGGCTGCAGTGAAGCCGTCCATGACCGGCATCTGGCAATCCATTAGGACCAAATCGAACCCGCCGACTCGCAGCGCGGCGAGAGCCTCGAGCCCATTGCCGGCCAACGCTACATCATAGCCGGCGGCACGGAGCAACTCCGAGACGACTTGCTGATTAATGTCGTTGTCTTCGACGATCAAGAGGCGCTGCCTTTTCGCCGCGGACTTGGCGGGCGCACGTTCAACACGAGCGGCGGGCGTCGTTTGTTGCAGCACCGCGGCGATTTCTTGCATCAGCTTCGTCCCGCGAATCGGTTTCGAGAGCATCCCCGCCAGGCCAAGCTGCGGCCAATCTTCGGGCGGCGCGATCCGCTCGACCGAGGAGAGCATCAAGACGCGGGTTTGGCCCAGGGCTTGATCGCGGCGTATTTCGCTCGTCAGTTGCAGGCCATCCATCTCCGGCATGTTGTGATCCAAGATCGCCAACGAGTACGGTTGATTATCCGCAACCGCTTGGCGCAGATGCTTGACCGCGGCCAACGGATTCGAGAGCGTTGTGATGCGCAGCCCGTATTGCGTAAGCTGTTCGCTGAGGATATCGAGGTTCGTTTGCGTATCATCCACCGCGAGGACGCGGACACCTTGCAGGTGACGGGGTATTTGCAGCGGCACGGGCGTCGTCAGCGGTGCTTCGCTGAGCGGGATATCGCACCAGAAGGTTGAACCCTGGCCCGGCGTGCTATCACAACCAATGCTACCGTGCAGTAGGTCGATGATCTGCTTGCAGATCGCTAGGCCCAGGCCCGTGCCGCCGTATTTGCGCGTGGTCGAGGCGTCGATCTGACTGAACGGGTTGAACAGGCGCGAGCGCCGATCGGCCGGGATGCCGATACCCGTGTCGCGGATCGAGAAGCGAATCATGGTCGTGTCGACACCATCAGGCAAATTAGCACTGTCAAGTGTTTCAGCTTGGAGGGCGACTTCGCCTTTTTCCGTGAACTTGATCGCGTTGTTGAGCAGGTTGACCAGCACCTGGCGCAAGCGGCCTGGGTCGCCGCGCATGCCGCGGGGCAAATGCGGCGGCACGCGGCAGCTCAGTTCAATATCCTTGACCGCAGCCTTGTGGCCGAGCATCTCGACGACATCTTCCATCAGTTCATGCAGATCGAAGCTAACATCTTCGAGTTCCAGCTTGCCGGCTTCGATCTTGCTAAAGTCGAGGATGTCATTGAGCAGGTTCAACAGCGTCTCGGCGCTGGAACGGGCGATCCGCGCGAAACGTTCCTGTTTGCCATCGAGCGGCGTGCCGATCAGGAGTTCCAGCATCCCGATCACGCCGTTCAACGGCGTGCGGATTTCATGGCTCATGTTGGCCAAAAACGCGCTCTTCGCCCGGCTTGCGGCGAGGGCTTCTTCTTTTTGGGTGTGCAGCTCCTCGGCTTGCTTGCGCTGCGTGATGTCTTCGACGGTTCCTTCGTAGTGCAGCAGCTTGCCGCGCGAATCGCGGACCGCGCGGGCGTTTTCACTGATCCAGATAATCTGGCCATCGCGGCGGTAGACTTGCGATTCGAAATCACTCACGGTGTCGGTCGTTTCGAGCAATTCCCGAAAATCAATCCGCCGCTGCGGATCGACGTAGAGCTGCTTTTGAATGTCGCACAAACCCTGCATCAAATCGCGCGGCGAATCGTAGCCATAGATCTGCGCCAGTTTCGGATTCGCGCTCAGGTACTGCCCTTCGACTGTGGTTTGAAAGATTCCTTCGATCGCGTTCTCGAAAATCGAACGGTATTTTTCTTCGGCCGCACGCAGCGCTTCGAGGGTTTGAGCGTGGAACAAATCTTGTTCGTTGGTAGGCCCGGCGACTTTGGCGGGAAGCACCAGTTGATGCATGCCGCATTCGATGTGCGATAACAAAGGTGCCATTGGCGGAACGGGCAACGAATTGTTGAACGTCAGCGCGCAGTCCTGCGCCCAATGAAAATGTGTAGTCGTGGCTTGGATTGCCATGACAGTACCTTGCACTCGTCAAGTTTGCCCAGAGTTTCGCCGACGTCCGCCTGCGCAGGTTCCTTTCGATCCTGCAACGCCGTTTCCTCCGCGCTGGATTTCGCTAATTTCCAGACGCGGATTCGTCCTCGTGGATAGTCAACAATAGGTTGTATTTCCGCACAAATGGCATCGCAGAATGACAACCTGAAGATTCTCTAAAAGCGATAACAGGTGTTATTGAAGTTTTTTGATATTCTGCCGTTTTGATGCATGACCTGCGGATTTGGATTAGCGATGTTCCGGATTGTAACGATAAAAAAGGCAGTGATTTACCTGGCGCAATTTCGTGCGACGGACTTCTAGTCCGTCGCAACATTCACCCTGTTTTCGACGGACTAGAAGTCCGTCGTATCTGAAAGGACTATCCCTCGGGCCAAGATTTCACTTGATTCGCGGCCTTATGCAACAGCGGGTCGATTAGACTCGACAGAATTTTTTCATCGGGCGAGCGGTCCGTGTTGAACAAGACCGCCCAGTTCAAGCCGTCTTGGCGGCGCACCAAAAGCGTACTGGTGCCGGTGATCAGTCCGCTATGCCAAGTTGTGACGGTGCCGTTCTGCGCGGGCCGCACATTCCAGCCGCACCCGTAAAAGGCGTCGCGCGGGGTGCCGTCGTTGTTTTTCCCGGGCGCGCCGTCTGGGCGTTTCCACATCTCGTCGATCATGCGCTTGCTCATGATCGGGCACTTGTCCCGTTTGTCAAAGGCCGCAGCGAAGCGGACCAGGTCCGGAGCCGAAGCAACCCAGCCGCCGTGGGCTTCATAGCCTTCGAAATTCTCGCCACCGTATTGGACCGGGACCTCGGCCTCGAGCGGCGGATAGACGGAATGCTTCTTGCGATTCTGAACATCATAATAGCGAACTTCGTTCGGCAGCCGATCTTTGAGCAATGCGCGGCCGAGTTGCATTTGCTTGATGCCGAGCGGAGCGAGGACTTGCTCTTTGACATACGTTTCGTATTTTGTCTTGGCGGAAAGTTCGATGATCCGCCCCAGAATCAAATAGCCAAGATTCGAATAGGCAAATCGCTCACCCGGAGCGAAGTCCAACGGTTTTCCAAACATGTAACGGATCACTTCGCGCGGACCAACCGGCAGCGGAACGTCCAACGTTTTGGCAATCGTCGAAGCTCGGCCGATCGGGTCAAACGATTTGCCGCGATCCCAGCCGCCGGTGTGTTGCAAGCAATGTCGAATCGTAATCAGCTTCCAGCGCGGATCGGCGATTTCATCGTTGGCATTTAGCGGCATGCGCTCGAGCACCCGATCGTCGAGGCCGATTTTTCCTTGCTCGACGAGTTGCATGATCGCTACCGCGGTCAGCGGTTTGCTGATGCTGGCGATGCGAAACAGCATCTCGGGATCGACGGGCGTTTTCTGTTCGACATCCGCGTAACCAAATCCCCGGGCATAGACCAGACGCTGATTTCGTGACACGGCGAGTACTGCGCCGGGAACTTTGTGCTCGGCGAGGAACGACGTCAGCAAATCGTCGAAGGGAGCAAGCTCGGGTTGCTCTTTGCCGGTAACGGGCCCGGTGTTCTCTGCGGCTTGCAGAAAATTCCAGGGAAAGAGAGTCGCCGCTCCTACTGCTTGCAGAAAGGCTCGACGCGGGATTATCTCGAACATTGGGATTTGTCCCTTCAAGCATGAAGCAGAGCGCAGGTCAGCAAGGGTTCTTCATTCAGAATTGCGCAACGCGATGCGCAGTGAATTTGCGACGTTTAACGGAGCTAGTTAGCGTAGCAGACATGGGCATCGTTTTTGGTCCCATTTCCCGAAACGCCGCAGAAATATTTGCGGCTTTGCGGCCCTTTATCAGTCAAATGACTTATTACGAATTGTAATATCGACGTGCCCAAATTACGATACGGGATTGTTTCCTAGGCATAGCCATTGCTTGTAGGAATTTAGTTTCCGGTATTTTCATAATCTGCATCGTGTCAATCGTACTCACCGCAGTTGACGTCAGTAAAAATTTTGGCGAGCCGCCTAACGAGGTACGCGCGGTGCGCGGTGTATCCCTCGAAATCGAAGCCGGCAGATTCATCGCCATCTGTGGCCCCTCGGGTTCGGGCAAAAGCACCTTGATGCATGTGCTCGCAGGAATCGAAGACCCCACGAGCGGAAAAGTCCTGTGGCAAGATACCGATCTATTTGCCCTGAATGACGACCAGCGCAGCAAGCTGCGCCGCAAAATGACCGGCTTTATTTTCCAAAAGTTCAACTTGCTGCCGACACTTTCGGCCGCGGAGAACGTCGCCCTGCCGCTGTTGCTGGATGGCGTCGCGATGGCACCCGCCGTGTCGCGCGCACGTGACGCACTCGAGCGAGTTGGGCTCGCCGAACGGGACAAGCATCTCCCCTCGCAGCTTTCCGGGGGCGAACAGCAGCGAGTCGCGATTGCCCGGGCGCTCATCAATAATCCCAAAATCATCTTCGCCGACGAACCAACCGGCGCGTTGGATACGGCGAATACCCAGCGGATTCTCGAATTGCTGCATCAGATCGCCGATTCCGGGCAAACGATCTTGGGTGTTACGCACGATCCGGTCGTGGCAGCCAGCGCTCACCGGCGGCTCGATTTTCGCGATGGCAAGCTGGTCAGCGACGCCGCGGTCCTTGCCAGTGAGGTCTCAGGATGATGCCGATTCGCTTTCTGGTCCTCAAGCAATGGCGACAGCGCCCGTTGCGGATCGCCATCACGATCATCAGCGTGGTCATCGCCGTCGCGTCGCTGCTCGGTTCGTCCACGGCGCAAAAGATGGTCCGCAGTGCGGAACAAAAGCTGCAAGAATCGCTCGAAGGAAAACCGGCGCTCGAAGTTTCTGCTGCTGCCGGCGGACGCTTCGATCCGAACCTGGTAAAAGTTTTGGCTGACGATCCGCGTGTCGCGCAACTCGCCCCGCTCGCCTACCGCACGACAACCATCCGCACGATTCTCCCCGAAGACAGCGACGAGCGCGTGCGCAAGGCAACCGTGTTGATCCTCGGCGCTGATCTGAACAAATTGTCAAAAGAACAACGCGCCAAAGTCGAAACCGGCGCCTGGCCCGAGGACAACGAGCAGTTGCTGATTGACGAGGCCTACGCCAAACAGCTAAAGCTCAACATCGGCGACCAGCTCAAAGTCTTGGCCCCCAACACCGCCAACATGACCGTGGTCGGATTTCTCAAAAGCGATGGCCTCAAAGAAATTCGCTCCGGCGCGGTCATCATCATGCCGCTCACGGCACTGCAGGAACTGTTTGATCTGGGTAGCGAGGTCGATCGTGTGCGCTTGGAGATGGGAACGCCGGACAAAAAAATTGCCCATAATGATCTGGCCGGCCTCGTTCCGGAGTTGCAGGCGAAAATCCCCAGTGATCTTCTGCTGCGAAAACCGGCCTCGGTGGTTGCGTTTCAAGAAGAGACCATGCGGGGAACGGACATGGCGTTGAACTTTGCCACGGGCCTATCGTTCGTGATGGCCTTGTTTTTGGTGCTCAACACGCTGCGGATGAACTTCTTTGAACGTCGCCGCGAACTGGCAATCGTCCGCGCAATGGGAAGCAGTGCCCGCGATATTTCGCGGCTGCTGCTATGCGAATCGTTGCTCATTGGGGTGATCGGTTCGATCCTCGGAATTCCTGCTGGCTGGGGCTTGGCCATATTATTGAAAGACGCGCTCAGCCAGGTTCTGAAAGCGACGAATCTGGATGATCCCCAGTTAACGGCCGGTTCGATTCTCTACGCGCTGGTGGTCGGCGTCATGACTGTGGTCTTGGGGGCCTGGTTTACCATCCGCCAAAGCCGAAATATATCGCCCGTCGAAGCGATGCGTGACCACGAACCGGCCACGAGCGAGCACTATTCGCTGAAACTGGTGTCCTTTGCTGCCGTGGGTTGGATTACGGCGGCCATCATCATGTCGTTGTTGCGTTCGGAAACGGTTCCGGCGTGGATGGCGATCCCGGCGGGGAACTTGATGCTGATTTCGTTTTTGACGCTCATCCCGGTGTTCTTGCCGTATTTGCTGAAAGGGGCGGCGAAGCTGTTGTTCTTTGGCTTCCCCCTGTTCCGCTTGCTCGCGGTCGAACAGCTCAATCGCCGCCGCATTCGCACGGGCTTGACGGTCGGCGTGCTGGTCGTCGCGGTGAGCAGCGGCCTGGGACTGGGCAATGCGATCAAAAACAGTATCGACGATGTCTACAATTGGTATGAAAAGTCGTTTGCGGGCGATTTTTTTCTGAAAGCCGTGGAAGGCACAACGACCGAAGAGCGGTTCGTCGAATTGCAAAAGACGCTGTCGGACATGCCGCAAATCGCCGAACGAACCGAGCTGCGCATGCGGCCTTGCAAGCTAGGAGACTTCGCCGCGCTCTGCATCATCCGGGATTTGCCCGATTCGCAGTCTCTGCCGTGGAATATGCCCAAAGAAGAGAGTGCCAGCCTGCGTCAAAAAATGAACTCGGGAGAGATCGTTGTCAGTTCCGTCCTGGCGCGGCGCGCGAATTTAAATGTTGGCGACAAAGTCAAGCTGGAGTTGAATGCCAACGTCGTGGAATATCTCATCGGCGGCATCGTCCAAGATTACATCAACGGCGGCTTGATCCTGAGCATGACGACCGAGACGGCCAAGAAAGATTTTCAAATCGGGATGCCCAACTGGATTATCATCAAAACAAACAAGGATGCGCCGCAGGAGACCCAGGCTGCCTTGGTGAAGTTGGCTGACGAGTATGGCTGGACGCTGCAATCCTGGGCCGAGATGCAGGCCAATCTCGACAAGATGCTCAACGGACTGGTAGCCGCGCTGTGGGCCTTGATTGTTGGAGGTTTTGTCGTGGGCGGGCTGGGGATTATGAACACGCTGACAATGAATATCCTCGAACAAACTCGCGAAATCGGCCTCTTGCGCGTGATGGGGATGTCCAAGAAACAGACGCTTGCGCTGGTCTTTGTGCAAGTGGTCCTGATCGTGGCTATGGGCCTTTTCATCGGAGCGATTGCCGGGGTCGTGACGGCATTTGTGATCGACTGGGTCAGTATGCCCTTGCTCAACCGCGAAGTGCCTTTCAATGTGCATTACGACTTGATCTGGTTCAACCTTGGTGTCTGCGTCCTGATCGCGCTCATCTCGGCGATCCTGCCCGCGTTGCGGGCGGTTAAAGTGCGGATGATTACGGCAGTGGCGTACGAATAAAAAATTGCTGCTCGCTTACGGCAGCATCACCTACTACCTTTGCCAGAGATAGGGCAAAGATACGCCTTGGGCCCGTCAAAGATTTATTGCCTGTTTGTCCCAATTGTCACGCAATCGTGCAACTTAGAAGCCCACGGTTTAGTGCCACAAAAGTCAAGGATGCTTGCAATAAAGTGTGAACGGTTAATAAAACCAAGTTCAAGCTAATGCTATCATTGCCAGCGTCACCTTGATTGAACGACCAAACTGCCGTACCCCAAACTCCCCGCCGCGATTACACTTCACGCCAAAATTCACACGCCGGCAACGAGGAAGTTGCCGCGGTTTCCCTTTGGAGTTTGGCGATGCTGACTGGGTCCAAGACAATGTCGCGTGGCGATGTCCATCCTGTGAACACGACTCGCGAGCCGCGCGTGCTCGTCATGACCGCGACGTACAACGAACGCGAGAACCTGCCCGGGCTCAGCGCCGAGGTGTTCGAGACGTTGCCCGATGTGCACTTTCTCGTTGTCGATGACAACTCGCCGGATGGGACGGGCAAGTGGGCTGCGGAGCAAGCCGCGCGGGACGATCGCTTTCACGCGATTCATCGACTCGGCAAGCAAGGACTCGGCACGGCCATCATGGCCGGCATGCATTGGGCCATCGAGCATGACTTTGATTACGTCGTGAACATCGACGCCGATTACAGCCACCACCCCCGGTACCTGCCGGCGATCGTCGCGGGCATGGACCCCGTCGATAGCCAATCCGTCGATGTGATGATCGGCTCTCGTTATGTCAGCGGCGGCGGCGTTGATGGCTGGCCGTGGCATCGGCGGATGATGAGCAAGTTGGTGAACCTTTACGCGCGTTGGTTTCTCTGGCTCGGACCGAAGGACATCAGCGGCGGGTATCGCTGTTACCGGACTTCGACGCTCAAGCAGATTGATTTCTCGACGATTCGCTCGCGCGGGTACTCGTTTCAGGAAGAAATCCTGTGGCGATTGAAGAAGGTCGGCGCGCGGTTCGCCGAATCGCCAATCGTCTTCACCGACCGCCGCTGGGGCGAGTCGAAAATCAACAAGTCCGAAGCCTGGGCCGCGCTGCGCATCATCGCGCGGCTGGGGTTTCTTGGCGGGTAATCGTAGGTGCGGCTGTGCCGCACAAACAACAGACTCTCCAAGTCAAAAACACTCTGCAGACGATGCGGCTTGGCATGCAGGAGACAAACTGCTGGCCACGTCTAGCGTTTGCCCGGCACAGCCGGGCCTACGAGCAACGGCCGAATCTCGGCCGCTAAGAAGAACGAGCCGGTGATGCAGATCAGGTCCTCCGGCGCGGCGCGCTCGCGGACGAAATTCCAGGCCTCGGCGGGCGTGGCGATGCAGTGAATCTGTGACTTCTGGCTCGCTCCAGCTTTTCCAGACCGCCGATACCATCGGCGGCTTTGTTCCCGATGCCAGCGGTGGCTTTCTTGACTGGTCAGCAACGAAACCAGTTCATCAATCGGCACGGCGCGGGGATTGTGCTGATAGCGCGTGAGGACGATCTCGTCGAAAGCCGTGCGGAGTTGCCGGAGCATTTGCTCGGCCGGTTTGTCGCGGCTCGTGGCGAAGATCAGCCAACGCCGCCGCGCAGGAAAGCATTCGCGGAGCGTCTCCAGCAATGCCGCAATCGACGCCACATTGTGAGCCGCATCGAGGATCAACGTCGGCGCAGTTTGCAGGACCTCGATCCGTGCCGGCCACTGTACCTGGGACAGTCCTTGGATATAAGCGGCATCGCGGATGGCGAGACCTTGGCTTCGCAACTCATCCGCAATCGTGATGGCGAGCGCGGCGTTGGCCGCTTGATGACGGCCGATGAGGCCGAGGTGATACTTTCTTGGAACGGCTTCTCCTACGGATGGGCATACCATCCGGAGGCTTGGGTTAGCGCTGAATTCGTTCGCTGGTAGATCAGGAATGACTTCGAGGCGGGCGTACTCTGCCTCTTGATTCTCAATATCTGGAACTTTGCTGCGATAAACTATTTGCCCCAATTCGCCGCCGCTCGGCGGCTCGTAGGAGACTTCAAAGTCGCGGCTCAGTTCGCGCAGCAAGCAGCCGCGCTCATCAGCCGCGTGCCGCACGACTTCGCGGGCCTCGAAGTCCGTGACGCCGCTGACGACCGGGACACCGGGCTTGATGATGCCGCATTTCTCGCCGGCGATCGCGGCGAGCGTCCGGCCGAGTTGCTTGGTGTGGTCAAAGCTGATGCTGGTGATTACGCTGACCGCCGGCGTAACGACGTTGGTCGAATCGAGACGCCCACCCAGCCCGACTTCGAGGACGACGACCGCGGCGCGGCGCTTGGCGAAACAGCAGAGCGCCATTGCCGTGGTGATCTCGAAGAACGTCGGGCCGCCGTAGCCGTCGCGTTGGCAGACGACGTCCATTTCCAACACTGCGGGCCGGACGTGGTCGATCAACTGCGCGAATTCCGCCGACTCGACCGGTTGGCCGTTCCAGCGGATTCGTTCCTCGATCCGCTCCAGATGCGGCGATGAAAACAACCCCGTCCCCAGGCCCGCCGCACTGAGAATGGCCGAGACCATCGCGGCGGTCGAGCCTTTGCCCTTGGTGCCGGCGATGTGGACGATCGCGTAGCGGCGATCCGGGGAACCGAGCCGTTCCAATAGCGTCCGCATCCGATCCAGGCGAAAATCGTCGTGCCGGTACGGCATCGTGATCGCACGCTCATAGTCGATCCGGCCATAGAGCCAGGAAAGCGACAGCGTTGAATTCGGGAGTGCGGCAGAGAATTCGGCAGACACGAGAAATCACAGCAGGGCAAAGTAGGTTCGTAAGCTCTGCGTAGTATCTGCCAAGCGGACCGCGAAGAAAAGATGCCGCGCGCGGGGAAGATCCGCTCCGTCACGTCGTGATTTCGCTTGCAACGCGGCAAATAAATACGCACGACCACTCAAAATTGTTCAGCCAGTCCTCATAAATTCCCAGAAAACTTTTTCCTCGAAAAATGCCTCTGAAAGTGCCAATTCGGATAGTTCACCAGTTCACACAATCTGGCTATGATAGGAGTTCGATACCCTAGTCTGACTCGCACTTGTCCTCCGCTCGAAATCCCACACGCATGAGCACTGCCACCGAGACTTCGACTCCTCTGGCTTCCCCCGCCACGCGCACGGTCGTGGCTGAAGCCCGCAATTTGTCCAAAATCTACCGCGACTTTTGGGGCCGGCACAAGGTCACCGCCCTCCAATCGCTCGACCTCAATATCCAACAGGGCGAGGTCTTTGGGCTGCTCGGACCCAACGGCTCGGGCAAGACGACGACGATCAAATTGCTCCTCGGGTTGCTCTTTCCAACGAGCGGCAAGGCCCTCGTCTTCAATCGCGAAGCGACCGACGTGGCCAAGAACGAGCGGATTGGGTATCTGCCCGAGGAATCGTACCTGTACAAGTTTCTGAACGCCGAAGAGACGCTCGACTTTTACGGGCGTCTGTTCAACATGCCGGCGAATGTGCGGCGTGACCGGATCAAACAGTTGATCGAGGACGTGGACCTGACCAAACATCGCCGCCGCCCGCTGCGTGAGTATTCCAAAGGGATGACCCGCCGGATTGGCTTGGCCCAGGCGCTCATCAACGATCCCGAACTGATCGTGCTCGATGAACCAACGAGCGGCCTCGATCCGCTGGGGACGCGCTGGATGAAGGATCTGATCATTCGGCTCAAGGAACGCGGCAAGACGATCCTGATGAGCAGCCACTTGCTGGCCGACGTCCAGGATGTCTGCGACCGGATCGCCATCTTGCACAAGGGCGAGCTCAAGGAACTCGGCCGGGTCGAGAACCTGCTCAAAATGCGAAACCAGACCGAAATTCGCACTTCAACGCTCAGTCCCGAAGCCGAGGCGGAAGTCCGGCAAGTGTTGGCGCGGCATCATGCGGACATTCATCACCTGGATCATCCGGCGAGTACGCTCGAAGAGCTGTTCCTCAGCATCGTGCAAGACAGCGAAGCCCGTCCCGGCCGCCGTTCGATCCGTGATGATGCGCCTGAAAATAAAGCCAAATAAAGCGTTTTTCGGCCTGATTTCGCTGCTTTCCAACTCAACGACGCCCTTCGACCGAAGTCCCGCACGCAATGGTTTACGAGTATAAGATACCTGAATTCTGGCCCTGGGTTACTGACTTACGGAACGGTCCGTTTTGGTATCTGCTGGCGTTACTGAGCATCCTGGTGGTGGTCAGTGTCGTCGGTTTTTTGGTCGCGTTGATTCGCAATGGCCCTACCGTGGCCGGCGAGCGCACCTACGCCGTGTTGGCGGGAAGTTTCTTCGATCTCATCCGGCTTTCGCCGCGCCGTGTTTGGGCAGTGGCAAAACTCGTGATTCTCGAAGCCTGGCGGCGGCGCGTGTGGGTGGTTTTGATTTTGTACCTTTTCTTGTTGTTGTTCGCGAGCCAGTATCTTTCGCCCACAACACAGAAACCCGCGCAGACCACGATCGGGTTTATTCTGAGTTACTCGACGCGCTACCTGACGCTGATCATCATGCTGATCTTGAGCGTCTTTAGTATTCCGCAGGACTTCAAAAACCGCACGATCTTTACCGTAGTAACCAAGCCGATCAGCATGGCCGAGTATGTGCTGGGACGAATCGGCGGGTTCGTCTTGCTCGGCACCGGGATGCTGCTGGTCATGTCGGTCGTCGGGTATATCTTTCTGCAGCGGACCCTGATTCATACCCACGAACTCTCCGATGAGTTTATCCAGGAAATCCGGAACAACGAGAAACGGCCCGCGAATGAACGCCTGACAATCCTGCGCGGGCAAACGACCCTCGACAATCGGCATCAGCACACCGTCGAACTCGACCCTCAAGCGGAAACGAATTGGACCGAATACGAATTCGGCCACCGCCACGAGATCACCAGCGAAAAAAATGCCGACGGGGTGACCGAATACAAAATCGCCGTTCCCGAAGATTTACTACAAGCCCGGGTCCAGCACACCGGCACGTTGGAATTCAAAGACCGGAAAGGATTGCGGACCGACAAGGGAGTCAACGTCGGCAAGGAATGGAAACACCGCACCTTTATCGAGGGCGTTAGCTCAATGGAGGCGTATTGGACCTTCGACAATATCCGCAAAGAAAACCCGAACTACGAAGACGGGTTGCTTATCGAACGAACGATCCGGATTTTCCGCACGGAGCAAGGCAAGATCGACGAACCGCTTGCCGGGTCGATGTATGTGCGCAACCCCGATACCAAGGTGACGAGCCAACCCTTGCGGTTTCGCGCCAAGGACGCGATCATCGACAGCCAATTCATTCCCGCCAATGGCTTGTACATCCGCAACAACGACGGCACCGAACGCAAAGCCAATCTCTTCGATGATTTCGTGAACGACGAAGGCAAAGTCGAAATCGTGATCAAATGCGACGCCCCGCGGCAGTTTTTCGGCATGTCCGAGCGCGATGTCTACATCCGCGATCCCGATGTTTCGTTCGCCTGGAACTACACCAAGGGTGTGATCTGCATCTGGCTGCAAATGCTGATCGTCATTTCCTGCGGCGTCGTGTTTAGCACTTTCGTCAGCGCGCCGGTGGCGCTCTTGGCCACCGTGGGCTTCTTGTTCTTGGGGCTGTACACCGAGTTCGTCAACGATTTGGTAACGTCACAACTTGAGTTCGAAGAAACCGCTAAAGGCAAAAAGTATTATGGCGGGGGACCGGTCGAATCACTCTATCGAATCGTGACCCAAACGGGTGTCACGCTACCGCTAGATAAGACGTTTGGAGTGAAGCTGATGCGTTGGGTCGATACGCCGCTGCTCTATCTGATGAAAGGTGTCAACAAAGGCGTTCCGAACTTCGACGAATACAATACGTTAACAATCGTGGGGCAGGGCTTTGATGTCCCTAATGACTTGATTTGGTCATTGACCTTCAAGGCGTTCTTTTTCTGTCTCGTGGCGTTTCTCTTGGGGCTCGGGTTTCTCCGTCTGCGCGAGGTCGCGAAGTAATGCAAAACCAAGGTTTTCGCAGGAAAATGCTCTATATCGGCCTCATGGTCGCACTGCTCCTGCCGTTGTCCTACTTGGGCCAGCCGGCGGGCAATACGAAACATGGCGACGAAGGAAACTTTCGCGGTTTGCTCGCCGATATGCGCGAACGCGATAGCCTCAGTCAAACGAGCTTTGGCGACATCGACCCTGCCGGCGCGACGATGCAGCAGATGCTGCTGGGGCTGAATGGCATCGCCGTGAATCAACTCTGGGGCCAGGCCCAAGATGCGCAGAAAAAAGAAGACTGGGAGACGCTCCGCATTGTCCTCAACCAGTTGGTCAAACTGCAGCCGCACTATTTCAAGATCTGGGACTATCAGACACACAACCTGTCTTACAACTTGTCGACCGAGTTCGACGATGTGCGCGCGCGGTACAAGCAAGTCATCAACGGCTTCAACTTCATGAAGCAAGGGATCGAGCTGAACAAAAACGAGCCGCGGCTGTTGAAACAATTGGGCTGGTACATCGGCCACAAGATCGGCCGCGCCGATGAAAAAGTTTTCTACCGCAAGTTGTTCAAAGACGATTGGATGAAGCTGTTCCACGAGCAGGAAAGCCGGCCGCTGGAAAAACGCGATAATTGGCTCGTGGCCCACGAAAAATTCCAATTGGCCACGGACCTGGCGGATCAGCTCGAAGCCAAGGGGAAGCCGCTGCAAACCACGCCGTCGTTGTTCTACAAGGAACTTTCGCACTCGCTGGTCAACTACGCCGAAACAATCACTGACGAAGGCTTCGAGGAACCAAAGCTCAATGATGACGAAAAAAAGAATCCGGATGGTTCTCCGAAAACTCCCGAAGAAATCACCGCACTTTTAGACAAAAAATCAGACAAGCTCCGAAGCGAATGGGTCCAAAAATTTACCGCGGCTTGGGTACAAGCGGATAAAGCCTTTCAGGAATTCTCGTTCAAGCGGTACTTCAAAACGCCGAACAATCGCGTGGTCCTGGTTGGCGAAATGGAGCAATTGCTGAAACTGCGGTTCGAGAAACAGAATGCGTTGTTTGACCTTGTTGCAGGCGAGGAAAAAAAGCTGATCGAAGATAAATTTAATGCGATTGCCGACGACAATCTCAAAAAACTCTACAAAAAGCCGCTTGCCGAACGAACCGATGAAGAGAATGCCGCGGTCCGCGACAAAGAACGCGAACTGAGCTTCAGTTGGCAAGAACTGGCCGGCCGAGCGCCCGCGGGAGATGCGCGAACCCAAGCCAAGGCCCTGGCCAATGAAATTACGCTCCTCGAGGAGAAGATCCAAGAAATCGACCACCTGCGCAGCCCGTTGAATTACAACTACTGGCGGATTTTCATCAACGCTCAGAATCAAAAGGAAATGCAGCTCGCCAACGAAGCGACCTTCGAAGCCAAACGCTTGTTCCGGAAAGGCAAGTCGTACGAAGCCGCCCAAAAGTTCGAAGAGGCATTCTGCCACTGGCGTTGGGTCTTAAACAATTACCCCTACCTCCGCAACGATTCGGTCACCTACGATGACATCCATGAATACATCAAGCAGTACCGCACCGCGCTGACCAAGGGCCGGCCGGGTTTCCTGAACGATCACCCGGACCATTTTGACACGTTCCCGCTCTGGGATATCGTGGCGATCGTCGAAAAAGAGCGGCAGGCCGAAAGCGTGCCGTTTCCCCCGCTGTGCGGCGAGGAAACGAAACATTCGACGATGGCGGCCAGCATCCGCGCGGCCTATGAAGCGGCGCAGGCCAACAAGCCCAAGCCAACGCCAGCCCCCGAAGAATCGGAAGAAACCAAATCCGAGAAAAAGGACGACAAGCCCGCGGAACAGAATTCTGGCAAAGGCCCCGAGAAGGCCCCGGACTCCGAGAAGGCCCCAGAAAAAGAAGCTGTAAAAGATGCTTCAAAAGAAGTTGACAAAAAGGCCGCGAAGAGTCCCGAAAAACAGGAGAAATAGCCCCCCCTGACTTCGACACCCCGGGTGTCCTTGAATCACGGTCCGCTTTTCCCTATAGTGTTAGATTCCCATAAATCAGACATCCGCCTCGTGCCGTATTCCCGCGGCCGGCTGATGAATCGACCCTCGTTTATTTGCTGGAGTATGTTGCGATGACGTTGGACAAGAGCCTGAAAATCAAGCGCGGCGCGACGAGTGCCCGTGCGGTCCTGACCCGAGCCGAACGGATCAAGCGGCTGAAGGACGAAGATAAGTGGAAGGACGGCCAAAGCCCGACCGGCTTGCCCAAGGTTCGCGTCTTCAAGCTGGCAATGAAAAAGAAAAAGAAGAAGGAAGCCGAAGGCGACGCCGGAGCCCCAGCCGCCAAGGGCGCTAAGCCGGCTGCAGGTGCCGCGAAGCCGGCCGCTGCTGCCAAACCAGCCGCGAAGAAGTAATCGAGCATCGCTGCTCCACACGAA
The DNA here is from genome assembly GCA_041736895.1 of Pirellulales bacterium. Classification (GTDB taxonomy): domain Bacteria; phylum Planctomycetota; class Planctomycetia; order Pirellulales; family JALHPA01; genus JANRLT01. Next base: position 29,286 of record JBGSSS010000097.1, read on the forward strand.
TTCAACACAAAAAGCGAGGAACTCTCCTCGCTTTTTGTCGTTCCATTCGGCGTTACTGGAGAATTGGCAAACGGCTACGAATCACTCCGAGATAACCCATGACCGAATACGTCGAGATCGAATTTTCGTGCCTGCCGCTGCGTTCGGTCGAACGGCTGGATATTCCGCTCGACGCGTCTCCCAAGTACCGCGAGCGCTGTCTGGAAATCAAAGCGGCCATCGAGAAGCACGGCGCGCACAATAGTTACTATCTCTACGACGCCGGCTGCCGGTTTCATCTGACGAATCTGCCGGACCACGGCATGCTCGAATTCCGCTTCACCGGCACCGTGCTGACTGACGCGGCGGACCTGAAAACCAAGGCGGCCGACTTGACGGTCGAGCTCGTCCGCGAGACCTGCGACTGGCTCACCCAGCCAATCGTCAACTGGTTCACCGACACCGTGACTCACGCCGTCATCGCCGAGTTCGATCTCTATATCCAGGCCGGCGACCTCGATAAAGCCAAAGCCCGGGCGGCGGCATTGCAGGCTCAAACCGACGCCGGCGGGGGGTTTGTGGGTATGGATTTGTAGCAATAGAAATCACGTGCCAGCAATGAGTTCTCTAAGCCCAGGGGCTCCGTCCCCTGGAGGATCAACTCTCCAGGGGACGGAGCCCCTGGGCTTAGATTTCGCCTCTTAACAGGCATTATTGTGGCGAGAATACGCGTTTGCCGCCTTGACGCCCGCCCCAATTCCGCTAAATTGAGTGATTCTTGATTCCCGGCCAGTGTGGCCAGGGGACAAGTTCCATGTCTTCAGAGTATTGAACCGCGGCGTTTTGTGCCTGCTGGGTGCAACGACTGCTGAACGGTTCGCCGAGAAAACGAGTAAGCATGCCCACGATCAATCAGTTAATCAAAAAGGGACGAAGTGTCCAACGTCGGATCACGAAGTCCCCGGTGTTAGACAAATGCCCGCAGAAGCGCGGTGTCTGTCTGCAAGTCAAAACGATGACGCCCAAAAAGCCGAACTCGGCTCTCCGGAAAATTGCCCGCGTGCGTCTCAGCAACGGCAAGGAAGTCACCGTCTATATCCCCGGCGAAGGCCACAATCTCCAAGAGCACAGCATCGTGCTCGTCCGCGGCGGTCGTGTACGCGATCTGCCCGGTGTGCGCTATCACATCGTCCGCGGTGCTCTCGATACCCAGGGTGTCGACGGCCGCAAGCGTTCGCGCAGTCTCTACGGCCAGAAAAAGGTCGTCAAGGCGGCCGCCAAGAAGAAGTAAGCCGTAGCGCTTTCGCTATAACGCAAGCGGCATAGTTCATTTGCGATGTGTTACTTCTTTCCACGCTACGACTCGGGATATTCAGACACTCACTTCCTCGCACATCAATTTTCTTTCGGATAAATCATCATGGGACGCATTACCGCTAGCCGCAAAATGTTGGGCAAAGACCCCCGCTTCGGGTCGAGCCTGGCCAGCAAGTTCATCAATTGTCTGATGCACGACGGCAAGAAGTCCGTCGCACAAGGGATCTTCTACGGGGCCTTGGACATCATCAAGGAAAAGATTCCCGACGTCGATTCGCTCGAAGTCTTCACCACGGCCGTCGAAAATGTCAAGCCGGCTATCGAAGTCCGCAGCAAGCGCGTCGGCGGTGCTGCTTATCAGGTGCCAATGCAAGTCAACCGCAACCGTCAGTTGTCGCTCGCCATCCGCTGGATGCTCTCGGCTGCCCGTGAAAAGAAGGGCCGCCCGATGTACGAAAAGCTGGCCGAAGAATTCATTGCCGCTTACAAGCGCGAAGGTGCCGCCATCGCCAAACGCGAAAACGTCCACCGCATGGCCGACGCCAACAAGGCCTTCGCCCACTTCGCGTGGTAGTAGCAAACTATGTAGAATTTCCCAGAGGGTTGAGATCGTCCGCGGTCTCAACCCTCTGTGTATTTACAGCCGGATTTTTGAACAGAAGGCCGCAAAGATCGCAAAGAAATTCAAAGGCAAGATTCGCAAGAAACAACCGAAGAAACGAAGAGTTGAAACTCTTGCATGTTCCTTTGCGTCCTTTGCGATCTTCTGTTTAATCGCATTTGCATTTCTAGCTGATCAGTGAAAATCAGTAACATCAGTCCTATCAGTGTACCATTCCGAATCACCGCTATGCCCCGCGACATCAACACGCTCCGCAACATCGGGATCATCGCCCACATCGACGCCGGCAAGACCACGGTCACCGAGCGGATGCTGTTCTATGGCAAGGCCAGCCACAAGATGGGCGAGGTGGATAAAGGCACAACGATCACGGACTTCGATGCCGAAGAACGCGAACGCGGGATTACGATCTACTCCGCTTGCGTCAGCTTCAAATGGAATAACCACGACATCAACTTGATCGACACGCCGGGCCATGTCGATTTCACGGCCGAAGTCGAACGAAGTCTGCGCGTTCTCGACGGCGGCGTCGTGGTCTTTAGTGCCCGCGAAGGCGTGGAAGCCCAAAGCGAAACCGTTTGGCGTCAGGCGGATAAATACAAAGTTGCCCGGCTGGCGTTTATCAACAAATGCGACCGCGAGGGGGCCGAATACTTCGGCACGATCGAAGAAATTCGCAAACGTCTCGGCAGCAACCCGCTACCGATTCAGATCCCCGTCGGGCTTGGTCCGTCGCACGCGCCGAATCCATTCCGCGGGGTGATTGATCTAGTAGAGATGAAGTACCTGACATTCACCGGCGAGAAGTTCGGCGCAGAGATGCATATCGCCGAGATCCCCGAGGAGCATCTGCCCGAGGCCGAACTCTATCGCGAGCAATTGCTGCACGAACTGTTCAACTATTCGCATGAGCTTGCCGAGATCGTCCTCAACGAACAATCGCCGCCGGTAGAAGTAGTCCGTCAAGCAATTCGCGAGGCTGTCATCGCCCGCCAGATCGTCCCAGTGATGTGCGGTTCGGCGTTGCATTTCGTCGGCGTGCAACCGGTGCTCAACGCGGTGACGTACTACCTGCCCAGCCCTGCGGATCTGCCTCCCGTCGAAGGCGTCGATCCCAAGGATCCCGAAAAGAAACTCATCCGCAAAGCCAGCGTCGACGAACCGTTTTGCGGCCTGGTCTTCAAAATCCTCGCCGACAAGCATGGCGATATGTGCTTCACGCGCATCTACTCGGGTGAACTCAAAGCCAATAGCCGCGTGCAGAACCCGGGCAAGGACAAGAAAGAAAACGCGGCCCAACTTTGGCACATCCAAGCCGACCGCCGCGAACAAGTTCAATCCGCCACGGCCGGCGACATCGTCGGCGTCATCGGTCCGCGGTTCAGCATCACCGGCGACACGCTTTGTGATACAGGTTCGCCGATGTTGCTCGAATCGATCCAATTCTCGGATACGGTCATCAGCATGGCGATCGAGCCGGAATCGACGCTTGATCGCAAGAAGTTGGCCGATGTTTTGGAAATGTTCAAAAAACAAGACCCGACGTTTCGCGCCTTTGAAAACGAAGAAACAGGCCAAACGATTATCAGCGGGATGGGTGAGCTGCATCTCGAGGTGACCAAAAACAAGCTGCTCCGCGATTTCAACCTCAACGTCAAGGTCCACAAACCGCGCGTCAGTTACAAAGAAACCGTCAATGCGCCGGCCGAAGTCACCGGCAAATGCCAGCGGCAAATCAATGGGCAGAATCTCTTTGCCGAATGCCACCTGAAGATCACGCCGCGCGAGGACGAGAAGCCAGCGACAGTGATTACGAAATGGATCGCCGACGACTCGCCGCAGAAGCAGTGTGTCTTGATCCTACTGCAAACGCTCAAAGAACATGCCGCAGGCGGCGGGTTGTTTGGCTGTCCGCTGTATAACTGCGAGATCGAACTGCTACCGACAACGTTCCCAGAACCGCTGCCCAACGAAGTCGCGCTGCGAATCGCCGCGGCTGATGCGTTTGACCGCGTGCTCAAGGCCGCGACGGTCACGCTGCTCGAACCGATCATGAAGGTCGAAGTCACCACACCCGAGGACCATGTCGGCGACGTGATCAACGACCTGCAACAGCGTCGGGCGATCATCACCGGCACGCAGCTCCGCGGCCCGAACACAGTCCTCGACGCCGAAGCGCCGCTATCGGCCATGTTCGGCTATTCGATGGCCGTCCGGAGCCTGAGCCAAGGCCGGGCGAGTTTTACGATGGAACCGCTGCGTTATGGAGCCGCGCCGCCGGAGGTGCAAGCGAATTTTATGTAAGCAAAGCCTAGAGGCAAGCAGGGTTTTGGGTTTGTGGTTAAAATAGCCCCAATCCCTAACCCCTAATCCCCAGCCCCTTGCTGTCATGGCATCGCATCTGCTCCTCATCGACTGCCCCGACGAACGGGGACTCGTCCATCGAATCTCCGGCGTGCTCTCGCGCTACGAGTTCAACATCACGAGCAACCACGAGTTCGTCGATACGGTGCGCAATCACTTCATCATGCGCACCGCATTCAGCGGCGGGAATGATACGCGGTCGGCGGTGGCCGAGCTCAAAAAGCTGCTCCCCGCGGCGGCGCAGATTCGCATCGCACCCACGCAAAAGCGCGCTGTTGTGATTCTGGTTACAAAGGAAGCTCATTGCCTTGGCGATTTATTGCTCAGAGCGGCTTGGGGGGATTATCCGGCAGAAATACGCGCGGTAATCGGAAATCATGCGATACTTGGGCCGCTCGTGGAAAAGTTCGGCATCCCCTACCACCATGTCCCGCACGAAGGTCTCGGCCGCGCCGAACACGAAGAAGAAATTCAAAAAGCGATCCAGCCCTACCGGCCGGATTACTTGGTCCTCGCCAAATACATGCGCGTCCTCTCACCGGCGTTCATCGCCAAGTGGCCGCGGCAGATCATCAACATTCATCACTCGTTCTTGCCGGCCTTCATCGGCGCGAATCCTTATCGCCAGGCTTACGAGCGCGGTGTGAAGATCATCGGCGCCACGGCGCACTTCGTCACGGACGATCTCGACGAAGGCCCGATCATCGCCCAAAGCGTCGTCCCCGTCAGTCACGTCCACTCGGCGACGGAGATGGCACAAGCAGGGCAGGACGTGGAGAAGATCGTCTTGGCAAAAGCCCTGCGCTTAGTGCTTGAAGAGCGTGTCTTTCCGCATGGGAATCGGACAGTCGTATTTGAATAATGTAGCTGTTGCACTAAAGTCACCTAGGCGAAGCCTCTTTTTTCATGCTATTTCCGGTTGGTCATTTTCTTTACTACGGCAACTTCCCCCAAAACTCACTCAACGCCGCCAGATACTCCTCCGTCGGCGGGTCGTTGTGACCGCCGTTGGGGTCGAGGATGAGTTGCTTTTGCGTCGATCCAGCGGCGTTGTAGAGCGCCTTGCCTTGCGCGACGGGGATCACCTTGTCTTTTTCGCCGTGCGTCATGAGGAGTGGGCCGTTGTACTTGCTGATCTTGCTTAGCGAGTCGTAACGCTGCGTCATCAGCCAACTCGTGGGGACGAGCGGGAAAAACGATTGCGCCGCGGCCGGAGCGCTCGTGAACGTGTTCATTAGGATCAACCCGCGCGGCGGCAGTTCGCTGGCCAATTGCACGGCGACGCCGCCGCCGAGTGAGCGGCCGAGCAAGACGACATCTTCCTCGCGCACGTTGGTCCGCTGCGCGAGCCAACTCCGAGCGGCGCGCGCGTCGGCGTAGATGCCGGCCTCGTCGGGCAGGCCCGTGCTCTTGCCGTATCCGCGATAATCGAAGACGAGAATCGCCACATGCTCGCGATCGCTGAGCCCATGCGCACTTCCGGCCCAGGTCGCGACGTTGCCGCCATTGCCGTGCATGAAGAGGACCACGGCGCGGCGATCGGGTACGTCCTTGAACCAGCCATGCAGCGCCACACCATCGGCCGAGGTGAAGTGCGCTTCTTCGAACCCAACGTCCGGCGGCGGGTTCCAATTGCCGACATTTTCGGAAGCTGGCTGGTAGATCAGCGACTTCTCGAGTTTTGCCGACGAACACCCGGCGAGGGCGAGTGCGGCCAGCACGATAACGGCGCGAAGTAGCGGTGAGTTCATAGCCTGCCCTTGAAATTGAAGGGCAGACTCTAGCGATCTAGAGAAAAACGAGCAATCGCGAAGCGTGCTAGCATCTCGTGCCACTGGCTCGGCCAGTGGAATTTTTGTACTACCAGCAGACGAAGACTCTTCACCAAACGCTGAGCGAGGACAAATGCCCGCTTCTAGCGTTTTTGGTAAGTGGCGTTTGTCCCCCGCTCAGGCAGAGCACTGGCCGAGCCAGTGGCACGGGGAAGGCTTACCTGCCACTGGCTTGGCCAGTGGATTTTTGAACTACCAGCAGGCGAAGACTCTGCTTCGAAGGCTGAATGAGGACAAATGTCCGCTTTTCGCAATTTGGGGAAGAGGCGTTTGTTCCCCGCTCAGGCAGAGCACTGGCCGAGCCAGTGGCACATGAGAAAGTCTCTACGCCGCGCGGCGTTGTTGCGTTGCCGCGGGATTCAATGCCACCCAGCCGTTGACCAGGACGTTGCCGGCGACGAGTTTCGCGTTGAGGTCGTGCCAATCGCTGGCCGGGCAATTCAGCGGCACGATCAGTTGCCGCTCGCCGACATGTTGCGACGTGATTTGCGCCGCTTCGTCCCAAGCCCCGGCGGTCAGAATCCAAACCGCGCGATAATCTCGCTGCAGCGCGCCGATCGCGCTCGCCTGACGCAGGCACATCTCGTCATCGAATTCCGGCGACGACGATCCGCGCGGGATGAGCGTAACATTCGGCCACGGTGTGTTGTGCAACGTCTCGCTCAGCGCCGCGCGCGACATTAAAAGATCGCTCCAGCCCGCCGCGCAATCCCAGCCGAGCAACTGCGCCAGTTCCGGCCCGCTGTTCGTGGCGTCGATGACGACCAACTTTTCGCTGCGCAGTTGTCCCCAGCACCCGGCCATCGCCCAAAGATGCAGACTTGGTAAGCGATTCAACACCGTGGCGTTCCCCGCGAGGTGCCACTGCGTCGCGAGTGTCTTGTGTGCCCGCAGCGATTTCGCGCGGCGTTGGACGGCGTCGCGGATCGCGGGCTGATACTGTGGAGCCTGGCCGATGTATCCTGCGATTTCGGAGGGTTCGATCGCGAATTCATCTTCAGTTTCGGCGGCAATTTCGACCGTCGGTTCGATCGTGGCCGCAATTGGTTCAGGAATGATCTCGCGGAGAGGTTCCAATTCCTGCTCGAAAAACGCGGCGCTTTCCGGCAGATCTTCGGCGGTGATCAAGACGGGGATCGTTTCGGCAACGAACGGAAGCGCGATAACTTCTTCTATGTCGGGTGCTGGAGCAACAGCAATCGGAACAGCAGGAACTTCAACGACGGGTGCGATGACAACGGGCGCGGGAGCAACAACCGATTCCAGTGCCGCTACAGGAATTGGCGCGGCAACAACGAGGGCCGGATCTTGCCAGCTTGGAATGCGCGCGAGAACAGCGAGACCCTGCGGGATATGCGCGAAACGAGCATGCGGCCGCGGGGGCCAGCTTTGCGGCTGATAACTCGATGGTTGCTCGTATTTGCTGTTATAGCTCATGGACAATCCTCCCTGATGCAATCGTGCCACTGGCTCCGCCAGTGGTGACTTTTGTAGCCCGTAGCGTTAGCGAGGGCGACAAAAGTGCTGCTTCATTTCCCTTGCTTACGCTGCGGGCTGCTATTTCTTGTCCTGTATTTCCGGAGGCTCGCTGCGCTCGTCCCCGGACGCCCTCGCTAACGCTACGGGCTATAAATGCTTAGCCCCGTTTCAATTTCGAAAACAGCGACTTGTATTCTTGGCGTTTGACCGTCGGACGCAGTTCGTTTTCGGAGCCGTCGTCGATGATGATTTCGTCGTGAGCTTCCGCGGCATTGGCTTGTAGCGCGGGCGTCGCTGGTTTGGTGATTGGCTGTGGAGCTGCGATGTGCGTTGTTTCGGGCAGCTTGGCCGACGACTGCGTGCCCGGCATCACCAGTTGCGACGTCCGGCATTGGTTGCCGCACGCGCCGCTGATCTTGCAATCAGTAGTTTGCTGCGCAGTTCCTGCGACTGGTGTAGCCATTTGGCTCGGGGCGGCAAAGACCAATTCGATCGTATTCGAGCCAGTAACGCACGATTCGGTCGGTTTCACAGGCTTGCTCGGCGCAGCAGCAGGTGCCGGCACGACGGTCGCAGGAGCAGCTTTTGGAACAAACGCGTGAATCGTTGGTGCCCGTTCTTCGGTCGTCAGCGAGCGGCCGATTTGCTTGCCAGTCGTGGCATTGACAAGCGGTTTGTTGTCGAAGATGTCGAGCGATTGCTCGAGGAACGGATCGAGGACGACCTCTTCCTCGAGGAATGCTTCGGTGAACGGATCGCCGCCTTCCCAGGTCAATTCGATTTCAGTGTCAGGGCCAATTATTCCTGGGCCAATCTCGAAATCGCGTTCCAGGCGTTCCAACTGCCGCGTCACGGCATCGATTTGTCGCAGCATGACTTGCTCCGTCAAAGGGGGCATCAATTCCAATTCGCAATCGGCTGTCGCGTCGCAGTCGCACTCGTCGTGCGTCTCTTCTTCGAGCGATGCCGCCACGCGGGGGCGAAACGGCGCCTGTTCATTGGCGTCGTCGAAGGCCGTTTCCAGGTCACGCGATTCCGCGTTTTCGCCGGCGATTTCAAGTGATTGGAGATCTTCATCGCTGTCGAGGTCTACCTCTGTTCCAGCGAACAAGCGCGGTGCCGAAAGCAACTCGGCACCGATCACTTCGAAATCTTCATCTTCCACTTGCTCCGCCGGTTGCTTCCCAGTTCTGCGTGCAATCGCCGGCGCATCGAGATCGTCGGTCAGTTCTATTGCCGGCTCGTCGTTCGAATCATCGAGGATGCCGAACTCGATCACGCCCAGCGACGCATCGTTTTTGGTAAACGCGGACGAAGTCACGGTCGTTGGCGGCGGCAATTGTTGCAGGTCGGCCCAGGCGGCTTCGATCAGCGACTTGTCGAGCGTGTGGCGGCCTTGTTCCGCGGCGAGGCACAGGGCGTGTGACCCGATTTGGGTGACGAGCCGCGGAATTCCATCGGTCGCGCGGTAGATCGCTTCGAGCGCGTCGTTGGCAAAGATTTGCTCCGGCACGCCGCCGGCGTGATAGATCCGCGAACGGACGAACTCGCGCGTCTCGGCTCGATTCCAGGCATGCAGGTAACAACGCGTCGAGATCCGCTGCTGCAACGTTTCGAGTTTGGGATGCGCCAGTCGTTCGTCCAGGCTCGGGTTTCCAACCAACAGGAGCCGAACTTTGCAAACGCCATTACGCACGACATTGTTCAGGAGACGCAGCTCTTCCAGCAAGCGCTGCGGCAGCGTGTGAGCTTCGTCGCAAAGGATCACCAGCGGTGCTCCGTCCGCCAACGAAAGCCGATCAAGCAGCGCGAGCCGCATATCGCCTTCGTCGCGTTCGACGCACGGCATCTGCAATTCGTAGAGGATCGATTGCAACAGCGAACGCCGAGTCGTCAGATGTCCGGCACTCAGCACGGCCAGGTCGCACGATTCGATCAGTTGCTGCGCCAGGACGCCGAGCATCGTCGTTTTGCCAAGACCTGGCGCGCCGACGAGCATGGCGACGCCTTCGGCGTTTATGAGGCAGCGCGCGATCGCTGCGCGGGCTTGCTCGGACGATCCGGCCGCAAAGTACGTTTGCGGATTCGGCGCGGCGGAGAAGGGGGCGGCGGTGAATCCGAAAAATGTGTGTGTCAACATACGCGATCAACCCTGCTCGGGAAACGAACTCGGCCCGCCAAGACCTTTGCTACTCATCAATCACAAATCGTTCATAAATCACTTCGGACATGCTGGCTTCGGCCGTTCAACGGCAAGCAGCTTGCCCGCACAACCCGGTAAAACCTTGCCGGTTTGGCAAGGTTTGCGGGCCTTTTTGTAGGCGCGTAGCGTTAGCGGGGGCGACAAAAATACAAATGCAAATTTTGCCGCAAGAAAAACAAAGAGAGCAAAATGGGGAGGGGAAGAATAAAATCTCTTCGCCTCTCTTTTTGTTGTTTTTGTTTTCTTTGCGGCCACTCTCTCTGTCTTTGTATTTCTTGTGGTTCACTCTTCATGCCCTGGCTAACGCCTCGGGCTATCAACTCAACTCCCCCACAACCGGCCCCAAGCCGTAAGCGGGTTCGCCGCGAGCCAGTCGCCGAACTGGCCGTGCGTCAGGGCGACGATCAGCGTCACCGCGATGGATGTCGCCAAAAGGCACTCGCTCGCGAAGCGTAGTTTCTCTTGCAACGTTTTGCCGCCGGCTGAAACCGGGGGTTCCGGCGGCGGTTGTTTTTCTTCGACGCTCAGCATGTCCCACGGCAGGACCGCACCCGGTGCACAGCCGAGTTGCTTTGCGACCGTGTTGACGGTCAACGTCTCTGGTTTCTCGGCGGTCGCCGGAGCCGTTGTCAGTGCGGGAAGCTGCGCGTGCCAAATCACGCCGCTGCTGGTGCCAATGGCGATCAGCAGGCAGAGGAACAAACTAAACGGCGTGATCGTCGGTTCGCTGCGCAGCTCGTTCTGTTGGTCGACCGTTTTTTGCAGCGCGGCGGGCATGGCACACTCGCGCGCCATCGCGCGCAGCGAACCGGCGACTTGATCCCAAGCCGTGGCGCGTTGCTCGTCGGATCGTTGGAGCGATTGGTACTGTTGATCCATGTCACGAAGGCAAACCTCGGCTGTTTCGCGGAGTTCCGCAAAGCGCAGCTCGATGCCCTGGACTTGTTGCAGCAGTTCCGGAGACGCGGCCGTCGGGCGCGAGGGAGACGCACTGCTGGCATTGCGCAGGAATTGATTTTCAATCACTTGTACGCGCGTGCCCGAGTCGTAGTTGCTGTTGTTGGCTTCCGGCGATCGTTCCGCGGCGGCGACCTGGCGGTCGAGTTCTTCGAGTTGATGCTCGATGGCTTGCAGCGTGGGGTGTTCGCTGTTGAATTGCGTGCGTGCGGCGTATTGAATTTCGATCAGTTGTTCGCGCTTCGTTTTTAGAGCGGAAGCCGAGAGCTGTGGGGAACCTGATTCGTTCGAGTTGGCAGGAATTTGGTTGCTGCCTTGGCGGATCGTGGCGGCGAGGCTTTGATTTGCCGCGCGCAACTGCTGACGGAATTCGCTGATCTGATCCAAGGCGTGTTGTTGCTCCTCGGGAGCACGGCGAGCGATCAACGTCGCGGCCAAGCGTTGGCATTGCTGCTCGAGCTGCTGTTCCTGGCGGGCCAATTGCTGTTCCCAGGCATGCAGCTCCTTCTGCCAACGTGCCCGATCGCCCCATTGATTGCCCCGTTCGCGCCAACTGCCGGCGATCGACATGTTGAGGACCAGGACCGCGGCCAGGAAGACTGCTAGACTGAGAACGAGAAAATCGTAGCCGTGAGCTATCCACACGGGCGTTTTCACGGCCGGTTTCTCCGCCTCCGGATCGCGAACCGCCGCAGTATCGCGACGAAAACGCCGGCCCACGACCCGGCGGACGCGGGTGGCGAGTTCCTCGCTCGTAATCGTGTTGGATTCTGGCTCAGCCATGAACGCCGCCAACGAAAAATGTGTCAGTCCTTTGACGCGTGACCGGGTAAGAGCGCAGCGAGCCCCCGAAACGCGGGGACGCGCTTAGACTGGTATCCGGCTTCTTCGTTATCGACGGTTCCGGTTAGAACAATTAGGGAAACTTTGCCGGTTATGCGGATAATTCGGGCATAGTCTGCTAGCAGGATGGGAACTTCGTTATCATGGATTTGGGTTGGACTCTGTCGTTTGCTTACCTCTGCTGATCAAATCGTTGCGTGCGAGAAATGACGAATTGATCGTGGCACCTCTATTCTGAATAGCGGATCTTCCATGAAAAAAATCTTGCGCCGCGAGTTCTTGCAGCAGAGCGCTTTGATGCTCACGGCGTGTTCATTAAATACCACGAGCGGCAGCGCCGCCGATGCCCAAAAGCCCTCGGGAAAAAAGGGAGTCGGTCAGGGCGTCAAGAATGACAAGGATTGGGAAAAGCTCAAATCGTTGAACGTGAATTGGTTTTACAACTGGAATTCTTCGATTCCCGACGGCAAGCCAAAAGAGCTTGAGTATGTGCCGATGATCTGGAACGGCAAACAAGCGAACAACGTGCGCACCCGGGTCGACAAGATCAAAGCACAAAAACACCAAACGCTGCTAGGTTTCAATGAGCCTGATAAAGAAGATCAGGCCAACATGACGGTCGCGCAAGCCCTGGAACTCTGGCCGGAGTTGATGGCCTCCGGCATGCGGCTCGGCAGTCCGGGTGCGGCGCATCCGGACAAGGAATGGATGCGTGAGTTCATGGCCAAGGCCGCGGAGAAAAAATATCGCGTCGACTTTGTGTGCGTCCATTGGTATTGGCATCCCAAGCCGGCAGACTTTTTTGGGAAGTTGCGTTCGATCCAGAAGCTTTATAATCTGCCCATTTGGATCACGGAATTTGCCGTGGCCGATTGGGAGACGACGAAAGAGAAACCAAATCAATTTAGCGAAGACGAAGTCGCTGCGTTCTTGAAGAAAGTCCTGCCGGAACTTGAAAAAACGCCCTGGATCGAACGCTATGCTTGGTTCCCCAGCGGCCCGAATTTCCCGGCCTTGAGTTCGTCCGCGTTGTTTGACAAAGACGGGAATTTGACCAAGGTTGGCAAGGTTTATGCGGCGGGGTAAATATCTATTGCGTAGAAATCCGGATGCTCCCCTTCAAAATCAAAATCTGCGGACTCACTGACCCGGCCAATGTCCGGCCGACGGTCGAGGCGGGTGCGCAGGCGCTCGGGCTCAACTTCTATAGCGGGAGCAAGCGATACCTCGGCTATACTGAGTCGGCCAATGTTCTTGCTCGGTGTATCCCCGATGAAATCATTCGCGTCGCTGTTTTTGTGAATCCGACGCTCGATCAGTTGGCGAATGGAATTGCCACGGGGCGAGCGAATTACATTCAGTTGCACGGCGAGGAAACACCCAACGATCTAATTCGGATCGAAGACTACTTGCTAGGTTATGTGAAAGTGCCTGGCATCATCAAAGCCTTTCGCTTGCGCGAAGATCCCGAAGCCGAGATCGGAACCTTTCTCGATCAATGCCAGCGTTACGAAATTCCGCTCGCCGCCATGCTCATTGATGCCTACTCCACCGCTGGCCATGGCGGCACCGGCGAGCGCGCCGATTGGGCCGCGCTGGGGAAGTGGACCGACCGTCGCGGGGTGCCGTTGATCCTGGCCGGTGGGATCACGCCCGAGAACGTGGCCGAGGCGATTGCCACGGTTCGGCCCGACGCGATCGACACGGCGAGTGGAGTCGAGAGTTTGCCGGGCATCAAAGACCCCGCGCGGGTGCGGGCACTGATCCAGGCCGCGGAAGCTGCCTGGAAAGCGTAGTCCCTCAATCGAATCAAAGCCCAGGGGTTCACCCCCTGGGATCCCCCGATTCTCCAAGGGGGTAAACCCCCTGGCTTTTCAAAGGCTCTCAAACTCGCGACTTCGCTAGAATTCGCCTCTTACTTGCTTTCCGACCTGTACATCGTTACATTGTTAGGGCTGATTTTTGTCTCAATTTTGTGACCCGGTCCCTGGCGCATTTCGACGCGATTCGTTAATCTAATGTGTCTCGTGCGGTTGGTTAATTTCGTCTATTGCGTTGCCGCAGACGCGGCAACTTTGTTTCCCTATTTCGGAGTTTGTTGTGGCTACTGTTGAAACGCGTCTGCCGTACAAGGTCAAGGATCTCGCCCTCGCCCCCTGGGGCCGCAAAGAAATCGACATCGCCGAAAACGAAATGCCGGGCCTGATGTCGCTCCGCAAGAAGTACGGCGCGAGCAAACCGCTCAAGGGTGCCCGCATCGCCGGCTGCCTGCACATGACAATTCAAACAGCCGTTTTGATCGAGACGCTCACGGCGCTCGGGGCCGATGTGACCTGGTCGAGCTGCAACAAGTTCAGCACGACCGATCAAGCCGCCGCCGCGATCGCCGCGACCGGCGTTCCGGTCTATGCCTGGAAGGGGCTCAACGATCAAGAATTCGATTGGTGCATCGAGCAATCATTGTATTTCAAGGACGGCAAGCCGTTGAACATGATCCTGGATGACGGCGGCGACTTGACCAACATGGTCCACGACAAGTACCCCGAGCTGCTCGGCGACATCCGCGGCCTCAGCGAAGAGACCACCACGGGCGTTCACCGTCTGTATCAGAGAGTCGAAGCCGGCACGCTCAAGGTTCCCGCGATCAACGTCAACGATTCGGTCACCAAGAGCAAGTTCGACAACCTCTACGGTTGCCGCGAATCGCTGGCCGATGGCATCAAGCAAGCGACCAACGTCATGGTTGCGGGTAAGACGGTTGTCGTCGCCGGTTACGGCGACGTCGGCAAGGGCTGTGCCCACTCGATGAAGGCACTCGGCGCTCGCGTCTTGGTCACCGAAGTCGATCCGATCAATGCTCTGCAAGCGGCGATGGAAGGCTACCAAGTTGTCACGATGGAAGACGCCGCCTCGCAAGGACACATCTTCGTCACCACGACCGGCTGCTGCGATATCATCCGCAGCGAGCACATCCTGGCGATGCGGAACGACGCGATCATCTGCAACATCGGTCACTTCGACATCGAGATCGACGTCAACTGGCTCGACACCAAGAGCGGTGCCAAGAAGATCGAAGTCAAGCCACTGGTCGACAAGTACACGTTCCCGAACGGCAAGTCGGTGATCCTGCTGGCCGAAGGCCGCTTGGTGAACCTCGGCTGTGCGAACGGCCACCCGTCGTTCGTCATGAGCAACAGCTTCTGCAACCAGGTGCTGGCGCAAATCGAACTCTGGCAGAACGCCGACAAGTACGAGAACAAGGTCTACACCTTGCCCAAGAAGCTCGATGAAGAAGTCGCGCGGCTGCACTTGGAGCACCTGGGTGCCAAGCTGACGACGCTCACGACGAAGCAAGCCGAGTACCTCGGCATCCCGACAACCGGCCCGTTCAAGCCGGAACATTACCGGTACTAAGCGGTGGATGTAGATCGCTGAATAATTCAACAGCCCCGCGAGCAATCGCGGGGCTGTTTTTATGCGCAATGAAAGCTCGCGGCGTAAGCCAGGGCGTGTCGCTTTTACAGACGGACTACTATCGCTTCGCCTTTGCATCCAGGATCAGTCCGATCAGCATGCCAAGAAATGCAGCGGAAAGGATGACAATAGCTGGCTGCTCAACTCCACCTTCGAGGGGTTTAGGGATCAGTTGCCAGCCAATTAGAACACCGATGCAGGTACCAATGAGAAGATACGGCATGGATTTCATTTGATCCGAGACTCTGGTGCTACCTTTTTGTAACTGTTTTCGCATGCATTTCCTACCCGCCAGGGGTGTCAAACAGATGTTGCAATCGTGCCCCCAATTCTAGTGGATATCGCTGGACCCAACTCGGATCGATCAGTCCAACGGCGATGAAATCGCGCAAGTGTGTGCGGTCTTTATCGCGATTCGCATTTAACTTCATTCGGATTAACGCTTCCAGCTTTAGAATGTCCTGATCCGCAACAACAACTCGCTCGCTGAGATCAGGTGCCGGAGTAATATGCTTGAGACTGATCATTTCGCCTGCAAACAATAAATGGACTCCTGCGCTCGCTGATGAATCGGGCGTATCGGTAAACATGCAGATATCGAATGTCTCGCGATAATGGAAACCAGCCGCGGTCATGGCATCCTTGATTCGCGGCAGATCTTCACGTTGGACAAGGATATCCACGTCGTTTGTTTGGCGAATGGCTTCCTGGTCCATCGTGGCTACCCAAGACGCAACGGCATTGCCTCCGGCAACGGCGAAAGGGATTCCAGCCCCGCGCAGAGCAGCCACTGCCCGATTCAATCGTTCCTGCACACGATTCATGATTGCCACCACACGGTCAAAAGAAAGCCGTGATTCGAGTTCGGTCATCGAGACCATCATTGCACCTGGGTAAGAACCTGCCACCGGATTCTATTATATTCGTGCGCCAGGGAATTTGCCTGCTGCTTTTCTCCCCCCTTTGACAAACCAACCCCCGGCGCGGGAAACTTCTGCTTGTCAGGGAGGGCGAAACTTTGCCGGTCGCGGCGGCGTTTCACGCGAAACGTCACGGATTGCGATGACGCCAGCGGTGGGGTGCATTGCACTCGTTCTTCGCTTCTCCCCAATCCCGAATCCCCAGTCCCCAATCCCCACTCCGCCCCCATGCCCGACATCCAACCGTTCCGCGGCCTTCGTTACGACCTGAAGCATGTCGGGGATCTGACCAATGTTGTCTGCCCGCCGTACGACGTGATCGACCCGGCGCTTCACGAGAAGCTCTACAAGATGCACCCGGCGAACTTCGTCCGCGTTGAGCTCAATCGCGAAGAGCCGGGCGATGATGCCGCGAAAAACAAGTACGCCCGCGCGAAAAAGTTCCTCAGCCAATGGCGCAGCGAAGGTGTCCTCGTTCCCGAAGCGCAACCCGCGCTGTACGTCTACCACCAGGTCTTCGAAAGCGAAGGCCAGACGCATACCCGCCGCGGCTTCATGGCCCGCTGCCGGCTGTCGCGGTTCGGCGAGGGCGAAGTCTTCCCGCACGAAGAAACGATGTCTGGTCCCAAGGCCGACCGGCTGCTGTTGATGCAGGCCTGCCGAGCAAATCTGAGCCAGATTTTTGGGCTCTACCCTGATGCGTCGAACGAGGTGCAGAACCTGCTTGAAGCGCACATCGCCGGCACCGCCGCCGTCGAAGCCAAGGATCATCATGGCGTCATCCATCGGATGTGGCCCGTGAGCAGCCCGGAACTCTGCTCGCATGTCACGCGCCTGATGAGCGACAAGAAGATCTTCATCGCCGACGGTCACCACCGTTATGACACGGCGTGCAACTTCCGCGACGAAGCCGCGAAGGCCGCCGGTGGGAAACTGACCGATCACGATCCGCTGAACTTCGTCCTGATGATGTGCATCGGGATGGACGACCCGGGTTTGTTGGTGCTGCCGACGCACCGGTTGTTCCGCGGACTCTCCGCGATGACCGCGCCGGAATTGCAAGCCAAGCTGAAACCGTACTTCGACGTCCGCACCGCCGGCGAAGGGAGTGCTTTTGCTAGCACCATCTGGGAAGAGATCGAAACGGGCGACGCGCAAGGGACGCTCGGGCTGTTCACGAACAAGGACAAGCTCTGGACCGTGGCGACGATCACCGACGCCGGCCGCAAGAAGATGGCCGAGATCGCGCCGGAGCACAGCGCCGATTGGCAAGGGCTCGGCGTCTCGATCCTGCACCGCCTGGTCATCGAGAATATCCTCGGGGCCAAGTATCTGCCCAAGGCCAAGTACGTCCACAGCATCGGCGAAGTGGTCGAATCGCTCGACGCCGGCGATGTCGGCGGCCGCGACGCGACGGGCGTCATGAGCGCGGGCGGGAATTTTGAACTGGCCGCCCTGGTCATGCCGGCGACTGTCGAACACGTCCGCCAGATCAGCCTCCACGGCGAAGTCATGCCGGCCAAGAGCACATACTTCTACCCGAAGCTGCTAGGTGGGCTGGTGGTGAACCCGCTGGAGTAGATGCGAAGCACAGCGAGCGCCCCACAAAGCCGCCGATGACGAGCGCAGCGAGCAATAAACACTGGGCGGGCATTTTGCAGGTCGTAATAAGGTGCACGTCTTCATTGGCAAAAAAACTCAAATGAACATTGCGCGAAAAAAATTGCGTGTTGAGATAAATATCAACTCAGCGCCAAGGGATTTCGCACACAACTGCACGTAATTCGCGGGTTTCCTGGGAAAAGCACGCCAAAAAACGCGCGAAAAAACCAAAAAAATCACGAAAAAAATCGAAAAAAGAACAGAAAAATCGAAAAAAATCGTGCGCAAATTGCGCCCCATTGGCGGCGCGATTTTGGCGATTATGCCCGGCAAAACCGCGGTGATACGCTCTCGACCCAGCTCGAAGATGTGCGCCCTGCGCGCATTTTCGTGTTGCCTTAAAAGGCAACAAGCGCCGCGGCTTCGTTGCCTTTCAAGACAACGCGCACCGCACATCTGCTAGGCTCCTGCAACTCACACGGATGTCGCTACCGCTCTCAATCAACGTTGCCAAGGTCGCGTGACCTAGCACTCCTCGCACGAACGACTGAAGCTTCAACGGCTTCAACGATCGAGCCAGGACGGTGCCTATGCTCTAAGGTCGTCGCCATCTCACATCAGCCGTACCCTGCATGTAGGCGCATGCTGCATGCCTAGACCCGTGCAATCATCCCTCACTACAACACACCCGTTGGCACAAAATCAAACCCCTTTGCAGAATAAAAACGGCGGCGGAGAGACGAAAATTTTTGCCGCCGCATTTTCGCGGGTACAAAATCTTCGCAATCAGGGGTGACCTCGCGTGGCCGTAGTGTGGGCTTCAGCCAAAATTTAGATAAAGCCGCCGATGGTATCGGCGGGCATTTGAGCGACGACGATTTCAGAGCAACCATCCGAGCCGGAGGCATCAGTCTCCGGCTTTTGCTTTTTGGGCGTAATACTGCCCCAGGCGACGATCTAAGGTATTTACTATTGCAAACTGCTCTTCATGGGTTCCAGTCTGCAGGACTCGTACATATTCCAACAACTCGTCCTGTGGTATCGCCGCAATGACATCAGGCCAAAACTTGTGCAAACTAAAGATTGGTAGTGCTGGACCACCCCCGTTGAAGTTCCAGGAATGACTGCTTGCAAACTTCCACTGTGGGGAGTGGTTCAGACCTCGGTCCTTCAAATATTCGACGAGTGCCGTTCCCTCGATCTTCTCCCGTACGGTCCAGCCCCAGTAGCTGGTAGTGCGTTTGAATGAGCCGGTGATTTGATCAACGTAGAGGGACTCGACTCGACCGAAGTACGAAATGAGCCAGCCCAGCGGAACAATTGCCGCCATCGCGAGCAACAGCGTTCGTAGCGAGTAGCGGTGCCAGGTCATCGGGCTTTGAATCTCCAGTTAATGCGTTTCAAGAGCATCACGTTGATTCTAATTGGAACGTCCTACGAATGCCCGCCGATACCATCGGCGGCTTTGTTCATGCTATCTGTTTCACGCGAAACCGTAACGGTTGGGTAAGCTGTTTCGCGTGAAACGGGTTCACCAATGGCCGTATCTCACGAGGGGCGAGGCACCGCACGAGCGGATCAATTCTTCTGCACGCTGAACAGCCACGGTGAGTTGCTCCCTTTCGTAGGCCGTGAGTGCCGCATGATTCGTTCCGCGGTGGATCTGCCCTGGAGCAGAATATTCGTCCGAGGCAGCCACGGTGTAATGTCCGTTTTCTTGCAGTGTGCCTTGACGGTAGAGATCGATGCTTAAGAACAGAATCTGTTCCTCGTCATGGTACTTTCTAACCCTCACCCCATCCATGATCTTCGTCTCATCCCAATTGCGGTAGTACGTGTACTCGTCCTCCATCTGCGGGTTCGAGCGGTCGACGACATGATGCGGCCCGCGCCAGAGCTTCACGCCGCTGGCGACGGCCGCCGTGAAGAGTAGAAGTGCTAGCAGCGAATAGCGGGGGCGGAGTAGCATTGATAGTTTTTCAATTTGCATGCAAGGTTCTTTCGCATCGAACTTCCTTACTGCGGCGTTGTCATTCCATTCATTTTCAAATTGCTCGTATCACGAATGACGGGTTCTAGACCGAGGGCTTCGATTCTTTTTACTTCCTGGGAGGTTACCGCGTTCAAGTCTTCCTTTTCATCAGTTCTCAGTTGGATTTCCAGAATGTAATCCATTGTCGCATTCCGATTGTAAATTCCAGTTGCGATTGTTCGCCACAAGTCGAGCTCTTGACCATCACGATAGATGGTAAGAATAATCACCTGTGAATCTTCTAGATTTCCATAACGAATGATTCTGATGCCATCGATTCGTTTTTTACCGCTCCAATCTTTGTAATAAGTGTGCTCATCCTCGTACATGAGGTTCGAGCGGTCGACGACATGATGCGGCCCGCGCCAGAGTTTCACCCCGCCGGCGACAAGTGCCGTGAAGATCAACAGTGCTAGCAGCGAATAGCGGGGACGAATGCTCATTTCGTTGCGGCCGCCGTGGTTTGTTTCACGTGAAGCTTTTCAATTTCCTCGGCGAGCCGATCGCGAACGGCCGAGTTTTCGATCTCGTTCAGCGAGACCGTGACCAGGGTTTCCTCCGGCGTCAGCAGGCGCCGATAGATGCTCCCGTTCTCAGTCAGCAGGTAGAGCGAGTCATCCTCGGGCCGCGCTTCGATGCCGCCGATCCAAAAGACGATCGGCTGCCACCCGTTTTTCAGCGGCAGCGCCCAGGGATACCCGTTAACCAACTGCCTCGGCGGCGTGGTGATCAGGACCGGCCGCTGGAACTCATGCCCCTCGAGCAGCAGCCAGCGAATCCCCTGCCCTTCGCGGAGGAACTGGTAGCGAATCGTCGTCGCACCGTAATCCCGGGTGAAGTTATCCAGTGCCCAGTGCTGTTCGAGGACCGCTTGCTCCTCCTGTGTCGGCGGGTAAGGCAACTCGGCCCAATGCGGCCCGCGCCAATACTTGATCCCACCCGCCACCACGGCGGTGAGGAGGAGCAAGGTGAGCAGCGAATAGCGTGGGCGGAGGGACATATATACAGTTTAACCCCAATTTATTGGATTCGCTTTAACTCGGCTGCCAATCTTTCGCGCACTGAAACCTCAGGAATTTCATGCAATTCGACTTCATTTAGCCAATCACTCCTGTGATAGGAAAAACGATAGATGTACTTGTCTCTCGTGAGTAAATAGACAACAACGTCATCCGATCTCACAGGGGCTATCCAATAAGCAACGGATTTCAAATCATTATTATTGCGCTGATACCAAGGAAACTCTCGCACTAATTCATTCGGGCTGTCATTGATGAGAAGCGTTGGTTGGAAGCGGCGACCTTCGAGTAAATTCCAGCTTTTATCATTCCATTCTCGCGTGTACTCACACCTAATATCTTGTGCACCATAAAAGTTGATAAAGTCATTCAAGTAGTAATGCTCCTCAAGGAATGCTTTCTCTATTGGCGTCGGCGGGTAAGGCAACTCGGCCCAATGCGGCCCGCGCCAATACTTGATCCCGCCCGCCACGGCGGCGGTGAGGAGGAGCAGCGTGAGCAGCGAATAGCGAGGGCGGAGGGACATCGATGCTGCAATTAATCAGCCTTGTCTAGGTAAATCGAAGTCACTTCTTGATCATACCAAGGCTTTGAGATTCTGCGTCGAACCAGGCATGGACTAGCGGATCGGAAATCGCTGAAGCCTCGATCAATTCGCACTTGGTCATCATTTCAGCTAAACTGCCGTGTGTTCTATAGAGCCGGCCGCGCTTGGTGATGACATAAAAGGTAGTTGCTTCTGCAAAAGCGTAACTTGAAACTCCGCATACGTTCCCCTCAAACGTTTTATTGATGTGCTGCACAACTTCCGGCGATGGCAACCGGCAAATCCAGCTATGCAATCGATCGGCGTCTGATTGGTAAAATGGATTCACTGCTGTATCACCATAAACTAACAGCGGCTTATTTTTGTTATCAGTCGTCATGAAACAAACCGCGTCCTGCGGCTTGCCAATCAGCGTGTGATACTCTCGGCCATCCCCTTGATTTTCATACGAGAACTCCAACTCTTGGGATCGTACGTCCCAAATCAAAGGGTGCAGGCAACCCAGCTTTTCCAGCAAGGCGCGGTCTTCCTTGTTGGTCATCGTGAGAATCTGCCGATGCGGCCCGCGCCAAAGCTTGATCCCGCCCGCCACGACGACGGTGATCAGGAGCAAAGTGAGCAGCGAATAGCGGGGGCGGAGGGACATAGCTAACCGGTTCAGTTATCAGGGAGCGCGGCGAAGATGGTTTGTATCTGCACTCGCACCTCTAAATCTGGTATATCATCCAGCTCGATTTTTTCGAAATATTCGGCGCACAGATCATTTAACTTTGTATGGAAGATCTGTTTCTGGCTTGTGATCAAATACGCCGGTCCATACAGCTTTCGATTCTTCAGGTTCACCAACCAATTTAGGTCACCGTAACCGGGTGTGGACTTCGGTTTGAAAGGCTCGTTTGACACTTGCTGCAGCTTGCCACTGATCCAGCATATCGCCTCCCCGAAGTTGATCTCGGAGCGGTCCGTCGCGTATTGTGGGAGGGATCTCGATAAGTGAAAGAAGGAATCCTCCCCGTAGAGAGAAATCTGCCGAATTGCTGGACGAGGTTCCGTGTAATTGTACTGCAACGTCAGTAGCTCGCGCCCATCCCAGGTGTTTTGGTAGCTGTACTCGTAAGTCATTGCCTCGCCCGATCGCAGCGGAGCATATAGCCACAGTTGGGTCCGCGTGAGTTCTTGCAGCTTGCTGATCGTCGGATCGGTGAGAACCACGCGATGCGGCCCGCGCCAATACTTAATCCCGCCTGCCACCGCGGCGGTGAGGAGGAGCAACGTGAGCAGCGAATAGCGGGGGGCGGAGGGACAAAGGGGCTTTATGGGGAAAAGCGTGTGATGCCGGGGATGCGATCAAAATCAACATCAGTACTGGCGATCTGAAGAACTTGTTGCGATTCCATGGCGGCTAAGCTGATCGCATCGTTCGTCAAGATGCCATGCCGCTTGGTGAACTGCAATGCACAATCCAAATGTGTTAGGTCGCCGGGCAAACAAGGCATTGGCAGCGCGCGTAAATAGTTAAACGCCTTTTCGGGCCAAGTGAGTTGGGAGACAGCAGCAGGATCGTGACGCAAGCGGTTCGCAATCCCGGCATACGGCCACTTCAACACAAGATGGGCTTCCATCGTCATCAACCGATGGCTGATTTCGCTCAAGACGGTGAATGTGGTGATGGCGAAGACATCTTGATCTTCAATCCGTTGAATCAAACGGCTGCACTCTGCGCCGTAGTTCGGGTCCGCCACAAAGAGATAAATGAAAATATTGGCATCGACGAAGATGCGACTGCCGCTAGGGATTGAGTCAAGCTTCATCGCGATTCCAAGATCGAATTGTCATCGCCCAAGAACAGTTCAAGTTCCTCGTGGCTTCCGGTCCACTTGAAAATACCCGCCGACTCCTGCGCGATTTTACGCGACGGATTGTTCACTGGAACATTGACCGTGATTGATACTCGCGACTGATCAGCGAGCGGCAATGCCTGGTCAAGGCGCAGCACGCCGTTGTCATAAATCCCCGCAACTTCAATTGTCATATTGTCTCCTTGAGCCGTCTTAAGTTCACCTTGAGTATAGCTTGAGACCTTGAACAGACGCAAAAGTCCAAAGCTAGCACGCACAAAACTGATCTTGGGACAAGCCACGCAGCTCGGTATGATACCTGCCCATTTTAACCCAAAGTGGAACAGCGCGGCGAGGACCTGGTATCAGTGTCTTGCGTCGCTCATCCGAGTACTTACGTCCCCGGCTCAGGATTGAATCGCTCCCCTGCATTCCCTAATCCCCAATCCCGAATCCCCAGTCCCCAATCCCCTCCTCGCAATGTCCCGCATCCTTTGCATCGCGAACCAGAAAGGCGGCGTCGGCAAGACGACGACTGCCGTGAATCTGGCCGTCGCGTTAGCACACGCGAGCAAGCGGACGCTG
>JBGSSS010000166.1:0-28331 GCA_041736895.1 Pirellulales bacterium
GAAACCGTCGGCTGGCCGTTTTTCAGTTCCAAGCTGAGCGGGTTCTTGGGATCGAGAATCTCAATGGCAAACAGCGAGTCCGTCGAATTGCGGGCTTCGGTTCCGACGACGGCGCTTTGCGGGTTGAGGATCGCGCGGCGGATGTCTTGATCGTGTTCGGAGCGCGTCGCTTGCGGTTTGAACGAGACATTCAAGCCGAGCCCTTGGGCGATTGATGCTTCGTCGGTGATATTGCGCGTGAACGAGAAGCTCGACTCGTTGTTAGCCGAATCGGTGATCGTGGCTTTGACGGTGAGCGAGAGAAATTTCGAGTTGTTTTCGACAAATTCTTTGACCGCAAACGTTCCGGCTAGCTTGTGTTTGGCGTCGGAATTCATCGGTTGTTTGAGCTTTTGCAATTCATCATGCAACGCCAATTTGAAGCCATTCTCAGTCGTGATATTCAACTTTTTGGTAATCCCCTCGATGTTCTCCATCGCGGAATCGTATTTGAAATCGCCCAGCGCGAGCGCTTCGCCTTCCAGGTTTTTCTTCACCAAGGTGGCGAGTTCGCTGACTTTTGCTCGAAAAGGATCAGCGGCTCGTGTCACAGAAGTAAGTAACAGCAAACCAGCCAGCAGCAGGAGTGATAAGGTGATTCGCATCGCTGTAATGCCTTGAAAGAATAAATGTGATGTTTGCCAATGATGGGGTTGGGAATTCTGGGTGGCAAATCGACTAGAACGATGCCTTTGGTTCGCCGAGGCCCAGCTTCTGCGCACAGCGCTGAAAAGCCGAGCGGATGAAATCTTGCGATTCCCAAACTTCTCGTTTAATCGTGTTGCCCTGCGTCAGGGGGTAGAGTCCATGGCGCTGGAGTTCTTCGTTGCCGAGAATGATGCCCTTGAGTTTCGCGGTGTCCTCAATCCCCAACTCGCGGGCCACATCGTTCAACGTCAGTTCAGGGACAATATACCACTTGGCGATGGGCGAGACGGGCTCGGCGAAGTCCTTGATCGTTTTCCGAGCGTTGTCGCCCGTCAGAAGGAACGGCTTGATGGATTTCGTCGCGGCGTCTTGAAAACGCTCGGCATCTTTGTCGAACAGTTTATCCATGATCGCTGCCGTGGGATAAATCTCCTTGATTCGATCCCGCGCGGTGCCGCCGAGATGATGCCCCGTTAGGATCTGATCCGACTTGCGAATCATCCCGTCGCGATGGCAGGCGATGCATGAAATCCCGTTGACGATCGCCGGCGTGCCGGAGCGTTTTTCGTTGCCGTCGCTGACGATGGCGATGGGGCCTTCGTCGATGCGGTTCCCCTTTTGATCGACGAGCATGTATGCTTGCATCCCGTTGGGGAGATTGAAAATGATTTCGCCCCCGTCGTGTTCAAAAGCATGCTGGTTATGCGGATTCCCCTCGAATTTCGGGCCAAGAGGCGAGACAAAAAGGTTCCCCTTGCCCGCGCTGACTTTGAAATCGTAGCTGATCCAAAAGGCGCCGTAATTCGTATCGTGCCGTTCAATCAGGCGGTTATTCCGTTCGCTCACCCCGCTGCCGTTGAAGCCGCTGCGGGCGACTTTGCCGTCGATGATGTTTTGGTTCAGATTCAGCGAACCGGTGCTCGTCGGGATTTTCTTGAGCAGTTCATCCAGATGCTCCGGAATCTGCGCCAGCGTGTGATACAACGGCGGGCGTGCCGCGACGGCGATAAACCAATCGGTACGCAAGATCGGGATTTCGCTCCCCGTCTTTTCTGTGATCGATATCCAATGATTGTTGATCGCCGGATCTTCGGGATAGCGGGCGTGCGACAAACCATAGGGATACTTGCGCAGGATTTCTTCCCATAAATTATTTGATTGACGTTGCCAATCGAGTTCGCGAATATTGACGGCCAGGATGATGCCCGCGGCGTCAACTTTTTGCGGCTCGATGATGTCCTTGTTCCAACTCAAGCTGTTGAGCAATTTGGCTAAGGCTGCTTGATACAGCACCAAATCCTCGTCACGCACCTTGTCACGCGGCGCGTTGTGCAGCGATCGAAGTGAAAAGAAACGGTACTGATTCCATTGCCGGCGGTCGATCTTGTTCGTGAGAAATTCGTCGATCGCTTTGACCTCGTCACCAAGGCTGTAGAACGGGCGATTCGGTTCCAGGACTTTGTTGAGAGGCAGCGGGGCGCCGGCTTCGATCCAACGTTTGACCGTGGCCAACTCATCGGCCGTCGGAGTCGTCTCGCCATCCTCGGGCATGTCGCCGATCAAGTCGGGGCTCATGCGTTTGAAGATTTGCGACTTGTGCGGATCCTTGGGAACGATTTTTTTGCTGCCCGCAAGTTCATGCAGCTTGAGAACATTGCCGAAGCCGCCTTGGCTCGTGCCGTTCTGACCGTGGCAACGGTAACAGTGGGTGGTGAAAATCTTTTCCACCTGCGCGCCAAGATCCTCGTCCGCATGAGCTTGAACTGCAAACGAAAGCATGCAAAGAACAAGCAGTGTAAAAATCGATTTCATTACAAGACCTGCCAGGTTGCGAAGTTGCACATTGAGAATTGTCACGGAAAGCCGTTGCCGTATCGGGGAAACGATGGGCAAGGGGAAAACTTCCCGAGCGCGACGAGAATTTTGAGATCTCGGCCTTTCGGCCATCATAATGCTGCCAAAGCCGGAGGGCAAAATATTGTAGAAAATCCGATTCGCAAGTTGATTTGGACCCGCGGTTCGGAACTCGAATCTCTTTCCCGCGTAGATAGTTACCAAGGAACTAAGATTTGACCTCTTGTTGCCAGTCAGCATGATATCTTCGCAACAACCCGATGGCTTCGTCTGCGGAGGCGACACAAAGAGGAATCTCCAGATCCTCGGGGTTGGCTAGTGGAAGATCATTTCGCAGCAGATGTTCTTTCGCCCAGCTGACAAGTCCCTCCCACATTTTGCCGACTAAAATCAACGGGACTTTGCGAATGTGCCGGACTTGAAGCAGTTGCCAGACCATCGTCATTTCTAGAACCGTGCCGATGCCGCCAGGCACGACCACAAACGCATCCGACGCGAGCACAAAATGATGCAAACGGGTGAAGAATGTTTTGTGTTCGAAAGCTTGTGTGACAAAGGGATTCGATTCTTGCTCGAAGGGCAAGTTCACTCGAATCCCAACGGAGCGGCCTGTGTTGCCGAGACTGGCTCCTTCATTGGCGGCTTGCATCAATCCCGGTCCGCCGCCGGTGACAATATCGCAATCCATTTCGCCGAGTGCTGCGGCGATTCGCTTGACCTCGTCGTAAACGTAGGTATCGGGTTTGGCACGGGCCGAACCGAAGATTGAAACACGAAAGCGTTCGTGGGTAGTCGGTCGTAGGCGAGTCAGATTGTTGACGACGTCCCAAAGCTGAAAGATGGAATCGACGAGAACTTTTTTCACTCTCTCTTCGTCATTCAAGAGAACAGCATTCGAGGCATCAGGTGTCACTGGTGTTGTCATGGCAATATTCGTCTCGGTTTGGATTGTAAATTGGGGATCTTGATGATTGGGAAACGGCGAATCAATTTACTTATGCGATGCCCGTCTCGCAGTGTAAAGGCAATGATTTTTGGAAGTTATTTAGAGTTAGTGGCAATGGCATAAGTATTGCACAGGCTTCCAGTGTTAGGGTGCCGTAACTCCACGGCCATGATAGGCACAGTATGTGGCCGTTTGGTAGGCTGAATTTGGAATAGAATCGTCGTTTAGCTTTTCCAACTCGCCTATTGCCAAACCTTAGAGCGCACAATGCTGGTCTTTATCACTCTGATTCCTATTACCCGCAACGATGGTTCCCCGGTTCCCGAGTCTGAGCAAGATGAGATTTTGGAGTCGCTCGTAGAAAAATTCGGATCGTTGACGATCGAGGGGACGATTCGAGGCATTTGGCAAGATCCCGAAACAGGATTGGTTCACCGCGAGAAAAGCTTGAAGGTCAAGATCGGCTGCGACCTGAAAAAAGCAGCGCTCGTGCCCGAGGCCATTCGCGAGATCGGAATTCGACTGGGGCAAAAGGAAATGTACTTGGAGATGAGCGGCGGGGCGGGGTTGGAATCCGTTCGCTGCCGCTAAGAGCAACTCGACCTACTTCGAAAAGGAGCACGGCTATGCGAAATCATCAAGTTGAAAATTGCGACAGTTCTTTGCCAGTCAATGTCGCTGCTGCGGAGCGTTCTGCTTCGATGATCGCGGGCGGGGCCATGCTGGGATTTGCCCTGTTGCGCCGAAATGCCTTGGCCTTGCCGCTCCTGCTCGGCGGAGTTGGCTTATTCACACGCGGAGTCACTGGTTATTGCCCAGTGAATCAATGGCTGGGGCGCGGCTGCCGAAACGAAGAAGAGGAGCTGACGATCGTCAGCCGACACAACCAAAAGATCGACGTTGTGGACGAGGCGGGAGATGAATCGTTTCCGGCGAGTGACCCCCCGTCATACACGCCCGTGCGCGGCGTTGGTGCCCCCGGCGAGTCTCGCTAAAGCCTCGGTGATAAGCACCATGCCACGGAAAATCATAGACTGCGTTAATGATGGAATATGGCACACGCCAACTCAGATCCGAACAACTTTCATGGCCAGCGGGTGAAGGCTTGTCCTCTCGCGCTGCTGTTGATCGACGTGATCAATGATCTAGACTTTCCCGAAAGCGATCAGTTACTGCGCTATGTGCTGCCGATGGCTGAGCGAATTGTGCATCTCAAGCGACAAGCCAAGCAGCACGCCATTCCCGTCATTTACGTCAACGACAATTTTGGGAAATGGCAGTCGAACTTGCCGAATCTTGTGCGGCATTGCTTGAATGGCTCCAAGGGCAAACCGCTTGTCGAAATGCTGCAGCCGGATGAGGATGACTACTTTATCGTTAAGCCGAGGCATTCGGGGTTCTTTGGAACGTCATTGGATTTGCTTCTTGAGGATCTGAAAGTCGAAACGCTGATATTAACGGGTCTCGCGGGAAATATTTGTGTCTTCTTTACAGCGAACGATGCCTATTTGCGGCATTACAAGTTGATCGTCCCTCGTGATTGTATCGCGTCAAACACGCAGGAAGCGAATGATACGGCCCTCGAGCAAATGCAACAAATTCTCAAAGCCGATACTTCGCCATCGACAGAGTTGAATCTTCCAGAAATCTTAGCGAAATAACCTCTCAAAAAAATCATTTCAGTCTCGCAGGTACATGCTTTGCTCAATTGTACCTGTGGGACACGTTTATCCACTTAGACCAAGGTGAAATCATGTTACGCACGTTTAGCTTGTTGCTGTCAACAAGTCTCTTGCTGGGATGCAATCAACAGAATGACAAGCGCCCGGTGAACGCTGACCGCCCGGCATCGACGCCAACTTCCACCTCGGCCGAGAATAATTCTTCTGCCGTCGAAGCGGACAACACCGCCAAGAACGAACGCGATCGCAGTTCAACCGCGAAGACGCCCATCGATCAGAATGAAAACCAGACTGATGTACAAATTACGGCCGACATTCGCACTAAGATCCGTGAGGCGAAGCTTTCGCTTAACGCCAATAACGTGAAGATCATCACGCAAGATCGGCATGTGACACTGCGCGGACCTGTGGATAGCGCGGGTGAAAAAGAACGCATCGAAAACCTTGCAAAGACAGTCGCAGGCGATCATGTCGAATCATTTCTCGAAGTGATCGGCGAACGTTAACTCAAGCACGTCCAACTTTCTGCATTTTACTTACTTCACAAAGGAACTCGATCATGGCACACGTCGCATTTTGTACCGCCAGCTCCGTCACGCAAGCCAACACGATTGTCGAGCGCTTGAAAGCCAGCGGGATCACCAACGACCACATCTCCGTCGTCATGGCGGATAATGCCAAGACCCGTCAATTCGCCGTCGAGAATCAAACCAAAGCCCCCGAAGGCGCTGTTACCGGCGGAACGACGGGAATGGCCATCGGCGGAACCTTGGGTTGGCTGACCGGAATTGGAGCGTTGGCAATTCCAGGGCTTGGTCCCTTGATCGCCGCCGGGCCGATCATGGCA
Organism: Pirellulales bacterium; assembly: GCA_041736895.1. Lineage (GTDB taxonomy): Bacteria > Planctomycetota > Planctomycetia > Pirellulales > JALHPA01 > JANRLT01. The sequence continues at coordinate 6,017 of JBGSSS010000166.1, forward strand.
GCGCTCAGTGGCGCTGCCGCAGGCGGCTTGGTCGGCGGACTGACAGGCGCTTTGGTTGGAATGGGCATTCCCGAGTACGAAGCGAAAGAGTACGAACAACGTCTGCATCGCGGGGAATCGATTATTACGGTCTCCACGCTGACCGAAGAGGACAATGCTCGTGTCGAACGAATCTTTCATGAAGCCGGCGCGGAGCATGTTCATTCGAATCATGGAGTCTCGGTCTAAGCCAGAGACTTGAATTCATTTGCAACGAGGTCTGATTGGATCCGATATTAAAGCGGGTTCTCCCCCTGACGGAGCGATCTATTTCATAGATCGCTCCGTTTTATTTAGATAAGCGGCAGTTTTTCCTGACCCAGATTGAGATCTGGAGTCCGGCGAATCCGGGGTTTCATGCCTTGCCAGCTATCGTCAGCTGAATCAAACTGGCCTACACTTATCGAAGAGTGTTTTGTCCTTTGAAATATTTCAGCCCATGCAGCGTTACCTGGTTCCTTATCATCCCAAGCGCGTCCCGCATTTCTTTACGGATGTGCTCATCATTGGCGGCGGACTCGCCGGGCTGCGCGCGGCGATCGGCGTGGATCGCCGGCTCTCGACGCTGGTCGTTTCCAAGGACAATTTTCTCCGCTCGAATAGCCAATACGCCCAGGGGGGCATCGCCAGCGTTTTCGATCCCGAAGATCGCTTCGAGGACCACATTGCCGACACGATTACCGCCGGCGGCAACTTGTGTGACCGCGAAGTCGTCGAGATGGTGGTACGCGAATCGCCGCTGCGCGTCAATGAACTGATTCATTGGGGGACGCGGTTTGATTTGGAAGAAGGTGAACTCGCCCTCGGCCGTGAAGGAGGCCACAGCCACAACCGCATCGTTCACGCCCTCGGCGACGCCACGGGCAAAGAGGTCATGCGCGCGGTCCTCAACTACACGCATCAGCTCGAGAATCTCGAATCGTGGGCGAACACGTTTACGATCGATCTTCTGACCCACGAAGGCCGCTGCCGCGGCGCACTGGTCTGGAACGCCGAGCACGGCAAGACGCTCGTCTGGGCAAAGCAAACGATTCTTTGCACTGGCGGCGTCGGTCAAATCTATCGTGAGACGACCAATCCCGAGGTTGCCACCGGCGACGGGCTGGCGATCGCCTATCGCGCGGGGGCTGAGGTGCGCGACATGGAGTTCATGCAATTCCATCCGACGGTGCTCTACATCGCCGGCAGCAGCCGCAATCTGATCACCGAAGCGGTTCGGGGCGCGGGCGCACATTTGATCGACCGGAACGGTGTGCGGTTTATGCCTGAGTACGACGAGCGCGGCGAACTCGCGCCGCGCGATATTGTGAGCCGCGCGATCGTCAATCAGATGGAGCGCACACGGCATCCGAATGTCTACCTCGATCTGAGCCACTTGGATGCCGCAATGGTGCGAACCAAGTTCCCCGGCATTCGCGCGATGTGCGCCGAGTTTGGCCTCGACATCACGCGCGATCCGATCCCCGTGCGGCCCGGCGCGCATTACATGATTGGCGGCGTCACCGTCGACATGGCGGGACGCACGAGTGTGCCTAATCTGTGGGCGGCGGGCGAAGTCACCAGCACCGGTCTGCATGGCGCGAATCGGCTGGCCAGCAATAGCTTGCTCGAAGCGCTTGTTTACGGCGCGCATGTCGGAGCCAAGGTTTCGGAACTGGCCGCGAGCCATGACCACGACTATCGACCCGTGCCGTTGGACAATCCCAAAGTTGACGAGTTGCCGCACAGTGAACCGCTGAACCTTGCTGATATTCGTAACACGCTCAAGAGCGTCATGTGGCGCTCTGCCGGAGTCCGCCGCAGCGCCGATGAACTCAAGGAAGCGGCGACCGATGTCGAACGTTGGTGCCGGTATGTACTGCCGCGGCAATTCAACGACGTCGCGGGCTGGGAATTGCAAAATATGCTCATCGTCGCCCGGCTCATGATCCAAGCGGCAATGCTCCGCGAAGAAACCCGCGGCGTGCATGTGCGCACGGATTTTCCCGCGACCGACGACGCCGTCTGGCGCAAGCATATCGCGTTCAAGTGGGACGCGGAGTAATGTAGGTCCCGCTGTCCTCAGCGGGACCTTGCATGAGAGTTAACGCAATTTCCACTGCAATTATTGAGCGTCGACAAACGTCGCTCAAGGTCCCGTTCGGAGAACGGGACCTACAGTTGCATCTGCCGCTCTCATCGCGGATACTATCTCGCATCAAGACAAATGTCTTTTTCTTTCTGGGGAACTCTATCGATGCGCGTGATCATGCCCAAGCTCTTGTTGTCGTTTGTTGTCGTCCTCATGCTATCCGTTCAGTGTTTGGCCGCCGAGAAACTCGTCCTCGTCGCCGGCGGTGGCACGGGCGGGGATGGCTCACCGGCGAAAGAGGCCAAGCTCAACGCACCGTTCGGCGTCGAATTTGACAAGGACGGCAATCTCTACTTCGTCGAGATGTACGCCCACAAATTTCGCGTCCTCGACAAGGCGGGTAAGGTCACGACACTCGCCGGCACGGCGGAAAAAGGGAAGACCGACGGACCCGCTGCGACGGCGACCTTGAACGGGCCGCATAGCTTGGCCATTGGGCCGAATGGCAAGGTCTATATTGCCGATACATGGAACAACTGCGTTCGCGAATACGATCCGGCGGCCAAGACGATTTCGACCGTCATCGGCACGGGTGAGAAAGGGTTCTCCGGCGATGGCGGGCCGGGTGACAAGGCGACGTTCAATGAACTCTACGACGCGCTGTGGGACAAGCAGGGCAAGCTGCTCTACATCGTCGATTTAAAGAACGCGCGGATTCGGACCTGGGATCCCGAGACCAAACTCGTCAAGACCGTTGCCGGCAACGGCAAAAAGGGAACACCCAAGGACGGCGACGTGGCGACCGAAGCGCCGCTCAACGATCCCCGCGCCGTGGCGATCGATGGGGCGGGCAATATCTACATCCTGGAACGCGGCGGGAACTCGCTGCGGGTCGTTGATGGCTCGACGGGTAAAATCAAAACCGTCGCCGGCACCGGCAAGAAAGGCCCCCTCACCGCCGACGGGCCAGCCCTCAAGGCGACGCTCGCCGGGCCGAAATTCCTCTGGTGCGACAAAGACGACAACATCCTCATCGCCGACAGCGACAACCACTGCATCCGCAAGTACACGCCCGCCGATGGCATGCTGACGCTCGTCGTCGGCACGGGCAAACCCGGCAGCGCTGGCCTTGATGGTCCGCCCAAAGAAGCCCAACTCAACCAACCGCACGGCATCTACGAAGCGCCGGACGGGACGCTTTACATCAGCGACAGCAGCAACCACAGGGTGTTAAAGATTGTGAAGGAGTAGCATGGGGATATACTGAGTTTTACATTTTTTTCAATCAGCTTTTAGGAATACGCAGATGACTTGGTTATGGTGGTCAATACCTCTTGTGATCATTGTCTATCTATTTACTCTCAACGAGTTGCTCCGAGGAAGAAGTAAAGAAACTATTTCGGGCATTCTAGTGCTATCAATCTTTTTGATTGTTGGGATAGCATTCTTCGTATCTGGATGGCTTTATGCACTCGGTGCGCTACTTGGATCTTTCATACTCACCAATCTTCTACGCCCATTCGCTATAGCACACGCTAGACGACTTATTGATTATCCAGATATCTATGGAATTGATGAATGGAGACAGGAACAATCGCGCAATCTTTTTCGTGAACATGGTTCACAAAGCTTTTTGCGACAATTGAATGGTGAAAAAGATCCTAAAGAATTACAAAAAAATGCTGCCGTAGAGAGTGCTTCTTGCAATCCGGCGGTTACTTATGTCTTAGGTAAATATGATGCAACACTTGAAGATCTCGCGACTTTGTACGATGACATCAAGTATTCTTTCCCACCGCAATTATGCAAAATAGTTCTTGAAAATCCAGCTATCGTGGAATTTTTCTTGTGCAATTCAGAGCCATACGAAAATTCTAATGGCAAGTATGATCGGAAATATTCCGAAATGATAAAAATAAAATTACATTTTTGGATTCAAGCTAATCCAGGTGGTAGTCAACCAATATGATGCATGGAGAGGCAAGTTGCATGTTTCCTGCGCTGCTTCGCGAAATTGCGTCAGGCGAATCGTCTCATTCGGCATGTGGGCGATAATCTCCAGGTTTCCGCCCAGGGCATACACGATGCGTTTCAGAGTGCCGATTTGCATATCGGTCTGCGATTCAAGCTGGGAGACAGTCGGTTGAGTGACGCCGAGTGCGGCGGCAAGTTTCTCTTGTTTCATGCCTAGCGACTTGCGCAGGTCGGCGAGAAACATTTCCAGCAATGTCTGGTTCACACGCGTTTTGACACTTGCCCGAACATCGGCGGGCATGCGGGCTTCGAGTTCACGAAATTTTTTTGCCATTAGAGGAGTCCTTCGCCGAAAACCCCCTCCCCAACCCTCCCCGCAAGGGGGAGGAAGCCAAACCTGTTTTTGATAGGGACGCTCGCTTACTTCGCCTTCTCAATCACGGTCGCCCGGTTGATCTTCACCGGCGTCTTCGGCTTGTCGCCGGGGCCGACGGGAACGCTGCCGATTTTCTTGACCACGGCCAGGCTCGCGTCGTCGGCCGTTTTGCCGAAGGCCGTGTATTGGTTGTCCAGATGCGTGTGCTTGTCCAGGCAGATAAAGAATTGGCAGCCGGCGGAGTTCGGGTCGCCCGAGCGAGCCATTGAAAGGACGCCCGCGACGTGCGGTTGTTTGTTGAACTCGGCCTTGATCTTGTAGCCGGCGTCACCGGTGCCGGTGCCGAGGGGGCAGCCGCCTTGGATCATGAAGCCGCTGATAATGCGGTGGAACCCGACGCCGTTGTAGAAGCCGATCTTCGCGAGGCCGAGCATGTTCTTGACGTGGCCGGGCGCGACTTCGGGCCAGAAGTCGATTAGGATCTTGCCCTCGGTCGTATCGAGTTCGAGTTGGTAAGTCTTCTTGCTGAAATCGATATCGGCACCGGCGGCGGTGACTTCGGCTTGGCGATTGGCGGGCATAGTTATTCGAGAAAACGAGTGCGGGAAAAAGATGCGATTCGCCCTTGATTTTAATCGTTTTTGATTCCTTCGGGAGGGGGGAAAGCAGTAAGTTTCCCCGAGCCATTAAATTTTTACACGTTAGGTTATGCTGACTGATCGCGCGGCATAGTCAATGTCAAGATGTCGGCCTTCGAGCAGCATTGTCCCGAGCAGAGCATACTCACCATCGCTCGCGGCGATCTGTGTTTCGTAGGTATTGCCGAACCAATCGAGGAAGCAGGTGAAAGTTTCCAACTCGACGCAGCGGCCGTCGGCCAGAATTGCCTCGGATGACGATTGCTTGGACAGCCTTAGTGCTGCGACATGTTTACGCGGAATCGCAATTCCGCCATTGAACGCGGTGTCGATCCATGCCACAAGTTCCGTGCGCTGTCCATCCAGTGACGCCGATAGAGGCAAGCGTATCAACGCTCTTAGTTGTTCATCGACAAAGCCGGTCACGATTGCATGCCCCCGAGGTGCAGAGCCGCGCGATGTCCTATGCGTATCGTGTGAGACAGACGAGTTGGGTACTTTGTCGCGGCGTTCTTTACCGCCAAGTCGAACGTATCGCCCAAGAAATACTCCCCCGATTCGGGTTCGATTGCGACGAACCGATTTTGAAAATTTGGCTCGAGCATTTCTTGGAGCTGCTCGGCATAGATCCGCTTGGCACGTTCGATAACGGATTTTGTCTCGGCGGAGACCATGATTATTCCTTTTGGCTTATGAGCTCAAAAAATCCGAATGCAATAATCGGTGTCATTGCAGATCAGTGATTATCAGTTCCATCAGTCAAATCAGTGTTCTATTCTTTTTTCTTCTCTTCTTTCTTTTCTTCGGTCTTCTTCTCGGTGTACGTCAACTGCACCAACTGCGTTTGCGTTTGGATGTTGACGCGTTGTTTGGCCGGGTCGGACGAGAGCATGATGAGCCCGCCGCCGTTGGGAAATTTTTCGTCGCAGACGACGTCGCCCGAGCGTTTGTCGATCGCCAGGACGCGCGTCGATTGGCGGTGGACGTTGCCGTTGTTTTCTTGGCTGACAACCATGGCCCCGAAGACAAACGCCGGGCTGCGCGAAGGCTGATTGTGGAGCATCGAGATTTCTTCGATCTTGCGCTCCCATTGCAGCTTGCCGCTTTTGGCGTCGATCCCGTAAACATGCCCGGTGAACGGCGTACTCGCATAGGAGCCGTTGTTGATGCCATTGATATAGGTGTTCGGCTTGTTGCCAAACGAGCGGCCGACGACGACGAGGAATCGGTTTTCGTTGCGCAGGACTTGGTATTCGCTGACGCTCGCTTCGGGGTTGATGTTGGAGTTGAACTGCAACTCGCCCTTGTCCAAGGACAAGATGCTCAGAACTCCCCGCTGTTCGAAGACGGCGACAGCATCCTGGTCCACGATGACCGATTTGGCATTGATGGCAAACTCTTTGCTCCAGGCGATTTCCCCCGTTGCCAGATCGATCAACTTGAGTTGCTGCTTGGCATTGACCGTTTCGTTGGCGAGGAGCTTGGTCCCTTGGATGGCGATGCGCTGGCCTTCGGGCGGGACTTTGAAATTGGCGATCTCGCGGCCGTCGATGGCGCTGTAGGTCACGACCTCGTTGTTCTGTTCCGAGAAGACGCAGATCACGTTTTCGTCGCCGGTGATTTCGCCGCTCGCGCGGACGTCGTGGCGAATCCAGACGATCTCGCCGGTGCGGCTATCGAGGGCAAAGAGCTTCGACCCGCGGACCAGACAAACCAAGTCACGGCTCGCCAGGGCGATGTTGCAAAGCGGTCGATTGTTGGCGTCCATCGGGATCATCCGGAACCGGCCGTTCGGCTGGCGAATCTGGCGATAGCGGATGTTGTTGATGTCCTCGCCGAGAGCGTTGGTGACGTCAAAGCGCCAGAGTTGCCGCGGCTTGCCGGCTTCGATGACGCTGGTGTCGTACGCCGCGAGATAGAAGCCCACGTTGATCAGGAGCATGTGTCCGACGAAGCGCGCTTGGCTCATGTTGGCGTTGAAGCCGAACCGATTCTGGCGCACGATTTCGTTCATATTGACTTTGTACAGCTCCGTCCCCTGCCCATCGCGAGCGACAAGGTCTTGATTCCCGTTATCGAATTCCAACCGTGTGTCGCGATGGAACGGCAGCCGGTCCCAATGCATGTCCAATGGGTATCGATAGGTCCCGAGTGTTTTGTTCTGCGTTGTTTTTTCGATATTGGCAGCGGGCCATTCTTGCCAGCCGCGGCCAATCGCGGCGACTTGTTCGAGGGCAGCGAGTTTTTTGGCGGCCTCTTGCACCGCGGCCGAGTTTTCTAGCTGCATCGATTTGGTGAGCAAGTACAGCTCTTCCCAACGCTGATTCTTTTGCAGCATTTCGGCATGCGCCAGCCAAGCGGCCGGGTTGTTGTCCCGGGTGTTTGCTTCGAGGCTTAGGAATTGCAATTCGGCGTCGAGCCACTGCTTGTCGGCGACAAGCTTCTTGGCCATCTCAAGCCGCGAATCATCCGAAATCGCCAACCTGCCCAACGCGGTGAGTAGTCGTTTGGATGCCGCGTTGTCGCTCTTGCCGAGGAGCGTTTCGGCATCGCTGCGCAATTTTTCAGTCAGCGTTTTCCATTTCTTCGGATCGGCCGACTTCGACGCCTTGCTTAAGAGGGCTTGAATCCAACGATCTCGGCGCAGGGAAATTTTCCCTGGCTCGATTTCCTCGAGCTCTTGCCCCGGCGGCAATTGGCAAAGGCTCAGCACTTCGTCCATCGCGATTTCGTATTCCTTGTTGCCAAGATACTTTTCCACGAGCAACCGGCTGAGTTCTTCTTTTTGTGCCGTGGAGACAATCAGTTGCTTGAGTTGCGGGACGCGTTCGCGGTACTTGCTGAAATCATTTTTCAGCGATTGTAGCAACGCTTCGGCCAGCAACGATTGCGTCACTTCATCGGGCGAGGCTTTCAAGGATTTTTCAAGATTCGAGGCGGCCGACGCCAGATCACCCGAATTGAGTTGAATTTCGCCGAGCGCCAAGAGAGCGGCCGCATCGTTGGGCTGTTCCTTGAGCGTTGCGTTGACCCATTCTTGGCGGTCGTCGAGCGAGTAGAAGCATTGCGCCCGATCCTGGCTGACTGAAACGATCTGCCCTTGATGCACGATCAAGTTCCCGGGAACGACTCCTTTGCGCGATTTCGAGCGGGCCGCGACCTTGTGCGTATTGAGGTCGATTTTGATCACTTCGGCCGTGTTCAATGGCAGATAATAGTTGTTGCCCGCGCGATAGCCGCGTCCGCTGGGTTGGCCGCCGGCGTAATCGACGTCGAAGAGAACTTGCTTCTTGTCGAGCGAAATACCGTAGAGCTTCGTGCGGCCGACAATCATGGCCGCGGTGGGATCAACGCTGGCGACGTACAGCGGCGTGCGATCGGGGAAGTCGCTGCGGACCATGCGGTAAATCGTCTCGCCCGTCAGCAAATCCAGGCATAGTAGATCGTCGCCATCGGCCGGACCGAGCAAGACGCGATTGCCGGAAATCGTGGCAGCACCGTCGGCCCAGCGGTCATTGGTCGATTCTTGATTGGCTTGCTGGTTCATCATGACCATGCGGCGATTGAACGGGCCGCTCATTTGCGAGGCCATATTCTGGGTGTAGGACTGAGCCCAGAGCAGACAGCGGTTGAAAATATCAACCGCAACCACGGCTCCGGAGTTTGTGGGGCAGACCATCACGCCATCCGAATAGCTTGGCACGAGATTCGTGACCCGCCGATGCAAATCGGCCGAGAGCGGAATCTCGTAGCGCACCAACGGCTGCGCCCAGATCAGCTGACCATTCTCAGCATCAAGGCAAAACAGATTCAGTTCGGCCGACAACTCGCCAAGGATATAAAGTTGATTGTGCAGCGGCAGCGGCGCGCCGAGGAAAAAGACTCCCGCCAAACGCGGATCCGCTTCGCCCGAGGGGCCGCCGACTTGCCAGCGGAGGTATCCCTCTTTTTGCAGGTTCAACGCGCTGAGAACGTTGGTCACCGTTTGTTGCGGCACACTGGTGCGGCCGTTGCCGATGAAGATCGCGCCATTGGCGCGAAGATTCATCGGAGCGGTGCTTTCTTCGACATAGTACGCCTGCTTTTCGTCACTGCTGCTGGCGAGTTTGGCGGAGGTCAAGAAGTTTTTGAGCGGAACTTGGCGCCCGTCCCACATCTGAATCATGGTTTTTGCAGGGTCCGGCGCATTGGTCGCGCCGACGACCGGGGGATAAAGCCACTTGAGTTTGCCGGTGCGAAAATCGATGCCCAGCAGTTGCTGCTGCTTTTGCAGCAACACGGTGTTGCCCACGGCCAGCGGATGGTGGATCGGCATCCCCAAGCGGTTGGCCGTGTTGAGTTGGCGCTCGACTTGGCTTTGCGAGGCCGAGTTTGCGGCATCGTTGGTGTCCTGGAGTTGGACTTCCCAGCGCGGATTCAACAGCGGGCTGCCGATGGCCGCACGGACATTGCGCGCGGCGTTGCCGCGAAAGACACCCCACGAGGTAACGCCGGCTTCCGCCGGATTACGCTGGTCTCCAAATAAGCGCGCAAGCCATTGCGTGGCGTCATCGGTTGGTTGATGCCACGCCACGAGTTCGTTGTTCCAGCGAAAACCCGTCGGCGAGCGTTCGCGCAATTGCTGCAAGACGGCGAGCGCTCGATCCGCTTGTCCGCCGCGCCACCACGCCAAGGCGAGGAGCGGCGACAAACCCGGTTCGTACATGTCGCGCGCGGCGGGCGTTTCCAGGAGCAATTGAAAATTCATCGCCGCCGCGATTGGCTGTCCGTGATCCAGACAACTTCGCCCAAAGAGCCACGTCGCTTCGTAACCCGAGGGCGTGTGAAAGTACACTCGCGCGGTTTCGCTGAGCTTGGTCAGATCACCTTGGGCGATGGCTTCTTTGAGCAATCGCTCGGCGGTCGAAGCGAAGTGCAGTTCGAACTGCTCGCGGCCATCTTCGGGCAACGTCCCGAGAATCCGCCGGGCTTCGCTCTTTAGCGAGCGATAGTAATTCTTTTCGTTGTCAGGTTTGAAGAAGTGATCGGTCGGATGACGCAGGATCGTTTCCAGCATCACGACCGCATCGGCGAAGCGCTCGTCGGCGATATATTTGTTCGCGCGGTCGAGATCGAGCATCATCTGGCGATCGGTCGAAAAGCTAACCCCGCTGGAATCGGCACCTTCGGCCGCGGCGGGTGCGCCTTGGACAAAAACTTGGGCCGAGAGACGCTCTGTTGCGTGACCGATGATCGCGGCAACTGCCAGCAAGAACCAAGTCGAGCGAGCGGAATTCTTCATCGCAGAAACACCTGATGGGATGACCCAAGCTTGGAGAGGTGTAGGGAACGGCAGCGCTGGCATTTCGCGGCCGCGTCTGTCGTTCCTGCCAATCGATTCAAAGGGCGGGATATAACTTACTTTAGAGTAACCCAGCAGGACAAATCGAGCAACGCAAAGTAGCCAAAGTCGTGAGACTTTGGATGGATTCAGCCAAAAACCGAGTCTGTCGCTGCGATTCCAAGGTCTCACGACCTCGGCTACAACGGCAATCGTAATTCAAAACACGTTCCCGACTGACTGCTTGCTAGCCGCAAATCGCCGTGCATCGCCCACGCTAGCCGCCGGCAGAGAGCCAAGCCGAGCCCGACACCCGGTGCGGAAACCGCCGCCCGCGCAGCCGATTTGCGGAACGGTTGAAACAGTTGGCCGCGCTCCGCGGCGGGAATTCCGGGGCCATGATCGCGGACCGTGATTTCCAGTTGCTCATCCTTGCCTATACTCATTTCCAAATGCAGCCGGCGATCTGTTGCGCTCACGGCGTACTTGCACGAATTGTCTACGAGGTTAAAGACAATCTGCTCGACGGCACCGGGATCGGTGTGAATCATCTTCTCGCGTAGATTCTCGTCGAGCGCTGATTCCAGTTCAAAGTTCGCTTGCGCCGCGCGATTGGTTACTCGTTCGGTAACGATGCGGAGCAATTCGCCGAGGCTCAGCGTCACGCACCGTTCGCCCGGTCCGCCGCGTTCCAGTTTTGCATAAGCGAGCACATTCTCCACCAGGTGCGAGAGCCGGTCAGCTTCGTGATGTAATGTGCGGCAATAGCTGCGGCGAGTCGCCTCGTCGCCGATCATATCCTCGGCCAGCATCTCGGAATACATCCGAAACGTCGTCAGCGGCGTGCGCAGTTCATGAGTCACCGCCGAAACAAAGACCGCACGGCGTTCCGAGAGCGCAATCGTCCCGTGCCCTACCAAGCCGATTGCGACTACCGCGATCGCCAGCGCCGACCAAGCCAGCAGCAGCGACCAGCCCAATGGGCTAATCGCCTCTGCAGGTACAGCAGCGGCCAATAATCCGGGATTCAACCTCACCGGCAGCGACGCTAGGATGCGCGGACCTTCGGCGCTGTCGCTCGCCACGGCTTGGAGATCGGCTGCCGGAAGCAGATCGCTGATCACCTTGAGCAGTTCTCCGCGCATCACGTTCCAGTCCAGCCAACAGCCCTGGATCACTTGATCCCCGCCAACCTGCACGCGGCGGACGAGAAACAGTTCCTGATCGACCCAGAGCGGCACCATGCGGCTGGTGCGGATTGTCGGCTGCGGGACCGAAGCCTTGCCTTTATTGTTCGTGTTGAGGTTGAGCGCCCAATAATTGTTGATTGCCTGACGATTGGTATCGTCATTCCAGTTGCGGCCGTTGTACTGCGAACTGTTGTCAACGTAGGCAGCGCGTTGTTGAAATTCGCTGACGCTGCGTTGCAGTTGCTGCTGTTGCGGTTCTTCGAATTGCTGGTCTAATTGCGCGGCTTGCTGCGGCAGATAATCGTTTTGTTGCGTGGCGCGCTGCGCCGCGGGTTTGCCTTGTTGATTCGCGGCTTGGCTATTGTCGGTGTTAAAATTCATGCGGTTGCCGCCGCGGGAGTAGCCTTCGTTCTGATTCAGGTACTTGACAGAATTCTGGGCAGTTGACTGCTGCGCTGCGCCGGATTGCGGTCCCAAGTTGTTGTCGCTCTGAGGGAGTGGCAACGCGCCTGCTCCGGTCACGGAGAGGCTGCCGCCATTTGCAAGGAGCGGAGCGTTATTCGGAGTATTTTCCGATGGCGACGTTCCAAGCGGATCGCTCGTCGAGGGCGGAGTGATTGGGGGCAGCGAGTTTTTTGGCTCATCTGGGACAATCAACAAATTGTTGCCGAAGTGGTTCGGAAAATCATTGAACGCGACGGCCTGACCATTGCTGAGCTGCAAGGCTTCGCCGTTGCCAACTTCCCAAGCCAGCCAGCCGGCATTGGTTTCCATCAGCTTGGCGACTTGTTCGTTCAGATTCTGCTTTTGCAGCAGTTTCTTCAGTGACGCTAGTTGGTTTTCCGAAGTTTGAACTTGTTCCGCCGAAACATGACTCGGGCAAAGATACTCGCATTGCAACGACGTCGGCACGCTCGGCGAAGTGATTTCGCCGGTAGCGTCGATTTGAAAGTGGAAGCGAACTTCGGCAATCGACGAATTGAGCAGCGGCGAGACGAGCAGCAGATCACGCGGCGCAACCTTGTTCTTTGTCGCCGGGGCAAGGTTCGACGGCGCAAGTGACAACGCGGCCGTGTAGTTGTACGTCGGCCGCATGCTTTCGTCGGCCAACAGCTTCGCGAGTTGCGTGTCCATCCGCCACAGCGCCAAGCGGACCTTTTCCTCAAGCTGCGCTTGCTCCTGTGCTGTGTGCTCGGCGCGATCGGCGGCGATGGCCTTGAAACTCAGCCAGCCGAATGCCGTGACGACCAGCGTCAGGCAGACAAGCGCGGCGGTCCAAATTTGCCAAGGTCGCATGGAGAAGGGATTCGGGACTAGGGAGTGGGGATTAGGGAAGTTAAGACAAAGACCTGAGCCGGGGACGTAAGTCCCCGGATGACGTCCGCCGGATTTGCTTTTGACTATTCGCTTTTCAGAGCCGAATTCTCTTTCGCAAACATGTATCCCTGCCCTCGAACTGTCAGCACAATCTGCGGCTCGGAAGTGTTGTCGCGCAGCTTCTCACGCAGTCGCATCACATGCATGTCGATCGTGCGCGTCGCCAGACCGCGAGGACTGAGTTGCCAGACACGCTGCAACAATTCGTCGCGCGAAATCGCGCGGCCAGAATTCTTTGCCAGGTACTCGATCAACTCGCGTTCCTTTTCCGAAAGCTCGACGCGCGTTCCGTCGTCGAACGTCACTTCGGCCCTCGCCAGATCAATCTGCCCCTCGGGCAGCGCGATCGTCGAAATCTCGCGCGGACGTTCAGGCGAGCGTCGCAGCACTGCTTCGACACGCGCCAGAAGTTCCTTGACGCTGAACGGCTTCACGACATAGTCATCGGCACCAAGCCGAAGCCCCGCGACGCGGTCTTGTTCATCGCCGAGTGCCGTGAGAATGATCACCGGCTGGTTCGGGCGGACTTGCTGGACGGCGCGGAGGATGTCGAGCCCATGACAGCCCGGCAGGATCAAATCGAGCAACAGCAGATCGTAACTCCGCTCGAGAGCGAGCTTCATCCCCAATTTGCCGTCGCCTGCTTCGAACGGCTGATAGCCGGCGAAGCGCAGCGAATCGACAATCCCGCGGCGTATTGCCGCATCGTCTTCGACGGTCAAGATTTGGGCGGTATGCATAAGGTGTTTACAGAAAATTCAACTCGACGAATCGCCGCGCTTTATTGTAGCCTAGGGCCAGAGGAGCAACTGTAAAACCCCTGTAACAAGGTGATTGAGTCGCGGAATTGAGCTGATTTACGCCTGTTTTACGCCACTTTGGAACTGTTGATGAACACGCCGGACCTGGTTGCCAGAATCGATTCCCCCGACGCCGCGATTCGTGAAACGGCGCTGACCGAATGCCAAACGCTGGCCGAATTGCCGGCCGAAGCGCTGGTCGCCGCGATCCGCCATACGGAGGACACGGTGCCAACGGTCCGCGAAGCGGCGGTCGGCGTCTGCGAGCGTGATGACGAGTGGGATACATACCTGGTCGTACCGCTGGCGAAGCTGCTCGGCCAAGTCCATAACGACGCGGCGTATTGGTGCGCGACGCTGTTGGGACGATTCGGCGCGGACGCCGCGTCGGCGGTTCCGGCACTGAGCGCGGCGCTCGGGCAACTGAGCTACGCTCCGGCGCTGCAGCGGGTCGTCATGGCCCTTGGCAAGATCGGCCCCGCCGCGGCGAGTGCGAAACCGCAGATTGCCAAGTTCACCGAGCACAGCGATCCGCACTTGGCACGGACAGCGCGGGATGTGTTGACGCAGTGGAAGTAATTTAAATTTGTCTCGTCGCGGAATTGCTAAGCCGCAAGCGAATGGGCAGACGAGCGAAGCGTTGCCTTCATTGTCCATTGTGAATTATCAATTTCTTCCTCCTTCCTCCTTCCTTCTTCCACCTCGCTTCTCTTGTTAAAAATCGCTTGCAAAGAATGGGCCTCGGTTTGTGCCGCTCTCGTCATGGGCGAACAGTCGATCCTGGTGCGCAAAGGCGGCATCGACAAAGGGCCCGACGGCTTTCGCGTTGCGCACCAACGCTTCTGGCTCTACCCCACGCAGTTCCACCAGCAGCCAGGCCAATTGCGGGCGGGCTGCGAGCATTGGATCGAGGAAGGTCTGCGCTGGAAGCATCGCGGCCGCGATGTGCCGCTGCAAGCGACCGCCACGGTCACCGGCGTGCAGCATTTGCAACACGAAGCGCAGCTTGAGCAACTCGAAGCCAAAACGATTTTCAGCTACGAAACGCTCCAACAACGCTTCTATTACCGCGAACGCGGACTGTTTGTCATTTCGGTCGCGATTCAACTGCGCAGTGAACCGCACTGGATTACCGAGACGCCAGAGTACGCCGGATGCAAATCATGGGTCGAGTTGACGGAGCCGCTTGAGGAGTAGCTCGAAGCCATGCTTCGAGCGTCCCGGTAAGACATAAGGGTCGAAGAACGGCTTCAAGCTACGATTTACAAACCCACGCTACTCTTTCTTTTGCTGCGCTTTCAGTTCCGCACGCATTTTCTCTTCCTCGCGCTGTTTGTTGCGCATGTTGTAGAGGATCGTCATCCAACGGTCGTTCACTGATTGTTCCGGCAGAGCGCCGCCGCCCAGCGCCGCACCCAATCGCGCGTGTTTGATCGTAAAGAGCTTCCGCATGTCGCTCGGTTCATCAGGGTAAACGATCATCGTGCAAAGGCACATTTCATCGTTCGTTCCTTCGCCAAAAGTGACGCGTTTGGGCGGGTTGTTGGGGTTCACCGGGTTGTCTTTGCTGTTGTCGTAACGCGCGGTCAGCTTGATCGTGGTGCCCTTGGGTAGCAGCGGGGACTTCTTGTATTCGTAGCCGTCCTGCCAGTTAAAGTCCCAATCTTTGATCCACAAGAGCGGAATCTCTTTCTTGTCCGGCGTGATGGCAATGACCTTCATCTCGCGGCCGAGCAAATGCATGTGCGGCCAAATCGCAATTGCACGCACATCGCACGGCAGCGTCGTCTCGTCCTCCAACCGGTAATCCGCATCACCCGGCGCGATGTTGATTCGATGATTAAACAGCGCGATGCCCGTGATCATGTGCTTCGGCTTCGCCTTGGCAAAGTAGATGCCTACTTCCGATTGATCAGTCTCGGGCTTGCCTGAAGGATGATAGTGGACCTGGAGGCAGAGATCCGAGTTGCCTTTCATGAACCGCGCGAATCCATCGGGCAACATCCGAGCCTCGACTCCCGGTGCCCAACCGCCAAGGCCGCCGCTCGGCAAAAAGCCGATGCCGCCGTAGCTGCGATAGCCCTGCTCTTTCGTGGCGGCGTCTTTCGCACGGCCGGTGCCGGAGTCGTCGAGATACATGATCGCGTGATGCACGACGCGACGATTGCCGGGGCGAAATTCGACGGCGGCAATGTTTTTGTCCTCGGCGATGCCGGTGGGAATGACGAAGCATTGATAGATGTCGCGGGACTGTGCGGGGATCTCGAACGGCGCGTCCATTTTCAGAATCAAGTCCGGCTCGCCGAATTTCCAGCCGTCGTTGAACTTCGGCGTCGGCGGAAGATCCTCTTTGGCACCCTCGGTCATGCCGGTCTTGACCCATTTGTCGATCATCGCGAGGTCGGTCTCGCTCAGCTGCCGCACATTGGCGAAGTCGCCGAAATTCGGATCGGCATGAAACGGCGGCATGCGCCGTTCGTGGGTGATCTCGTTGATAAAGTCAGCCCGCTTCTTCGCGTCGTCGTAACTGAGCAACGAGAACGGCGCGACCTGGTTCGGGCGGTGACACTCGGCGCAGTTCTTGTTCAAGATGCCGGCGATATGCTTGTTGAAGGTGATCGTCTCGTTGGGCAGCGTGACCGATTCTTTGCCAATGTTTTCGGTCTTCACTTCCGCGGCAGGTTCCTTGGCGTCAAGCTTTTTTTGCGTGCAGCCAGCGAGGGGCAGCAAGGCCAATGCGCTCAGTGCGATGACTGCCCAGTGTGCGCTAGTTTTTGTCGAATCCATCTTCATACTCCGAAGGTTGTTTATGCGTGGGTTAAAAGCCACACTATTGTTTTGTTCGCTTGGATTGAAACCCAAGCTACAGGATTCGTGTGGGCTGAAGCCCACACTACTTTTTGAACGGGATGGGGCAGCCGTAGGATTCTGTCTCGCTGACGGCGATTGATTGCTTCTTGGTAATAGCGGTGAGCGCGTCTTGCAGTTCATGGGTGCTAGGTTCGTCGCGGCGTTTGCCGTTCGCGGCCCAGCGATCGTCGATTCGCCCGCGGTAGACAACTTGCATGTCTTGGATGACGACGACCTGGCCGAGTTTTTTCGCCCCGACCATTGCGGCCAGTTTCTGCTCGCCGTCAAGCAGGATCGGCATCGTCAGTTTATATTCCGCCGCATGTTTCGTCGCCGCTTCTTTGGTCACACCCGGTTCGCTATGGACGCCGAACCAAATGATATTTTGGTCTTTCGTTGCGGCAATCTGAGCTTGAACTTCGGGAACATAGGCATTGGCGACGGGGCATTCCAAGCCAATGAAGACCAGGACGACGGTGTGGCCTTTGAAGCAAATCGTATTGTAAGTTGTCCCCTGCAGATCCGAGAGCAAGATGTTTTTTTCAGGCTCAGCAAGTTCCGGGATTTTCGGCAGCGCGGGTTTTTCTTTGCCGCGGCTTGCCGAAACGATCAAGCTTAGCAAACAGAGACCCATGCCAAGGCGAAGAATTGTCGAGCGAAGAGCTGGCATGAATTGGCTTCCTAGGGGCGAATATCTATCCGCAATCTATCCGATAAAACCCAGCAAAGCGTGCTTCAGTTTCGCGGATGCCGAGAAAAAAACTCCCAAATCACTTCGTTCGCATCCAAGTTGTCCGTTGATTTGCCCAGATAATGCGGCCGCGGCGGGCGTCCGGGCCACGTATGGCCGCCACCGCGAATGAAATAAAGCAAGACCTCGCTATCTTGCCTCCCCTGCCCATAGTCATGCAGCTCGATCACTGTACCGTCATCAACCTCGGGCCGCAGAGTCGTCATCGTCGGCGTTGCCGAACAGCCATTGGCCGCGGCCCAAGCAGCGATCGTCGTGGGAACGCTGATGTGATGCGTCCCGGTGACGCTGCGCCGGCCGAGTCCGCCCTCGAACGGCGTGAACTCGTCGAACTCGCCGTGGAAGTGAATCACCGGCATCGGCCGACTCGGATGGATTTCGGTGATGCCCATCGGCCCAGCAACCGCCGCGATTGCGGCAAACGTGTCAGCCATTTCGCTGGCGAGAAGATACGCCATCATCGCGCCATTGGACATGCCGCTGACAAAGATGCGTTTCTCGTCAACCGGCACAAGCGAAGAGAGTTCGGTGATCAGGGCTTTGACAAAGGCCAGATCGTCCACGCGCTCACGATGCGCATCGCCGCAACAGTTGCCAGCGTTCCAAAACAGAAGCCGCTCGCGATCGCCTGTCCCATACGGGTAGACGACGACAAAGCCATGCTTGTCGGCCGAATTGTTCAGGTCCGTGAACTCGCGCTGGACAAGGCCGTTGCTATTGCTGCCATGAAAGCTGAGATGGACCGGCACCGTAGTATGTAAGCTCGCCGCCGCGGGAATATAAACCAAGAACCGACGCTCGCGCCCGTTGACGGTGATTGTGCGCTGATGTTCGCCAATGGGTAGCCAGGACATGCAAGAAATAACAAAGAGGAAAGTGAATGTGCAATTGAGATTACTCAGCCTGATTTTAGCGGATTTCTGCTTTTCCTCTTAGTCCAATCTTCCTCGCTCGACGAGGGAATTTTGGCTGTAAGAAGTTCGTCGGAATGGCTACGATGGATATGTCAACTGACCTTAGTAATCCGGCACTCTCGAGGCGGCATCATTCATGGACGACCATTTTCCCTCCGAAGGCCGCCGCCGTGTGGTGATCGAGAATTTGCAGCCGCGGTTCGAGGATGGTGCCTTTCCGATCAAGCGGATCGTCCATGATCCCGTCACGGTGACCGTCGATATCTTTACCGATGGCCACGATCACATCGTCTCGCTGTTGCGTTATCGCGCGGATGAGAAACAACCCTGGACGGAAAAGCCATTGGAGCCGCAGGGGAACGATATCTGGCGCGCCGATTTGAACATCAGCAAGATCGGCCTCTGGCAGTTTTGCGCGATCGCCTGGGTCGATCATTTTGTGACGTGGCGATATGACCTGACGAAGCGCGCCGCGGCGGGCCAGGATTTGGCCATCGAGTTTCAAATCGGCGCGAATTTGATCGCTCCGATTGCCGAACGAGCTAAGGCGAAGCATCCCGAGGACGCACAGTTTCTCGCCGATCAACTCCTACGGCTCCGTTCAGATCGCCCGCAGCACGAGCGAACGGAAATCGCGTTGGGCGGGCATCTTGAGCAATTGATGATCAAGCACGCCGACCGGACGCTCGCGACGCAATCCAAGGTGCAAGAGATTCTGGTCGATCGGCCCAAGGCGCGGTTCAGCACCTGGTACGAACTCTTCCCGCGCTCGTGCGGCGAGCCGGGCAAGCACGGAACCTTTCGCGATGTGATTGCCAAATTGCCGGGTATTGCCGAGATGGGTTTCGATGTCCTGTACTTTCCGCCGATTCATCCGATCGGCGATTCGTTTCGCAAAGGTAAGAACAACGCGCCGAACGCGCAGCCCGACGATGTCGGCAGTCCTTGGGCGATCGGCAATCACGACGGCGGGCACGATGGGCTGCACTCGCAACTCGGCACGCTCGAAGATTTTCAAGCCCTACGCATCGCCGCCGAAAAGCACGGTATTGAATTGGCACTCGACTTGGCATACCAGTGCGCGCCGGAGCATCCCTATGTCAAAGAGCATCCCGAGTGGTTCAAGCTTCGTCCCGATGGGACGATTCAGTACGCCGAGAACCCGCCGAAGAAATATCAGGACATCTATCCCTTCGATTTCGAGACGCCGGCGTGGCAATCGTTGTGGCGCGAACTGAAACGCGTTGTCGATTATTGGGTCGCGCAGGGGATCAAGATTTTCCGCGTTGATAACCCGCACACCAAGGCGTTTCCGTTTTGGGAATGGATGATTCCCGAGGTCAAAAAAGCCGCTCCAGACGTACTATTTCTGAGCGAGGCATTTACCCGCCCGCGCGTCCGTTATCGCCTGGCAAAACTCGGGTTTTCGCAATCGTATACCTACTTCACATGGCGCACGAATAAGGCGGAACTCACCGATTATTTCGGCGAGATCGCGCGGCCGCCGGTGAATCAATTCTTCCGCCCCAATCTTTGGCCGAACACGCCTGACATCTTGCACGCGAGTTTGCAGCACGGCGGGCGGCCGGCGTTTTTGATTCGCTTGATCTTGGCGGCGACGCTTGGCGCGAATTACGGCATGTACGGTCCGGCGTTTGAGCTCTGCGACGGCGAACCACGCGAACCGAACAGCGAAGAATACCTCGACAGCGAGAAGTATCAGTTAAAGAATTGGACTTGGGATCATGCCGACAGTCTCCGGCCGCTGATCACGACGTTGAATCGCGTGCGCCGCGAGCATGCGGCGTTGCAACACGACGAGACGCTGAGCTTCCATCCGACCAGCAACGACGCGGTGTTGGCCTACTCGAAGCATTCGCACGACGGCCGTGACTTGATCCTGGTCGTGATCAATCTCGATCCGTTTCATCCGCACGAAGCGACGGTCGAATGGAATCCGGCGTTGCTCGGCCGGCACTTGCCGATGGATTACGAAGTCCGCGACCTGCTCAGCGGCGCGAACCAAATCTGGCACGGGCATTCGGCGACGGTTGTCCTTAGTCCCGAACATCCGGCGCAAGTCTTTCATGTCGGATAGAGACGAATGCAAAATGCGTTTGAACAGAAGGAAGCAAAGGAAGCAAAGAATACAGAGAAGTCTGTAAGCATTTGTGATTGACCTTTGTATGAATTCGGCTATTTAAATTCCGTCTGTCAATCTTTGCGACTGTCAAATTCGGGTTTGCATTTCTTTGCTAACTTTGCTGCCTTCTGTTCAAAGTATTTCTTTCGTTGATTTTCATTCATGAAGCTCCCCCACGCAGCGTCGCAACTTCTTGACACCTGGCTCCAAACGCAGCGCTGGTTTGCAGGCAAGGGGCGCCCTATCGAGCGCGTCTCGCTGGCGAGCGAGATACCGCTGCAGGCCGATGCGACACTCGCTTGGCAAATTATCATTGTGGAATACGGCGGCAACCAAGATCGCAATGAAGAACGATATCTTGTGATGTGGCCGGCTGGAACTTGGAAACATCTTGCGGCAGAAACCAGCGATGCAATTCCCGCAGAATGGGTGACAACGGCCGAAGGGCTGAGAGCGCTTTGGAAAGAGTTGGCCGGCGGGCAATTGAGCGAATGGCTATCTGATGAATTCGCAGCCTTTACTCGCGCGACACCCGAATGCACCGCGCGCTGGGTTCCGTTTGAACAAAGCAACACGTGCGTCATTTTCGAAGAACGCTATATCCTTAAGCTCTTTCGCAAGCTTTCCTCTGGCATCAACCCGGATATCGAGATCGGCCGCGCGTTGGCCGAGCAAACGGACGACGGAACGGTCCCGGCCATGCACGCAATCCTTGCTTTTGAGCAGGATAGGTCTCCGCTTACCGTCGGAGTCATGCATCAATACTTGCACGGTGCGAAAACGGCTTGGGATGTTTTACTGGAACTGCTGAATACGTCTGTCCAAACGCGCGAGCAAAACCCGCTCGCCACATCACTTAGCGCGGTGCAGCAGATGTCGGCCGCGCTCGGTTCGCTGACCGCGCGGATGCACACGCGGCTCGCGCAGGCTAGCGGACCAGACTTTACCGCCGCAGGTTGGTCCGTCGCCGAACGCGAGCAACTCTGCACATCGCAAACGGCTTACTCGGCCAAGCAGATCGCCCTGCTCTGCGATCGGCTGACGCAGTTGCCGGCCGATACGCAGTCGTTGGCGCAGGTCGTCATCGACCGGCAGCAAGAACTGCTCCAGCGCTTCGCTGCTTGGCAAACCGTCGAGCATTGCGGCCAGCGGATAAGGATTCACGGCGACTACCACCTGGGCCAGGTTCTTGTCACCGCGCGCGCCGACGATCCGGCGCAGCAGGATCTTTGGGCGATCGACTTCGAGGGCGAACCGGCGCGTCCGCTAGCCGAACGCCGCCGCAAGCGTTCGCCGTTGCAAGACGTCGCCGGAATGATTCGCTCCTTGCATTACGCGGTGTCGCAGACGCGTCTGACTCATGCACCGACCGCCAGCGGTTTAGCTTGGGCAGCGGCCGTTTATCCGCAAATGGTCGCGGCGTTTATCACGGCTTACGACGCGGGCATGCAGGTGCCTGATCTGCTCCCAGATCAAAACGATCCTGCTCGCCGTACAATGCTTGAACTCTTCATTTTGGAAAAGGCGCTATACGAATTGGGCTACGAACTTCTCAACCGGCCTAGTTGGATTCAGGTTCCGCTCGCTGGAATTGCCGAACTGTTGGAAAAATAATTGCAAAGCAAATGGAAGTCGAAATTGAACAGTACTGTCCGGCTATAAGTTGTTTGATTGTCAGTGGATGCGGTGAGTAGTGTTTTCAAACGGGAAATTTCGGCACGAATTTTTGTAAATTCGCCGGGATTTGCAACCATTCAGGACTTCCTATTGACAACAATTTATTGGGAGATTGTTTGTGTCTCACGCAAACTAAGTCTGCATTTTATCGGAGGATGCAACGCAGCAATTTTCTGTCAACGGTAAAAAACACTC
>JBGSSS010000168.1:0-13920 GCA_041736895.1 Pirellulales bacterium
CGGCATCGGCGGCGGCAAGGCGCTCGACGTCGCCAAGTACGTCGGCTATCTCGGCCGCCTGCCGTATTACGCCGTGCCGACGTCGTTATCCAACGACGGTTTTTGCAGTCCGCAATCGAGTCTGACCATCGCCGGCAAGCGGCGCTCGTTGCCCGCGGCGCTGCCGTTTGGCGTCGTCGTCGATACCGAAGTCTGCCGCGCGGCACCGCGCGTGCTGACGTTGTCCGGCGTCGGCGATCTCGTGGCGAAGTTCACCGCCGTGCGGGATTGGAAGCTCGCGTTTTACAAGCACGGCGAACCGGTGAATGACTTCGCGGCGCTGCTCTCCGACGGGACGATTCATTCGTTCCTGAGCCATCCGGAATTTGATCTCGAAGGGATCCGGCTCCTCGCGACATCGCTCCTGTTCAACGGGATCGCGATGGAGATCTGCGGGTCATCGCGCCCCGCCAGCGGTAGCGAGCACTTGATCTCGCACGCCCTCGATGAAACCTCCGCGCGGCCGCGGTTGCATGGCTTGCAAGTCGGCGTCGCTAGTTACATTGTCAGCATCTTGCAAGGCCTGCACACCGCGCGCATCGCCCGGCTCTTCGAAACGACCGGCTTCTGGGACGCGATCGCCGCGGATCCCTTCTCCCGCGCGGAATGGCTGCACGCGATTCGGATCGCGCCCGCGCTGAAGGAAAATTTTCACACGGTGCTGTCGGAGCGCGAGGTGTTGCCCGAGGTGGAAAATATTCTGGCGAGTGATTCGTATTTGCAACGATGTTTCTGCGATTAAGGCCTATCCCAAAACTTATACGTTGAAGTGTAACTTCTTGAAAAAACGAAACCGATGAAGTGATGTCCGATTAGTTGCGCCTATCGACAATAGGCAGAAGAATGAAGGCAGGAGAATAATGCCGATTCATTCTCTTGCCTTCATTCTGCTGCCAATCTCCGCAGTCGTGACTCTTCTGGTGTAAAAGCCCGTGGTACTTAAAACCCCAGCTTGTACCGCTCGCTCATCTTCTGCCGGATCGCCGCGGTTTCGGCGAGGATGCGGTCCGAGAGTTGGATGCCGGTCATGGCCGCGGTGCCCGTTTCTTCGGCCGCGATCGCGCGGCGTTCGCCGCCGATGTTGCGCGTCCCGTAATAGCTGTCGTAGCCGGTGTTGTACGCGCCGGCCTGGCGGATGCTGGTGTTGATGCCGCCCCCTTTGAGTGCCGTGGCGATCTGCCGCAGGTCGCTCGCCACGCCGGCGCTGTACGCTTGCATTTCGGGATCGACGTTCGTCAGCGGCAGCCGGTCGATGCGCTTCGCGTATTGCTGCACCCAGACGGCGTATTGCCCAATCGTGGTCGCGCCGGGTTTCTTTTCGAGCAAGTCCTTGAGGAGTTGATCGACCGACTTGAAGTGGTTCAGCGTCGCTTGCGGCGTGTTCTCCACGGCGGATTTCTCGTCGTCGAGATCGACCGTCGGCAGATCGAACAAACTGCTCAGCCGCAGCAAATTGCTCTGACTGAATTGTCCATGCAGCGAGATGCTCTTCCCTTTCGGCGTGACGGTCCAGGTTTCCAAATCATCGAGCGGCGCGCCGAGTTGCTTCAGCGCCGCGATCACCAGCGGCTTGGCGACCGGGACGACGAGCGCCGGATCTTCGGCGAAGTCTAACTGCAAGTTGCCCCACGGTTTTTCATTGAGGACAATCTCGAACTTCACGCCGCGCAGGCCGGCGATGGTTTTGGCCAGCCCCGGCGTCCCGTTTTTAGATTGCTGGGCGAAGTCCAAAGTTTTCAGCCAGCTTTCCGTCCGCGTTTGCTCGACCGCGTCGTCCAAGTCGATGGCCAGAACAAATTGCCCCGTCGAGCTGCGCAGCGTTTCGCTCGCTTCGAGAAGGTACGGCGAGATCTGGCCCGAGCGCTGCTTGAGCCAGCGCGACAGGAACTGACGATTCGGCGGGAACGTGAGCCCGACGGCGTTCTCGCCGACCTGGACGATGTACGCTCCGCGCGGCGACCAGACGGCTTTCGTATTCGCGACCGTGTCGACAAATCCCTTTTCATTCTTGGCGATGTGCTCGAGGAACGGGGCCTTGGGCGTTTCCAACATCACGAGATCCCAATCCGATTCGCGCGTGTGCAAATCCCAATGCGCAGCGCGCACGACCTTGGTCGCTTGCGGCGGGATGCTCATCGGATGGACGGCGTGATTGGCGAGGCGTTTCTTTTTCCATTCTTCCTTCTCGGCGAGCGGGCTCGTGAAGAGCCGCTCGGCGTCGATCATCAAGAGCATGTTCGCCTCGCCCGGCACGCGGCGAATCAACTCCGGAAAATCGGCGCGAGCGGGCAAGGCCAGCAACAAGAAACTGCAAACCGCGAGAGAGCAAGCAAGAGATCGCATGTGATGTTCCAAGGAAGAGTCGCTGGGCGTTGGTTCGAGCAGCCGAAATTTTAACCGCAAAGAGACGCAAAAGACACAAAAAGATGGCGAAGAATTTTTTTTGCCGCAATGATTACGAGTCCAAACCTGATGCGTCAGAGAGGGCGAAAGCGATCAGATTTTTTCCGCAAAGAAAGCAAAAAAAGCAAAGAGGGGGCAAGCATCCGACTGATGCGCGTCACGGAGATTGAGATTCAGAACAGAATCCAAGGATGGATTTTCGCAGGCATGACTCCGATGTCCAAAGCGGTGAATCGTGGTTCTTCGCCTAAGGTCCTAATCCCGCAACTCTTTTCCTCGGCGTAACGGAACGATCGATGCTTCAAAAGTCTGGCAGTTAGCAGAAGAATAAAGGCCAGAGAAATGAAGGCCAGAGAATGGCTCAGGAATATTCTTCTGACTTCATTCTCCTGCCAATATGTGTGTGAAACATGGCGTGAAACTTTTGCGCGTGAACTCGACTTTTGCGGGCAAACCCAGCTTTAGTCACCTGTGTTATATGATGAAAACGGTATTGGGATAGGCCGTAAGTCTGTAGGTAGAGTTTACCCGGTTGGTCCGCACTGGACGGGTTCCTCTTCTCTGTTTTCCATGTAAGACAAGCTCCGCTTTGCCGTTGAACGAAGGTCGTTGTCTATGCGCAAGGTGCGATTCCTATTCGTTTTTTCTCCATTTTCATCGCTAAACAGCGCTGGAACACCTCGATCTGGAGACCTTGGATTCGACAACATCAGAGAAGAGGAACCCGTCGCCTTGATTTAGGGCCTATCCCAGAACCAATGCTCGTTCGCAATTAGGTCCGGAGGACCGCCATGATTAAGCCCAGGCCGTGAGGCCTGGGAAAGCTTCGCAGCAAAATCTGAAGGTCCGGAGGACCGGCACAAGTGTCGGCCTTCCAGGCCTTTTGAATTATCTTTTGACCACACCCAGGCCTCACGGCCTGGGCTTAAGTATTCCGGTCCTCCGGACCTAAACAAATACCAGAACAACTCAAAGTCAGCTATTCGGTTTTGGGATAGTCCCTTATTGTCAAACTCGATTTTCACCCACGAAGATCGGAGAAGAACCTAATTCGTGAGTCCTCTGGCGCAGCAGAGACCCGAGTTTCTATTTGATGTTGTTCTGTCAGATTGCGTCCACGCAGCTTTGATCTTCCCGCGTGTCGCCAAACCTTTGGACATCGGAGTACTGCCTCAAAAATCCACCGCTGATCGAAGAAACGGCTGGCGCGCGCAAGCAGCGGCTGAACCACATTTTTTGCTCTTTTTGTTTTTCTTGCGGCAAAAATTTCTGGCGTTGAAACTGGCGAAAAGCATTTCGCGGCGGCTCACGGCTTGTGGTAGCATGGGTACGTCGTCAATCTAGCCACTCCACACTCTACGCGAGCCCATCATGTTCCAGCGTGCTCTCTTGTGCTTCTTTGTATTCCTTGCGGCGAATTTTTTCACATCCACGGCAATCGCCGCGGAACCGGACACATGGGTTTATGAGCTGAACACTTTCACCCCGGCCGAAGGGAAATGGGAGCAACTGCAAAAGCATGTAGAAGAGCGCATCAAGTTCTTCGAAAAGAATGGCGCGATGAGTGTCGGCGCTTGGATGCCGCTCGAAGGCGAGGAAAAGAAGATTATCTTTCTGCTGGGCTATCAAAACATGAACGCTAAAGCCAATGCCGATATTTCTTTCAGCGACTGGAATCGAGGGCCAGGTAAACGAGCAGTTGATCCGAAGGCCAAGAAGCCGACTGAAGAAGAAATTGCAAAACGCCAGGCAGTTCTTGAAGCGGCAACTGGCAAGGGCGTCATCGAAAAAGCCGAAAGCCACGTCCTCACGGCGACCGACTTCTCCCCCACGCTCGACATCGCGGACAAAGGTCCGCGCGTGTTCGAGCTGCGCACCTACACCGCGACGCCGGGCAACCTGCCGAATTTGCTCGCGCGGTTTCGCGATCATACGGTCAAGCTGTTTGAAAAGCACGGCATGACCAACATCGGCTATTGGGTGCCGGCAGGTCCGGAGCCGGAAAAAGAAGTGACGTTGATCTACTTGCTCGCGCACAAGGATCGCGACGCGGCCAAAGCGTCGTTCGCGGCGTTCGGCAAAGACCCCGCCTGGCAAGAGGCACGGAAAGCGTCCGAGGTCAAAGGAGGCGGACCGCTGACGATCAAAGGGGGCGTGCAGTCGCTATTCCTCAAGCCGGTCGAGTTTTCGAAGTTGAAGTAATACGGCGGAGAAATCGTGCCGCAGTATTGATGAACACTCCGCAGTGAATACAACGCTCCTCTGCGAGTCGCCGCTAAACGGGGGAATCGGCTCTTCCCCAATCCCCAATCCCGAATCTCCAATCCCCTTTTCTGCCGCATGTTCGTCTCCGCGCATTCCACGTTACTCGACTCCGACGCCGCGCTGCGGCTCGTCTTGCAGCAGCTCGCCGAAAAGCTCAGCGGCCCGGCGACGTTCGCCGTTGTTTTTGCGACGATTGAACACGCGTCGTCATTCGAGGCGATCGCCGCCGCGGTGACCAAACAACTCGGCACGCAGCACGTCATCGGCTGCACCGCCGAAACCGTTGTGGCGGATGAAACCGAACACGAGGGCGAGCCATGTTTGGCGATTTGGGTTGCGCAGATTCCGGACATGACGGTTCTACCAATCGCGTTCGATTTCCAAAACACACCCGGCGGGCCGGCCATCAGCGGCTGGCCCGGGGAGCTCGCGACGTTCGCCGACGCGGGCAGCACGATGCTGTTGCTCGGCGAGCCGTTTTCGTTTCCGACGGACTTGCTGCTCGAAAAACTCCGCGAGAATCGGCCGGCGCTGCCGGTCTTTGGCGGGATGGCGAGCGCGGCGCAGGAACAAGGCCGCAACCGGCTGATGCTTGGCAAGCAAGTGCACAAGCGCGGCGCGGTGGGGCTATTCCTGCACGCTGAACCAGCGTGCAAAACCACGATCGCCGGCGTCGTGTCGCAGGGCTGCCGTCCCATCGGGCCGAAGTTTATCATCACCAAGGGGGAACGCAACTCGATCGAGCAACTCGCCGGCAAGCCGGCGCTCGTGCAACTGCAAGCGGTCTTTGCCGAGCTATCGGAGGCGGATCAAACGCTCGCGCGGCGAGGATTGCATCTCGGCTGTGCAATGAGCGAGTACCGCGACGAATTCGAGCGCGGCGATTTTCTGATCCGCAATGTCATCGGCGCCGATCCCGAAAGCGGCGCGATCGCCATCGCCGGCGACGTGCGCGTCGGGCAAACGGTGCGATTTCATCTGCGCGACGCAGCCACGGCGGACGAGGATTTGCGCACGCTGCTCACTGGCGCGAAACAACAAAGCGGCAAACCCGAGGGGGCCCTGCTGTTTACCTGCAACGGGCGCGGGACGCGGCTCTTCCCCGAAGCGAATCACGACGCCGAAACGCTGCGCGAGATTCTTGGCCCGATCCCCGCCGCGGGTTTCTTCGCGATGGGCGAGATCGGACCCGTCGGCACGCAGAACTTTGTCCACGGCTTCACGGCCAGCATCGCGGTGTTCTGCTCATCCCAACCCGACGCGTGAGTGAGCGATTACCAACTTACCATCCCCTCATTATTGTCGGACCGAAAGCGACCGATAACACGGTCGAGTACAGGATCCTCGACATGCGGACTTGGTATTGGTGGATA
The DNA here is from genome assembly GCA_041736895.1 of Pirellulales bacterium. Taxonomy (GTDB): domain Bacteria; phylum Planctomycetota; class Planctomycetia; order Pirellulales; family JALHPA01; genus JANRLT01. The sequence goes on from JBGSSS010000168.1 coordinate 6,081, forward strand.
AAAAAGTTTGCTCTGCAGGAGAGGGTGCGCAACTTGTGGTGTTTCTAAACTCAGCGACTGCCGGATTCTGTAAATAGACATGATCTCCACGGGGAAGAGATTGTAAGGATGATATGCAAATGCAGGATATCCACCCTTATCAACTGCCTCTTCACAATGTAGATCACACAGATCCAAGAGTGCTGCGGTGAGACTTGATGCATCTGCCCAAGAATCAAAAATCTGTTGATACCTTCCCAATGGCTGAGCCACGTCAGCACAAAAAGCGATTTCCTTTCCGACCCAAATGGAAAATAACTTCAACACAAAGGGGAAGAATGGCATGGTGTAAAAATAAACCTTATCGCCGCCACCTGTCTTTTCAAAATTCGCAAGCAAATGCTTGCCAAAACCACGAGCAAATTTATCGTCACCCGTTGCAATAGCATGGCTTAGTGTTAGGGCTTCTTTGCCTTCAAAAATAGCGGCACTCGCCGGGTTGTGTGGCTCATCATAGCAGTTGTCGTGGACAATGAAGGCATGTCGATATCTAGCAGCCCAAGCATCATAAAGAAAGCCGCGGCGCAATTCTTTCCAACCTTGCATATCGTTATTGAGAACTGCTATGGCTCCTTTCGTCATACACTCCCAGGACAGCATCGCAAGACTGCTGTTGATTAGTCCGTAGACGGATTGTAATTTGCCTTTTTTGAGTGGAAGAGCGCACTCTACGAATAAATCGTTTCTGAGCTCGGAATAAAAGTCTGCCCTTGGTGGTTCATTTGCAATGGCCGTCATATTTTTAAGATTTTTCACAAACCACTTTGAGTCGCGATAGTTCGTCTTTATGGGCATATTCCTCTCCGTGCGGATGATAAAAGAAGTTAAGCGAAAAAATAATATGAGTCAAGAAAAAAGCCGGCTGCAAAAATTGCAACCGGCTTTCTTGTTGGAACAGAATGCCGGGCGTGGACGCTCCGGCTACACGTTTCTTACTTCCCCAGCGCCGCTTGGAGCCAGCCGTTGTCGCTGGCGATGTCGCGGAAATAGAGCTTGCCGTAGTTGGCCAGACGGCCCTTGAGCTGGAACCCTTCGTCGACGATTTCCTTCTTGAAAATCTTTTCGAATCGGCGGCTGAGCAACGTCTTGAGATTCGTCACCCGAGCGGAATCTTTGCCTTCTTCTTGGTTCGGGTAGGTGAGCGTCAGCTTTTCGTTTTTGCGCACCGCTTTGACGCCGCCTTCGGGCGTCTTGACCAAGGTGTACTCGGCCTTGATGTACATCGGCTCGTCGAAAGTCTCAGCGCCCGATTTCCATTTGGTGCCGCGGATTTCGATGTCGAAGCCATCCTGGCCCTGGGCATCTTTGTGGAACGCAATCAAGATCGGATGAACTTCGTCAAACTCGATATACCAATCGCGGTCGTCGCTTTTCAGTTCTTCGGGCACTTCCCGTTTGTTGCGCTTGTACCACTCATTGACGTAATCGCTGGTCAGGGTCCAGCCAGCGAGCGCCGTGAAGGCACTGTTGTTGATCGCTGATTCGTGGACCCGTATTTCGATGTCGTGGCTGCCAGGGAAGTCAACCTTGTTCACTGGGTACGGCGCGCCGAGCTGATACGAGCTGGCGGCAAGAACCTTGCCGTGGACCGCATCAGTCGTGCTGCTGAAGTCGATATCCTCGGGATAAATCCCCCAGCGATCCAGCGGGGCGCGGATATTCTTGCGCATGTCGCGGTTCGCGTTCGCGACCATCTGCGGCGCTTGTTGATCGAGCCGATTTTCGACGCGATCCGCGGCATGCGAGGCGGCGATTCGTTCGGCGGTGCCTTTGCTTTGGTAGGCGCGTTTGCTGGCGACGTTGGTGATGATGCCTTTGAAGTGCTTACGCGTCGCGCCGAAGCCGGTATAGGTGGTGCTGGTCCGCGCTGCGGCCGTGGCGTTGTTGGCGGTGTGCATGCCGTACTCATCGAGCCAAACCAGCTTGTGGCCATCGATCGCGGTCGTGCCGCGGGCGTACACGACGGCGGGACCGTTGAAGCCCGCGGTGCGCGAGTAGACATTGCCGCGCAGGTTCATATCGAACTCCGCGCGATAGGGATTGTTGCGGAGATTGACGAACATATCCGCTTGAGTATGCGAGGTGCCGCGGATCGACGTTCCGAGGATGTTGTCGGTGAGAGGCGCGACTTCGTCGATATGATTCTGCATCGCGGCGGCGACGATATTTCGCTTGGCCAGGAAGTGCAAATTCGGTTCCGAATACAAACGCCGCGCGGCGGTGACCACCTCGGGGATTTGCTGCTCCGCCGAGAGATCACCCAGCATCATGCCGAACTCGTGCGTGTCGGCGTTGCCCGGTGTATCGGCCAGCTTCTTGGCGAATTCGGCGAGCTGCGCGACGTGCTCATCAAAATCCTTGGCCGCTTCGGGATTCTGCTTGACCGCGAGCGCATTAACATAAGCCCTCAGCGCATGGCCGGTCTGGGCAAAGACAGGCATCTCGAGACCGTGATAGCCCTTGGTGTAAAGCGGCAAGCATTCGCTAAAGAGCACATTCGTATCGGCCTGGTCCCCCTTGGCGAGTTCGGCCGTCAGCTTCTCGAGCTGCAAGTATTCCGCCCAACCGGGACCTTCCTTGGGAAAGCGTTTCAGGTAGGTCTGCAACGCGCCGAGCTTTTGCTCCAAATTCTTGCGCGCCGTTTGAACTTCCGTCTCGGTGACCGGGCGATACTGGCCCTTGGCGGCGGCGAACGCGGCGGGCAGATCCGCGCGGCTCGTCAGCGTTAATTGATAAAGTGCTTTGCGGAGCGGAGCGAATTTTGGCAACTCCAAGCCCGGCGCGCCGCTATTGAGCGACCCGAGCGTCGCGTAGATTGGCGCGCGATCGGCGGCGCTTCCTTTTTTCAGCTCGGCGTCGAGGGCGGCGAGTTGCAGAAACTCGCGCCAACCTGCGCCGGTCGAATGCCGCCGCAAGTAACCATCCAGCGACTGCAGCGCCGAGCGCGCGTCGCTCCAAGAATCGGCCAGCGCCGCGCGCGGCAGCGAACCGACCAACGCCGCAATGACGAATAGGCTCAGCAACCAGCGCGTGAGCAAGGACGAATAGCGAATCGACATCGTAGAGACTCCTTTAGGGTGATGTTTCGCGGCTTGCATTTTGAGCGAACACGATCCGGAGACGGCTCGTCAAGGGTTTCAGAATCTCACTCGTAAGAGCAAGTCCTGAAACAAGATGCTGCAAGGGCGACGACTCTGCAACCTTACGTTTTTGGCCCGAGGAGGGCGACCGCCCTGACAAGAAAATGCGCTTTTCAAAACCGTCTCTTGCGGAGAATCGGTTCCTAGCGCTTAACATGCCCAAAGCCCTCCTTGTCAGCGGGGAAATCCAAGGTCTAATGATAACCTTCCCAATCGGAATAAGCTACCCCCGCTTCCTAATCGGCAAATTCGAGCATCACCCTCCAATTGACCTTTTTCTATTTCTTTCACTTCGCCCCAGGCATACACGATGCAATTGACGACACGAACCATCTTCAACGGCCAAGCATGGAAAATCGGAATCTTCGCCTTGGCTTTGTGCGCTGGAAGCGCCGTCAATTCTCTCTTCGCACAAACTTCGAAACCGAGCTCTTCGGTTCAGACACCCGCGACAACTTCGTCTGCTAGTCCCTCTCAATCGAGCACCAATCCGACAACGGTTCGCAAACCGATCCTCGGCGAGCTTCCGCCGGCAGCGCCGGTTGTGGAATGGCAGCCGGACTACGCCACGGCGACGCAAGTCGGTGCCGCCGAGAAGAAGATGGTGCTCGTTGTCTTTACTGATGCCAACTCCGAGCGCTCGATCATTCCGGCAATCGAAAAACAACTCGCCGATCCGAAAAATGCGAAAGCCACGGCCAAGCATGTCTTGGTCAAGGTTCCCACCAGCGCCACGATCACCATGAACGGCCGCGAAAGCAAATTACTTAGCCACGCGTCATTCAGCGAATTGCACGGCGGCCCAGGTCTAGCCGTGATCGATTACGCCAACGAAAAGACCGCGCATCACAAATCGGTCGTCACGCAATTGCCGTTCGCGAGCGGCAAGTATTATCGTTTTAGCCCATCGTATCTGCCGACGGTTTTGACGTTGCCTGCAGGAACGCTGACGCAGCGTTCGATGATTTACTGCGTGCGCGTGCACCCCGAAGGTCCGAAAAGCTGCTGTGGGGTGAACAACCCGGTCTTGGCCGACGAAGCCGCAAGCCATTCGCAGCACCAAGCATCGATCGGCAGCCAAGGGCACCACAACTGGGACTCTCGTTTTCAACGGATTCGCGGCCGGTTGTCGCCATTCGGCGCGCATGGCATGCCGCGCGAGGTCGTGGCCGAAAGCTGGCCGAATCAGAGCTTGCTGGACTCGTGCGCTGATTGCGTGCATAGCTGGCGGCAATCGTCGGGCCATTGGAGCGCGGTGAGCGCGCCGCAGGGGCACTACGCCTACGACATCCGCCGCGGCAATAACGGCATCTGGTACGGGACGGGGATTTTTAGCAACTGATCAGTTATGCTTACGAATTCGCAAGGCCGGGACAAGGGTCCCCGGCTTTTTTTGCGCGCTCCACTAATGTGGCAGTTCGCCGCAACGATGGTTTCGCAAATGCGCTGATCCCGCACGCGGAACTCTCGGATCCTTCGCCGCGCGAAAGCGGCTTTGCTTATCAAAGTATCCAAAAACTCCCGTCATGAAACGAGGGTTGGCTCGCTGCTTACTAAACACGGCAGTCATTTCTCGAGACTAGAACCGTATGGGGTATGGTTTCTTGACCATTCAATTCGCATAATGGGTTTTTGATTCGTTGGCGCGGTTGCTGGACCTGCTCCCTATCGTTGACTATTAGCAAATTGAATAGAAATCTTCGAGCAACGAATAGCCAAGCGCAATCCGGCCCAGCTATGATGATTTCGCGATCCAGCGAGATCCTCGATCCGCAGCACGGCCATCGAATGACCACTAAGTATGTAATCTCGCAAAAGCAAACGGTCATCGTTTCCGGTCTCTGCGCCGCGTTTGCCATCTTGATGAGCAGCCTGGCCCTCGCGGGTTGGGCTTTCGATTCTCCTCGGTTGACGGATTTGCTCAACCAGGGAATCTCGATGTTCCCGAATGCCGGAATCTGCGGCATGCTTTCCGGCTTGGCCATCTTGCTCTCACTTCCTTCCCCGCAAGCGGGGCGACGGCGGACCGCCCAAAGCTTGGCCTGGTTTGTCACGATCCTCGCCGCGTTGACGCTCTTGGAGCATCTCACAGGCAGCAATCTGGGAATCGATGCGCTGCTCTTCGAGCGCGACTGGGGCCAAGCGGCGGCGGCCGCTCCCATGCGCATGGGCGTGCCCGCGTCTTGCTCCTATTTGATTACCGGGCTGGGGTTGATTGGGGCAGCGCGCGGCGCAAGGGGACGAACCGTGGCAGCCATCCTGGCAATCGCGGTGTTAGCAATCGCCATGCTCTCGCTGACGGGTTATTGGTTCGGAGCAAATCAGCTCTTTGGGATAGCGAAGTACACGGGCATCTCCTTGCAAACGAGTTTGGTGATTGCCGCGTTGGGTTTGGGAATGATGGCAATCGTGCCGGAACATGGAATCGTCTCGGCTTTGCGGCGCGATGATGCAGGCGGAGCGCTGTTGCGGCGTTTGATCGTGCCAATTCTGGTGCTGCCGTTTCTGCTGGGATGGATGCGAATTTACGGTCAAAAAATCGATCTCTTCGATGTCGAGTTCGGCACCGCGCTGCGGACGCTGTGCGAGATCGCCGTGTTCTTCATCATGTTGTGGTGGACGGCCAACAATGTTTCCTGGCATTCGGAGTCCGCGAAAGCCGCGCAAACCCGGCTCGTGGCGATCATCGAATCGACCGACGACGCGATTGTAAGCAAATCGCTGGACGGTATTATTCAGACCTGGAACCACGGCGCGGAAGAAACGTTTGGCTATCCGGCGCACGAAGCGATCGGCCAGCACATCTCGCTCATCATTCCTCCGGATCGGTTGAGCGAAGAAACCGAAATTGTCAGCCGGCTGCGGCGCGGTCAAAAAATCGAACATTTCGAAACCTTGCGCCGGCGCAAAGACGGCAAACTGATTTACGTCTCGCTGACCGTCTCCCCGCTGCGCGATGACCATGGCCAAATCATCGGCGCCTCGAAAATCGCCCGCGACATCAGCGACAAGCAGCGCGCCGAAGCGCGCCTGCGCGCGATCGTCGATGCGACGCCCGAATGCGTGATGATCGCCGCGCCCGACGGCGCGCTCGAATTTATCAACCAAGCCGGGTTGGAGATGATTGAATCCGAGAGCGAAAGCGCGGTGCGCGGCGTGTGTGTTTACAACTTGATCGCGCCGGAACATCGCAAGGAGTGGATCGCGCGCCACGAGCGCATCTGCGCCGGCGAACGCCTGAGTTGGGAATTCGAACTCATCGGCCTCCAAGGGACGCGCCGCTGGATGGAGTCCCACGCGGTCCCGCTTCCCTTGCCCGACGGCCGGATTGGCCAAATGTCCGTCACGCGCGAAATCACGCCGCGCAAGATGCTCGAAAACGAACGCGAAGCGCTGCTCCAAAGCGAACGCAACGCGCGCAGCGACGCCGAACGCGCCAGTCGTCTGAAGGACGAGTTCCTCGCTACCCTCAGCCACGAACTCCGCACGCCGCTCAACGCCATTCTCGGCTGGTCGCAAATCTTGAACATGACGGCCGACAAGGAAGACCTGGAGCAAGGTCTCGAAGCCATCCAACGCAACGCCCGGGCTCAGGCCCAGTTGATCGAGGACTTGCTCGACATGAACCGGATCATCTCGGGCAAGATGCGGCTCAATGTCCAGCCGACCGACTTGGCCAGCGTCATCAAAGGAGCGATCGAGTCGGTCGCTCCGGCGGCCGCTGCAAAGAATATTCATATCCGCCAGGTCCTCGATCCGCACGCCAGCGCCGTCGCCGGCGATCCGACGCGTTTGCAACAAGTGATCTGGAATCTGTTGACCAACTCGATCAAGTTCACGCCCAAAGGGGGCAAGGTCGATATCGTCCTCGAACGGGTCAACTCGCACCTTGAAGTCACGATCACCGACACGGGCATCGGGATCTCGCCCGAAAATTTGCCGATCATCTTCGAGCGGTTTCGGCAGGTCGATTCGTCGTCCACCCGCGTGCATGGAGGATTGGGGTTGGGGCTCTCGATCGTCAAGCAATTGGTCGAACTGCACGGCGGCACGATCCAAGCCCAGAGCCAGGGCGAAGGCCGAGGGTCGACGTTCATTCTGATGTTCCCGCTCTCGCCCATCCGCGGCGGCGAGGATCGCGTCCACCCCGAATCCGGGAAATCGGCCAACTTGGATGTCGGCAAACTCGACCTCGCCGGAATCCGTGTCCTCGTCGTGGACGACGAGCCCGACTCGCGCGTGCTGGTGGAGCGCGTGCTGGTGCAATGCGGCGCGGAGGTCGTCACGGCCAATTCGGCGATCGACGGGATGGAAAAGCTCCGCGAGTTTCGGCCGCATGTCCTGGTCAGCGACATCGGCATGCCGATCACCGATGGGTACCAATTCATCCGCGATGTGCGCTCGCTCGAAGACACCGAAGGAGGCCGCACGCCGGCTGTCGCCCTCACCGCGTTCGCCCGCAGCGAAGACCGGATGCGGGCGATGCTCGCCGGGTATCAAGTTCACGTCGCCAAACCTATCGAACCGCAAGAGCTCGCCGTGACGGTCCGCTCGCTGAGCCGCGACGTGAAACCGTCGGTGAATTGAGTTTTTGATAATCCCCGTTTAGCGGCGACTCGAAGAGGAGCGCTCCGGGACGTGATAACGCTCCTCTTCGAGTC
>JBGSSS010000180.1:0-25351 GCA_041736895.1 Pirellulales bacterium
GCTTCGACATCCGCAATCGCGCTGGCCGCGGTGCCCGCGGCCTTCAGCGTGGCTGCAGCAGTCTGCTTGCTGCCGAGTTCATGCTGCGCCACTGCGATCCGCGCTTGCAACAGCACTCGCGCCAACGGGTCGTCCTTGATCCGCGGGAGTGCTCCTTGGGCTTGTTCGAGCGCGGCTTGTGATTCGGCCGATTGCTTGGCCCGCGCGTGGAGAATCGCCAGTTCGGCCGCGAGCCGGCCTTTTTCAACGGGCTTGGTGATTTTGCCGATCGCGGTGCCGGCGAGCTTCAACGATTTTTGTGAGGCCGCGGCTTGCTTGGCTTGCTCCTGCTCGCGCGCGATGGCCAAGTACTCCTCGGCCTGCGCGGCGGGATCGCTCATTTTCTCCGCGCTCTTGAGCCGCGCCTCCAGCGCGGCCGCCGGATCGGCTGGCGTGTCCGATTTCTTTCCGCCGCAACCGGCGATCGTGAGGAACACAGCAAGCATGCAAAGGGACAATGTTGATTTCATGAATTTGATTGACGGGATTTGATTGGTATGGAGGTCCGAAGGACCGACCGTTAATAGCCCGGCCCGGCAGGGCCGGGTAAAGCAGCGAATAAAATCGTTAGGCCCGGAGGGCCGACCGAAATTTGCAACCCCTGCCACGGCCGGTCCTTCGGACCTACGAATTCCAGGGGAGACTTCTACCCGGGCCTTCCGGCCCGGGCTATTGGCGGTCGGTCCTCCGGACCTACAAGCAACACACTTACAACCTGACATTGATCGTTAGTCATAGAACAACGACTTCAAAACACCGGCCCGATCTGTTGCAGCCGCTCGAGCGTCAACTTCATCAGCGCGTCTTCGGCCGCTTCGTCCGGTGCTTCGTAGGTCACGCTGAAACGCAAGAACGCGCCCGCATCGTCCCACGGCACCGTGATGATCGAGTGATCGTTGATCAGGTACTGGCTCGCGGCTTCGGCGTTCTCGAACTTCGTGCCGTTCTTCAGGCCCTTCGGCGCGAGCGTGTAGAGGAAGTACGTCCCGCCCGGCATTTCGCAGGTGAACCCGCACTTCTTGAGCACCGCGACTAGCTTCTCCAAGCGGCGGCGGTACTTGGCACGGACTTGCAGTGGGATCGACGCGTCGTCGAGCGCCGCGGCACCCGCGCGTTGGATCGCCATGAACTGGCCCGAGTCGCTGTTGTCCTTGACGTCGGCAAACGCGCGGACGATCAGTTCATGCCCCGCGACGAACCCGAGCCGCCAGCCAATCATGTGCCAGCCCTTGCTCATGCTGTGCACCTCGACGCCAACGTCCTTCGCGCCGGGCACGCTCAAGAAACTCAACGGCTTGTCGTCGTAGCTCAGCATCATGTGCGCCGCGTCTTGAACGATGACGATTTTGTTCTTCAAGGCGAAGTCGATTGCCTTCTTGTAAAAGTCCACCGTCGCGAGCTTGCCCGTGGGGCTGTTGGGGTAGCAGAGGACAAGCAGCTTCGTCCGCGTCAGAACATCGGCCGGAATGCCATCGAGGTCGGGAAAGAAATCGTTCTCCGCGAGCAGCGGCAACCGATACACCGTCCCGCCGTAGTAACGCGTGTGTGTGCCGGCGACGGGATAGCCCGGGACGGTCATCAGCGTGACGTCGCCCGGGTTGATAAACGCGGCGGGCAACATCGCGTAGGCCGGCTTGCTGCCGATGGCGTGATTGATTTCGGTTTCGGGATTGAGTTTCACGCCGAAGTTGCGGTCCATGAACCGTGCGGCCGCTTCCTTGTACGCGGCGATCCCATTGTCGGCGTAGCCGCGATTCTCGGGCTTGTTGATTTCCTTGGCCATACAAGCGCGCACGCTCTCGGGTGCCATCTCGTCGTTCTCGCCGATGCCAAAGTCGATCAACTTGCGTTCGGGATGTTCGGCGAGCGCTTTGCGCTTCGCACGCTTGATCTTTTCAAACTTGTAGATCTCGGTCCCCTTGCCGTAATTGATACCGCCGATGCGTTCGGCGAAGAGGGACTGAAAGTAAGGATCGCTCATGGGAGAAGAATGTAGGAGTTAGAAGTTAGGAGTTAGAATGCGTGCGTCACGAGCCATCCGTTTAGCGGCGACTCGAAGAGGAGCGTTGAACGCTCCAAATTACCGCAGACGCTGGACGCGGACTAGGGGTTCATGGACTATGTTCAAATTGCTGTTAAGCTTGTTTTCTTTGGCTGCGAAAAAACAGTGCTGATCTGGGACTGAAAATGCAGTGGTATCCCGAAGAACTTGAGCCAGAATACCAAGCCGTGGCTGACTCTCTAGCCGTATCGCCCTCGGCAGTGCGCTTTGTACGCGATCTCGTTCCGGTGGCTCTCTACTACCATGATGATGGCCCTCGTCCGGTAGAAGATTATCGGCGCGAATGTGAGGCCAGAGATGTATGTCATGCGGCCCCGCTTTACGCACGTGATCTCTTCGAAGAACATGCCACGGAATTCATGAATGATGCGGGACTTCTGACAGGTGCTGATCTTGGCCGGATTGTCTACGCCTTGGTTGATGCGGGGCTGCTCGTAAAGGATGACAATGATCATCGTGAAGATTTCTCGGCGGACATCAAACTAGTTTGAGCTTCGCACCACTCGAGTCGATGAATCACGATAACCCCTACGCCGCACCGCAGTCGCCGCTGCAGCCCGCGCGGGAATGGAACCAAGACGAAATCACCGCCGCCATTCAACGCAATGGCGTGCTCTGGGCTGTCGGCAACGCGCTGACGACCGCGAACTTTATTTTGTTCCTCGGCCGCGATTTGGGCGCGGCGGGGTTGGGACTGTCGCTGCTCCTGGCGCTGCCGAACCTGGCGGGCATCTTACGGCTGTTCGCGCCGTGGCTCACGCGCGTGCTGGGCGACTCGAAGCGCGCGTATTATCAACTGTCGCTGTTGAGTTACGGCCTGCTCCTACTCGGGCTGCAAATCATCGATCATCGGGCCAAGAATTGGGACCACGCCGCGCTCGGCGGGCTCATCGGCTTGATCTTCGTCCATCAATTGCTCGAGTACCTCGGCCAGGTCGCGCAGTGGAGTTGGTACGGCGCGCTCGTCCCGGCCGAGATGCGCGGCCGTGTCTTTAGCCGACGGCAAGCCCTGCAACTCGCCTTCGTCATTCCGATCAGTTGGGCGTCGAGCTACGCCGTCGATTGGTTGAACACGGCGACCAACACCAAGTCGTGGGGTTACGCCGCGGTGCATTTGGTCGGTTGCGGTTTTCTCTTGGCGTCGGTTGTGGTGTTGCGGCGGTTGCCGGCGGGTGAAGCTGTAGAAAGTGAGTCGCCAGAAGGTCAGGCTGGAAAGCCTAACGTACTGGAGCGCGGTACCTCGCTCGCCGAGTGTCTGGCGCCGTTTCGCGATCGGGCGTACTGGCCGTTCTTGCTCTTTCGGGGCTGGCTCTCGTTTGCGAATGGCATTTCGCAGACGGCGCAGTTTCTCTGGACCAGGGATGTGCTCGGGTTTTCGCTCCTCACCAACAACATCCTTCGCACGGTGATGCAGGTCGGGCAGCTTGGCACGAGTGTCGCCCTGGAAAAACACTTTGATCGAGCGGGTTATTGGCGGGCCTTGACCATCGCGCAGACGATCGTGACTGTGGGGCTGGGCTGCTATCTCTTGGCCCAGCCGGATCAGTTCGCGCCGTGGCTGTGGATCGGCCTCGGGTGGCTCTGCTGGTCAGCGTATGCGGTGCACAACGTCGCGCTGCCGAACCTGGCTCTGAAGTTCGCGCCGCCGGAAGAACGCGCTGGCTACATCGCGGCGTATGAGGCACTGGGGAGTTTGCTCCACGCCGCGGCGACGATCGGCGGGGGCGTGTTGTTTGATAAGCTCACCGGGAACAGGGGGAGCCTCGTGATGCTGAGAGAGGCCTGTGTTGCGATGCTGTGCCTCGGCGTCGCTGCTCGTGCGTTGGCGATTCCGCTGGCGGCGTTGATTCGGGAACCGGCGAATTAATAAACAAACAAGACACTGGCGTAATTTTTATTGGTTCTTCACCCAAGCGTGTGGGTGATTGTCAAAATGTCGGCAATTCCGCGATTACGGGTTCCTCTTCTCTGATTCGCGATTGGTTTTGGCATAAGTTTCGTTTCCGTTGCCTTGAAACGAAGCATCGAGCAGCCAAGTCAACTGGAGAATCATACTTTTTCGGCTTTCCGCTTCGAATTCATGTCTAGGAAGCAAGAACACTTTCAGGGTGATACGCAACAAACAGAGAAGAGGAATCCGTAACGTAACATCGTGATCGGCAAGGTTGCTCACCCACTGTCATGGGAGAAGAACCTTTTATCTGATAAGTTCTCCTGGGGAGGAGTATAATAAAAACGAAGAGATAGTAATTCTCGGACAGCATCGTTTTCGATTCAGGTATTCCTATGCTTGACAATCAATTGGCAGCAAGCAGTAATGCTGATTCCCTGGCCACCAGCAGTGAATTGCCAACGAAGGGCAACCTGCAAATTGCAGACTCTAACTGCAACACGGCGATTGTCAATTTGTTTGCACAAGCGCAAAACGCCTTCGCGGAACTCGACAGACAGAAATTCTACCTAGACACAAATTGGAAAAAACCAACTGCGGAACAACTAACACCTGCGGAAACTCATTCCAACTACATAGCCTTGGCAGCCGCTTACGATTCCTTGATACTTCAGGCCGAAGCTGGAATTGAAAAGCTCCAGAATCAAGTTCTTGCCGCAAGAAACCAACTCTCGGCACTCTATTGGGATCTCGATTCGGTTGACAACTGCGAACCGTTAAGCGAGTAACTTCTTAACAAACAAGCGGCGTAGCCAATTGTCTATCTGATAAAATAACCGGGGCATCGACCATGGCAGTTGCGCGTGATTTGTTCCCTGGCCATGTGCTGCGACGGAAGCCAAGTCCCACGACACAAGAATTGGCCGTCGTGGTCTCCAAAAGCGAATTCAATAACGCACCTCACGAGACGACTGTCTTGGTAATTCCAATTCAGTATTCCAAAAGAAAGCCGTCATTGAGTGAAGTCTGCATCTCCCAAAAGGACTATCCCCAATTCCTCGCGGCTGATGCCGTGGCCGTAGCGAATCACTTGAAACGCACCCGCAAGGAGAGCTGGGAATTGATCGGCGAACTCACCATTCCCGATACCAATGCCTGCTTGGCGGCGCTCCGCTCCCTATTCTCCGCCATCCCGCCGCAGCCGAAATAACTAAGCGTCTTCTTAATCTATAGATTTATTTTGAGCTTCGAATTTTTGTCGCCCTCGCTAACGCTACGCGCCTGTGGAAAAACGCTCCGCTCCGCGTCGCCGCTAAACGGCCGTTAGAAGAATCGCTGCGAATTCTTTGATACAATCGAGAAAATGTCCTCTCGTTTCTCTCGCCGCCGTTGCTTACAATCCCTCGCCGGATTCGGCGCTCTCGCGTTGACCGGCCTCAGCGGCTGCGGCGAATCGACGCCGAGCTCTTCGCGCGGCGAGTGGCTCGCGACGTTTGGGCGGCATGGCATCTCGCCGGGGCGGTTCACCAAGCCGCGCGGGATCACGATCGACGCCGACGACAATCTTTACATCGTCGACATGACCGCGCGGATTCAGGTGTTTGACGCCGACTTCAAGTACCTGCGTCACTGGCAAACGCCGACGCATGAACTCGGCCGGCCGACGGGGCTGAGCGTCGCCCGCGATGGCTCGATCATGATCGCCGACACGCATTACTATCGCGTCCTCGTCTACTCGCCCGAGGGCGAACTCCTGCGGACCATCGGCGGGACGCGCGGGCCGGGCGAGGGCGAGTTTCACTTCGTCACCGACATCGCCGAAGACTCCGAGGGCAACCACATCGTCAGCGAGTACGGCGAGTGGGATCGGCTGCATGTCTACGACCTCGACTGGAAGTTCGTCCGCATGTGGGGCGGCCACGGCAGCCAGCCGGGCGAATTCCTCCGCCCCCAATCGATCACGCTCGACAAGCAAGACCGGATCTGGGTCGCCGACGCGTGCAATCATCGGATCCAGGTCTTTGACACCACGGGCAAGCACTTGAAAATGTGGGGCGAGCAAGGGACCGCGCTTGGGCAACTCGCGTACCCATATGCTCTGTACTTCGATCCCGATGGCAATCTTGAAATCTGCGAGTACGGCAACAACCGCGTGCAGAAATTCACGCCCGAGGGCAAGACGCTCGGCGCCTGGGGCGAGCCGGGCCATCGCGAGCGGCAGCTCTTCAACCCCTGGTGCAGCGTCCGCGACAGCACGGGCCGCACGATCATCCTTGACTCACTCAATCACCGCGTGCAGGTCGTGCGGTTGTAACAATAGCAGCCCGACGCGTAAGCGAGGGAGTCAAGCATTTTTGTAGGCGCGTAGCGTTAGCGAGGGCGACAAAAAGATCGCCGAATTGCAGCGAAGCGATTCCTTCCCAAAACCCCGATTGGTTCCCTCCCCCTTCGTGGGGAGGGTTAGGGAGGGGGGACTAGAGTTGACGTCGCATTTCTAAAACGGAGCCAACCCGAGATGCTCCCTGCATATAATTTCATTCCGGGCAATAAAGAACCCCCTCCCCAGCCCTCCCCGCAAGGGGGAGGGAGCCAGACAGGGTTTTATGAGGGGCACATGATTCTGAGTTGTACTCAGAGATGTCAGGCTGGAAAGCCTAACCTACGGCATCGCGAAAACGATCCCCGTCACGACGACGCCTTGCGCGAGTGCGCCCCAGGTGCTGCACCGCAGGTCGTGCGGCTCCCACGCGTTGCAATCACCCGGCCGGCTGTGGCCGAGCGTGTAGACACAATCGCACGGATGATCCTGGCCCATCTTGTAGGGCAACATCGGAATCGTAATGAAGAAGTGCGCCGCGGAAACGGCCGGCTGCAGACAGCCCGCGTTGTGTCCGTAGCGTTCTACGTTGACCTGCTCAAAGTAGAGCGGCTGATGGCAGAACGCCGTCGCGGTCCAGTAATAATTCCACGGCTCGTACGGCCGATCTTGCAGCAACTGCGGCAGTTGGCTCTGCATCTGCTGCTGCGCCAAGTTCACCGGCATCTCGCCCTTGGGCGGCGCAATGTTGAGCGAGATCGAGTTGATCGGCCGGATGCTCAGATCGACCTTGACCGTTTCTTTGCCCGTGGCGGAACGCTTGATCTCGATGCCCGGTTCGACTTGTTCGACGCTGTCGCCGGGTTGAGTCGCGCGCGGGCCGGGCTGGGCTTGAATCGCGTGAGCGAACAGCAGACTTGCCAACGCCACCAGCATCCAGGCCGTGACCACGCGCGCTTTTTGTGCGATGGAATATGTCATCCGTGCGCTCCCCGATGGCATCAATGCTCCCAGGGGATGAACCCCTGGGCTTTGACGAAATGCGATCTGACTTCCTGCCTAGACGTAAAATCAACATCGTCGGTTACGATCGGCAGAATCCAACCGGGTGAGGTCAATCGTTAAAGTTTGACGTCGCGAGCTCTTTGCGGTTGTCATGCTTGCAGCGAATGCAATTAGCCCCCGGTCAATGACCGGGGGAGTTTGACGCCGCATGTGATTACATGCTGAGAAGCATTGGATATCGCGTCTTGGAGTAGAAAACTTTTGCTTTGTTTTACCCGCTGCTCCCCCGACATTGACGGGGGGCTAATGGAGTGCTGTCAAAGCAAGATGTCTTTAGCTAGCAATCCAGCCGCCGCCAAGAACTCGTTCATTCGCAGTGTCACGTTCGCCAGCACTGCCACTGCCGGCGCTAACACCGCTGCTAGCATAAACAACCGCCGCTTGACCTGGAGCAACGCCGTGTGCCGGCTCGTCGAAGACGACGTCGAACTCGCCCGCGCCGCGCAGCGTGACCGTCGCCGGATGGGCCGTGCTGTTGTAGCGAATCTGCACCAGTGCGGAAAAGGGTTCGCTCGGCGTATCAATGAGCCAGTTCGCGCCCGTCGCGCGCAGCGTCGTCCGCTCCAGGTCGCTGCGCTGCCCCAGCACCACGCGGCGGGTATCGCCCTCGATGCGCACAACGTAGCGCGGCTCGCCGAAGGCGACGCCGAGCCCCTTGCGCTGGCCGATGGTGTAGCCCTCGATGCCGGCATGCGTGCCGACGACGGTCCCATCGACGGTGACGATCTCGCCCGACGTGTCGAGTTGGCTGCCGGAGAGCGCACGGCGCGCACGGACAAATTCGGCCTGTTTGCCAGCGGCGACGAAGCAGATTTCTTGGCTGTCCTTCTTCTCCGCGACGCGCATGCCGACTTCACCGGCTAACCGGCGAACTTCTGGCTTGCGAAACTCGCCAACGGGCAAGAGCATCCGCGAAAGCAAATGCCGCTCGACGCCGAACAGGACGTACGACTGGTCCTTGTCATCGTCGATCCCGCGCAGCAGTTGCGGCTGACCCGACGCGTCGTTGCTAAGCCGCGCGTAGTGGCCCGTCGCGACGAATTCGGCTTGGATGCTGTCGGCGTAATCGAAGAGTCGGCCGAACTTGATCCAGTTGTTGCACATCACGCACGGATTCGGCGTGCGCGCGTTGCTATACTCGTCGACGAAGTAATCGATGATCCGATCGAACGCCGCGGTGAAGTCGAGGGCATAAAACGGGATGTCGAGCTTATCCGCAACCCGCCGCGCGTCAGCGGCGTCGCTGGCGGTGCAGCAACCTTGCTTGTGGGCCGAACTCGGCGTGACGATCTGCAGCGGGTTCGGCGCGGAGATCTTGCCAGCACTACCGGCTCCCGACGAAATCGCGCATGCCGTCTCGAGTGTCTGCCCGTGGCGCATGAAGACGCCGACGACTTCATGACCCGCCTCGCGCAGCAGATGCGCGGCGACACTGCTGTCGACACCGCCGGACATCGCTAGAACAACGCGGGACATGGGGATCAGGAGGACAGGATTGCAGGAGGACAGGAAGACAGGAATGCAAACTAGGACAGCGTTCAAAGCCAAGGAGTTCACCTCCTTGGAGAATCGTGCAGTGCATTCTATTAGACTACGCCGGTCGCATATCTCCCAGGGGCGGTTTCCTGAAACTTGCGCGGCGGATACGATAAAGAAGTTGCTCGACGCATGCAGCTCGCTCCTCTTCGAGTCGCCGCTAAACGGTGCTGAGAAGTATTGTCTATCCTGCTGTTTCCCTGTCTCCTGTAATCCTGTCCTCCTGTTACCTGTGACTAACCCCTACGAGAGCCCCCGATTCTCTTCCGCGCCCAAGCGTTGGCTCTGGTGCACGTTTATCATCGCGTTCTGGATGTTCTCGGCCGCGCTCGCGGGGTTTGTCGTCGGGTGGTTTTGCTACTACATGCCGGGCTTCGAACGCATGCGCCAGTCGCCGCAATGGCAGGTCGCGCTCGTCTTCGCCGCCGGAGCCGCGCTCATTACGTTCCCGCTCGGCGTGCGCCGCACGGCGCGATTGAATCAACGCCTGAGCGAAGTCTACGCCCGCCGCGCCGAACTGACCAAACAACTCGAAGCCGAACTCCGTGCGCGGGGGAAGCTGTAATTGCAAATCGATCGCTATGACGCAAGCGGTTGGGTACCCAACCGCTTGCGTCATAGCGATGTAAGTTTTTGATGTGTTTCTCCTCGCCCTCGCTAACGCTACGGGCTACAAAAGAGCCCTGCATGTCCCTCGCCACGCCATCGCCGAACCTCACTAACTCGAACGAGCACGCGCGCTCATCGAGCGAACCCGCCATCATCGTCACGGACCTAGTCAAAACCTACAAAACCGGCTGGTTTCGGCCGCGGATCGTCACGGCGCTACGCGGCGTGAGCCTCAGCGTCCCGCGGGGCGAAATCTTTGGCTTGCTCGGACCCAACGGTGCCGGCAAGACGACGTTGATCAAGACCTTGCTCGGCATCGTCCGGCCGACAAGCGGTACTGCTTCGATCCTCGAACAACCCGCCGGGTCGATGAACGCGCGGCGGCGGATTGGGTACCTGCCCGAGAACCATCGCGTGCCGCGGCATCACACGGCGCTCACCGCGCTCGAATACTTCGGCGGGCTCAGCGGCCTCAGTCCCCGCACCGTCCGCGAACGCCGCGGACCAATTCTGGAACGGCTCGGCATCGCGAAGTGGGGCACGACGCCGGTGCGGCAATTTTCCAAGGGGATGCAACAGCGGCTCGGCCTGGCGCAGGCTCTGCTCCACGATCCAGAGCTGCTGATCCTCGACGAACCAACCGATGGCGTCGATCCCGTCGGCCGCGCGGAGCTGCGAGATCTGCTCGTCGAGTTGCGCAACGCGGGCAAGACGATTTTCTTGAACAGCCACCATTTGCAAGAGATGGAACTCCTTTGCGATCGCGTTGCGATGATGGACCTCGGCCGCGTCCTCGAGACGGGCAAGGTCAGCGAACTCACCAGCGAACCGACGATGAAGGTCACACTCCGCGGCACCGAATCCGCCGCACTGCAGGCGCTGCACTCGTGCCAGTTGCCCACGATCGCCGAACAGTTGCACGTCCTGAACGAGACGCCGGCCGAGGTGACGCTCCGGCTGCCTGAGTTATCGGCGGCGGACTGGGATCGCGCGGTCGATGCCTGGCGCACGGCGGGCCTCAGCCTGCTCGAAGTACACCGCGAACGGCGCACACTCGAGGAGACGTTCTTGCAAGTTCTGAACGAATCCCGGGCCGAGGCGCTGGAACCGTCGCTGTAGGTCAGGCTTTCCAGCGGTAGCCCCGGCCCAAGCGGCGTAAAACATCCGACCGCCGCTGTCCGAAAGTCCTGGGCTACCGCAGTTGGAGAATGAGTGATTACTTCAGACGGCTGAAGTGTTACGGAGATGGAAATAGTCGGCAGGGAGCAGCCGAACTAAGAGCTTCGGAAAACCGAAGCTTTTGCCCCGCGGCAAAGAACTGAACCTGGACCCGCACACAAGCTCTTCAGAATCCACATCGCTACCATCGCAGCAGATGCGATTGTTCATTCGCTTGCCGCAAGTCCGAAAGGATTCGATGCGTCAGGGCGAGTTCGTAGAGTTCCGCCACGGAATCGACTTGGAGCTTACGCATGAGTGAAGCTCGCCGCATCTCGACCGCGCGTTCGGACAGCAAGAGTTTCGCGGCCATGACCTTGTTCGAGTGACCAGCCAGCAGGAGTGCGAGCGTTTCTTGATCGCGGTCGCGGAGTTTCCCGATGCGGTCTTCGATGGCGGCGTACTGATGTTCGCGCTGCCGCCACTGTGCATCGAGTGCTAACGCACGCTCAATGTTGGTTTGCAGCTTGCTCCGATCAAACGGCTTCTCCAAGAATTCAATCGCTCCGCTCTTCATCGCTGAGACGGCCGTGTAAACATCGGCGTGGGCCGTCATGAAGATCACGGGCAGACGTTTTTTCTCTTTGACGAGATGCTCATAAAGCTCCAATCCCGTTTGCCCTGGCATGCGCACATCCAACAGGAGACAGCCAGGGAAATCGGCCTGATAGTAATTCAAGAACTCCTGCGGCGTAGCAAAGCAATGCACTGCGTAGCCCAGCGTTGTGAGCAGCGCTTGGAGCGAATCGCGCATCTGTCGCTCATCGTCAACGATATAAATGGTCGGCACTGGCGGCGGAATCGTGTTCGTTGCGAGCACCGAGGGGAAGCGTGACACAGAGGATCGTTCCAAAAGTTGTTGACTCGGCATGAATCTGGCCATGATGTTGTTCGACGATGCAGCGGCAAATGAAAAGCCCCAACCCCATTCCCTCGGCTTTGCTCGTCACAAAGGGGTCAAAAATTGTCGATTTCATAGAATCTGTTAGCCCCGGCCCCGAATCAGCAACCGTGATCTGAAGTTGGTTGTCTAGGGATTGAGTACGAATGTCGATCCGACGCAGCGCAGAGTCCACCGCTTGCAATGCCTGGGCTGCGTTGTGAATCAGGTTGACAAGTACCTGTTGGATTTGAATCGGGTCGGCTTGGATCAGCGGTTCGTCGGCGGTGAGGTGCAGCGAGAGGCATACCTCGGCACGTTCCAGTTCTATCCGCATCAAGGCGGCGACCTCACGAATGAGCGGATGCAATTCGCAGGGGACTTGCTCCGCCGCTTGTGGCCGAGTGAAATCTCGCATCCGGCGGACGATCTGGCTCGCCAACATGGCCGAGGAATGAACTTCGTGCAGATGTTTCTGCAGCGTCTCGCGGTCGAAATCCGGCTTCGTTCCTAGGACGCGGCATGCCTCGGCGTAGTTGACAATCGCCGCCAAGGGCTGATTCAACTCGTGTGCCAAGCCGGTGGAAAGATGGCTCAGCGTCGAGACGCGGCCCGCATGAGCTAATTGAGCTGACAATTGTTGCGATCGCAATTCGGCTGCCTCGCGGTCGCGAATTTCATGCAACAACGAAGCGTTCGTCGCGGCGAGTTCTACCGTCCGTGCCGCGATCCGTTGCTCCAGGTCATCGACTTGGATGCGAATCGCGCGCGTCGCGGGACGCAGAACCCAATACCCAATAGCAAGCAACGACAGCAGGATTCCGGTGGAAATCGCCAGCGAGATATAGCGTAACCGTGACACGGCCTCATCCGAAGCCGTTTCGAGCAAGCCGACCAGACGATCCATCGAGCGGAGGAACTCGCCTTCGTTTGCTTGAATCTCGTTGACCGCCGTTTGCGCTGACTCAGCCAAAGACTCTTTTGAATCCATTGATTTGGTTGCGTGCAACAACAATTCGGCGGCTTGATGAATTGTTCGAAAGCGCAATTCCAAACGCGCGATTTCAGCAGCCAAATCCGGCACCGCCAGTTGTGTAAGCTGTGGATTGCTTTCGTCTTTGAAGAGCGTCTCGTGGGCCGCAGTCCAAGCAGTCAACGAATCGCGCAGTTCTTGCCAAATGCCCTGACGAACCGCGGCCGACTGTTCCAGCGAAAGTGCCAAGGCCGATTTGGCAATGCGCTGGCTCAACATCCGCTGCCGGCCCGCAAGATTAATCGCCGGGGCATAGGAGTTGAGGCTCGCCAATCCGGGTTGCACCAGAGCCTGGTCCAGCAGCAGGGCAATAGCAACCGCGGCCAACAAAATCACATAGCGCGCTTCCAGTCGGCGCACGAGCCGATCAGCCGCGACTTCGGTGATGGGTTGGGACGGATTGGAGGACATGAGAGATTTGGCGTGATGGGCATCTTCAAAACCAATAGAAAATTTCGTTCCGACAAACCGTGCATCGCTTGGCAAGAAGCAGAAATGATGCTGGGTGCCGCAATTTCTATGGAAATTCGTATCGAGAATTTTTCATTCCTTTAGCGATCGCTTTGAATTCTGCCCAGGCCTCGGGCAGAGACGCGCATTAAAGTTGCAAGCCATTGCGCTCGAAAAGGTTGCCGCGACCGCATTCACTTCGGCTTTCCGAAGAAATTCTCCCAAAGCCCAGCGCGGGACTCGGAGTTGCGATAGCTGCCGCACATAGGCGTTAAAGCATTCGAACTCGCGAGGAATAAAACAGATGTCCCCATTAATCGGCAAAGCAAACCGCATCGAGTTGAAGAATTTTCATACGCCGCAGATGCGTGCGTTTCATCTCACCTGGATGGCTTTCTTTTTGTGCTTCTTTGTGTGGTTCGCCATTGCACCGCTGATGACGATCATTCGCGATGAGTTGCAACTGACCAAGGATCAAATCGGCTGGTGCATGATTGGCTCGGTCGCTGTGACGGTGATCGCACGGCTAATCATGGGTTGGGTCTGCGATCGCTACGGACCACGGCTAGCCTATACCTGGCTCTTGGCGCTAGGGGCGATCCCACTGTTTGGAATCGCGTGGGCCAATAACTTCGAATCGTTTTTATTCTTTCGGATCTTAATCGGCGGGATCGGCGCGTCGTTTGTCATCACACAGTTTCACATGTCGATCATGTTCGCGCCGAATTGCGTCGGCACGGCAAACGCGACGACGGCCGGTTGGGGAAATCTCGGCGGGGGCGTGACGCAAATGGTGATGCCGCTGGTCTTTGCCTTGTTCGCCACGGTGCTTGGGCTGAGTTCCTCGGCCAGTTGGCGCTTGGCGATGTCCTTGAATGGCGTCATGTGTCTGTGTTTCGCATGGGTCTATTGGCGCTACACACAAGACACGCCGGCCGGAAATTATGCGGAGTTGCGCGCTGCGGGTTTGATGCCGCCGCCGAAGGCGACCAAAGGATCGTTTCTGGAAGCGAGCGCGAATCATCGCGTGTGGGCCTTGGCCGTTGTATATGCCGCGTGCTTTGGTATTGAACTGGTCCTGAATAATGTCGCGGTGCTTTACCTGGTGGATTCTTTTGCCGAACTCAAAAGCCTGCCGACGATGGAAGCGATGAAATGGGCAGGCATCATCGCCGGCGTTTGCGGATCGATGAATCTTTTTGCGCGCGCCTTGGGTGGTTTGTTGGCGGATCGTTGGGGGAAGCGCTGGGGATTAGCGGGCCGCGTGAAGTGGCTGTTTCTCTTGATCCTGGCCGAAGGGATCGTGCTCATGCTCTTCGCGCAATCGACCACGCTTTGGACCGCTGCACCGGCACTCGTGCTGCTGACCTTGCTCATTGCCATGGCCTGTGGGGCGACGTTTGCCGTCGTGCCGTTTGTTGCGAATCGCGGCTTGGGCGCGGTCTCCGGGATCGTCGGAGCGGGCGGAAACATCGGTGCCGTAGCCGCGGGTTTTTTGTTCAAGATCGAAGGCCTCGATTGGTCGACGGTGCTGTTTCTGTTGGGAGCGGTGGTGACATGCGCTTCGTTCTTGAGTTTCGCGGTGACCTTTAGTCCGGCCGCCGAGTTGGCTGCCCAACGGTCGATCGAGAGCGCGGCCGCGGATACGGCCAAGCCCGGCGAACTCGCCGGAGCTTCGAGTTAGTCGCGTCGAAATTTCTCTCGCCACTCCTGACTTGTCTTTCCGAAGGTGCGTGCCATGGATATTGCCGACAATCCATTTTCATCCTCGAGCGCCGTCGCTCGTGCCACGGCCACGCAAACCGTCGTGGTCATTGGCAACGGGATGGTGGGGCAGCGTTTCTGTGAACGACTCGTCGAGATTGATACGGAACATCGTTTCCGCATCGTGACCTTTTGCGAAGAACCACGCGCCGCGTACGATCGCGTCGGGTTGACAGGCTTCTTTGCCCATCGTGATGCCGAGCAAATGATGCTCGCGCGCACCGAATGGTACGCCGAGCACGGCGTCGAGTTGCACGTCGGGGATCGAGCGTGCGCCATTGATCGGCAGCGGCGCGTGATTCGCTCCGACAAGGGGCAGGAAATCGCGTACGACTACGCGATTCTCGCGACCGGATCCGTGCCGTTTGTTCCGCCCGTCCCGGGGATTCAATTGCGCGGCGCGTTTGTCTATCGCACGATCGAGGACTTGCAGCACATCTTGGAATACGCCAAGCACTCGAAGCGCTGCGCGGTGCTCGGCGGCGGGTTGTTGGGGCTGGAGGCCGCGAAGGCCGCGTTCGACTTGGGCCTAGAAACAACCGTACTCGAACACTCGGCCCGGCTCATGCCGCGGCAACTTGACGAGATCGGGTCGCGGATGTTGCGCGACAAAATCGAAAGTCTGGGCGTCAAAGTCCTGCTACGTCGGGAAACCAAATCCGTCGAGGGAAATGGCATCGTCGAACGAGTGAACTTCAACGATGGGACGTCACTCGAGTGCGACATGCTCATCATCGCCGCTGGCATTCGTCCGCGGGATGAATTGGCGAAGCAAGCTGGATTGAAGCTTGGCGAACGTGGCGGCATCACGGTCAATGATCATTTACAAACGTCGGATCCGCGAATCATGGCGATCGGCGAATGTGCGCTGCACGAAGGACGGATTTACGGACTCGTCGCGCCGGGTTACGAGATGGCCGAGATCGCGGCGGCGAACCTGACGGACGGCGAGCGGCGTTTTTCCGGGACAGACTTGTCGGCCAAGCTGAAACTGATGGGCATCGACATGGCCAGCTTCGGCGAACACGAGCCGCCGGCTGACCAAGCGAAATCAATTTCTTACGAAGACCCCTTCACCGGCGTCTACAAGAAGCTGTATTTCTCGCTCGATGGGACGAGATTACGCGGGGGAATGTTGATTGGCGACGCCGCGGACTATAGCAAATTGGTCGGCTATTTTCGCAGCGGCGCGGCGCTGCCGTGTTCGCCCCACGAGTTGATTCTCGGCAAGCAAAGCGCGGCCGCATCCTGCGATACGCTCGACGACAACACACAGATTTGCTCCTGCAACAATGTTAGCAAGGGAACCATCGCCACGGCCGTGCGCAACGGAGCCGAAAGTGTCGCCGCGATCAAAAGCTGTACCAAGGCCGGGGCCGGCTGCGGCGGCTGCCAGCAAATGATCACGGATTTGATCAAAAGCGAAATGAAGAAGGCTGGCAAGAAAGTCGTCGATCATTTGTGCGAACATTTCGCGTACTCGCGCACCGAATTGTTTGCGATGATCAAGGTCAAAGAGCTGCGCACCTGGAACGAAGTGCTCATGCATTGCGGCCGCGGCCAAGGCTGCGAAATTTGCAAGCCAACGATCGCTTCGATCTTGGCCAGTCTCTGGAACGATGTCATCCTCGAACCGCAACACGAAACGCTCCAGGATTCAAACGACCGATTCCTGGCCAACATTCAACGTGGCGGATTGTATTCCGTCGTGCCGCGCGTCCCCGGCGGAGAAATCACGCCGGACAAACTCGCCACGATCGCGCAGGTCGCGAATCGTTATGGTCTCTACACCAAGATCACCGGCGGCCAGCGGATCGATCTTTTCGGCGCACGCGTGCAAGACTTGCCCGACATTTGGGAACAGTTAATCGACGCCGGTTTCGAGAGCGGCCATGCGTATGGCAAGGCGCTGCG
Source organism: Pirellulales bacterium (assembly GCA_041736895.1). Lineage (GTDB taxonomy): Bacteria > Planctomycetota > Planctomycetia > Pirellulales > JALHPA01 > JANRLT01. The sequence continues at coordinate 16,779 of JBGSSS010000180.1, forward strand.
CACCGTAAAGAGTTGCGTCGGCTCCACTTGGTGCCGCTATGGTGTGCAAGATTCCGTCGGCTTCGCCATCCGCGTCGAGAATCGTTACAAGGGGATCCGCGCGCCGCACAAAATTAAAATGGCCGTCTCGGGCTGCACACGCGAGTGTGCCGAAGCCCAAAGCAAGGACGTCGGGCTGATCGCCACGGAAAATGGCTACAACGTTTACGTCTGCGGCAACGGCGGATTGAAGCCCCGGCATGCGGAACTACTGGCCAGCGACCTCGACGAAGAAGCGGCGCTGAAATACATCGATCGGTTTTTGATGTACTACATCATGACGGCGGATCGACTGACGCGGACGAGTGTCTGGCGTGAAAAGCTCGAAGGGGGGCTCGATCACCTGCGAGATGTCATCATCAACGACAAACTCGGGCTGTGTGCCGAACTCGACGCGATGATGCAGCGTCTCGTTGACTCTTATCAATGCGAATGGGCTGCCGTGGTGCGTGATCCAGAGAAGCGCAAACGCTTTCAGCAGTTCGTCAACTCGGATGAGTCCGATTCGTGTATCGAATTTGTCTCGGAGCGCGAGCAACAACGCCCGGCCGATTGGCCCAACGAGCTTGTCTCCCTCGATCAGTTTCGAATGCTCGATGGCCGGACGCTCGGGGAGCATCGCAACGAACAAAAACAGGAACCAAAGCCAGCGTTGGAATGGATCCTTGTCGGCAACACGAGCGACTTCCCAGCAGATGGCGGCGCAACGATCAAGCATGGCAAGACGCAAATCGCGGTGTTCAACTTTGCCAGCCGCGGCGAGTGGTACGCCACTCAGAACATGTGCCCTCATAAGAAAGCGTTTGTCCTCGGGCGCGGCATTCTGGGTAACGCGGGCGACACGCCGAAAGTTGCTTGTCCGTTGCACAAGAAAACGTTCTCGCTGCAGAGCGGCGAATCGCTGCAGGGCGAAGAATATCGCATCCGCACGTTCCCGGTAAAAGTAATCGACGACACCGTTTTGCTGTTGCTGCCGCCCGTCGAGGAGCTCGACGCGCTATTGGCCACCGAGATTGGCTGCAAGCTCGCGACATCGTGTATGACTTCGTGCAATAGCGTTGCTCCACTCGATATCCCCGTGCTGGCCGAAGCGGGAGTCCTTTGATGAGTCTCCTACCCGTCATCGCCGGTCCAATCTCCGCTTGCCATTTGCGGCAGCCTGAGTTGACCGCTGCGCCTGATGCGGGTCTCACGATGTTGCATCGGCTACTGGCAGAACAGCGCGAGCTCTCGGCCGTGGAACAATTCAGCAAAGCCCATGAGCAAGTAACATTTGACTCACGTAACGCATTCTATCGGTCGTTGCTGCCGGCGACCGAACCCGCGCCGGGTCAACAGTATGCTTTTGAAGTCGATCTCGATCGCTGCTCGGGTTGCAAAGCGTGCGTCGTCGCGTGTCACACACTTAACGGCTTGGATGAACAGGAGACTTGGCGCGACGTGGGGCTGCTCGTCGGCGGAAGTTCTTCGTTGCCGGTGATTCAGCACGTCACCACGGCCTGCCATCATTGTCTGGAACCGGCGTGTTTGAGCGGATGTCCCGTCAATGCGTATGAAAAGCACCCGGTCACCGGCATCGTCAAACACTTAGACGATCAGTGTATCGGCTGCCAGTACTGCACGCTCGCCTGCCCTTACGAAGTTCCGAAATATCACGCGGGCAAAGGGATCGTCCGCAAATGTGACATGTGTTCCGATCGCTTGGCCGTCGGCGAGCCGCCGGCTTGTGTCCAGGCCTGCCCCCAGCAAGCGATCGCGATTCGCATTGTCGATCGGCATCAGGTCATCGACGATGCCGAAACGAGCCAGTTCTTGCCGGCCGCACCCGATCCGCAACTCACGCTGCCGACGACGACATTCAAGACGCGAAAAACACTCCCGCGGAACATGCTCCCAGCGGATTACAACCGCGTCCATGCGCAACATGCCCATCTGCCGCTGGTGGTGATGCTCGTGCTGACGCAATTGTCAGTCGGCGGTTTTGTCATCGGAACAGTCCTTGATCGGCTGTTGCCGCGTGAACAGGCAGCGGCGTTGCGGCCTTTGTTGGCGGCGAATGCGCTCGGGTTTGGATTGCTCGCGCTAGCGGCGAGCACGCTGCATCTGGGCCGGCCGTTGTATGCGTTTCGCGCGGTGCTGGGCTTGGGCCATTCGTGGCTGAGCCGCGAGATCGTGGCGTTCGGCGTCTTTGCCAAGCTGGCGTGTCTCTACTTCGCCGCGCTGTGGTGGTTGGGGGCCGATACAACATCCGGCTGGGGGAGTGTCTTGAGCGGCAGCGTTGCCGTAAGCGGCATCATCGGATTATTTTGCTCCGCGATGATTTATGTCTTCACCGGCCGCGAATGCTGGAGTTTTACCCGCGTTGCCGTTCGCTTCGTGTTCACGAGCGCGCTCTTGGGGGTGGCCGTTGTGTGGTTGAGCCTGTTGCTCTTGATGCTGTTTCGTCCTAGCCAGCAATTACAGCAGCTCCTGCAAGATCATGGCCGCACACTGGGGCAAAGCATCATCGTCTTTGGAGTAACGAAGCTTGTCTGGGATGCCGCCATCTTTCGGCATTTGTTGTTTCGGCAGATGACGCCGCTCCGCCGCTCGGCCATGTTACTCGCCGGCGAATTGTCCAATGTCACGCTCGTCCGCTTTTGTTTGGGGATGCTCGGTTGCGTGCTGTTGCCGTTGTTTTTGTTGAACAACTTGCCCAACGTCTCGGCTAATGTTTCGCTGGCGCGGTTCACGATTATCACCGGCATGATGGTCGTGGCGTGTTTGGTCAGCGAGTTGTTGGAACGGTACTTATTTTTCGCCGCCTGCGCTGCTCCGCGCATGCCCGGAGGCATTGTCTGATGAGCGATTCGCCCTTTGCCCACCCCGCGTCGCTATTGCCACGCCTGGTCGATCGCCACGGTCCGTTGACCGAAGAGCTGTTGCTGGAGCCGGGAAAATTTGGCCTGGGGCTCGCTCCGCGCGCGTTGCACTCCGATGCCAAGACGCGCATGGCGTGCGGGTTCTGCTCGACGGGCTGCAGTTTGGATGTTCATCTGCGCGAAAACGAAGCGGTGGGTTTAACCCCCTCGCTCGACTACCCCGTCAATCGCGGGATGGCTTGCCCCAAAGGTTGGGAAGCGCTGCAAGTCCTTTCCGCGCCGGATCGCGCGACGACGCCGCTTTTGCGCAACGCTTCGGGCAAGCTTGAACCAGTCTCTTGGGATCAAGCGCTACGCAAGATGGTCGACGAGTTCAAGTGGATTCAAGAAAAGCACGGCCCCGCATCGCTCGCTTTTCTCAGCACGGGTCAAATCGTCACCGAAGAGATGGCACTGCTCGGCGCGCTGGCAAAATTTGGCATGGGCATGGTTCACGGTGATGGGAATACGCGGCAATGCATGGCCACGGCCGTCGTAGCATACAAGCAAGCCTTTGGCTTCGACGCACCGCCGTACACATACGCCGATTTCGAAGAGTCCGATGTGCTCGTCTTTGTCGGTGCCAATCCGACGATTGCACATCCAATCCTTTGGCAGCGGGTGATGAAAAATCCGCACCGGCCCGAGATTATCGTGATCGATCCGCGGGCGACGGAAACAGCGATGGCCGCGACGCTGCATCTGCCGGCGTATCCGAAATCGGATCTGACGCTGCTGTACGGCGTAGCCAAGATTTTGTTGGATCGCGATTGGCTCGACCGTGATTTCATCCGAGAGCATACCAGCGGGTTCGAGGGGCTCGCCGAATTTCTGCAAGACTACACAATCGAACGCGTCGTGAGCGAGACCGGGCTGTCAGCGGCCAGCATCGAGCGCATGGCCGCGCTGATACACAACGGCCAGCGCGTTTCGTTCTGGTGGACGATGGGTGTGAACCAAAGTCACCAAGGTGTCCGCACGGCGCAAGCGATCATCAATCTCGCGCTCTTGACGGGCAACATCGGCCGGCCGGGAACGGGGGCGAATTCGATCACGGGGCAATGCAACGCGATGGGTTCACGGTTGTTTAGCAACACAACGAACTTGCTGGGAGGACATGACTTTGGCAATCCGGCGCATCGCGAAAAGGTCGCCGGCATTCTCGGCATCGATGCGGCAAAGATCCCGCAGCAGGCGAGCTGGGCGTATGACCAGATCTTCGAAGGAATCCTCCGCGGCGAGATCCGCGGGCTCTGGGTCGTTGCGACGAACCCCGCGCATTCGTGGATCAACCAAACTCAAGGGCGGGACATTCTCAGCCGGCTCGATTTTCTCGTCGTGCAAGACATGTACGCCACGAGCGAGACGGCGCAAATGGCGAACTTGGTTCTGCCAGCCGCGGCTTGGGGTGAGAAAGAGGGGACGTTTATCAATTCCGAACGGCGCTTCGGCGTCGTGCGCAAAGCGGCCAGGGCTCCGGGAGAAGCCTTGGCCGACTTTCAGATCTTCAAACTCGTCGCCGAGTATTGGGGCTGCGGGCGCATGTTCGACAAGTGGAGTTCGCCCCAGGCGACCTTCAAGCTCACGCAGCAACTCAGCGACGGCCAACGCTGCGACATCACCGGCATCGACACTTATAGCGCGATCGATGCCGCCGGCGGCGTGCAATGGCCGTATCCAGCGAAGAATCCCGATACGCGGCAAGAGCGGCGCCTCTTTGCCGATGGCCGCTTCTATCATGAAGATGGCCGCGCCAAGTTTCTGTACGAAGCGCCGCGGCCGTTGCCGGAACCGGTCAACGAGCGTTATCCCTACATGCTGCTCACCGGGCGCGGCACGGCAGCGCAGTGGCATACACAGACGCGCACCAGCAAGTCCGCCGTACTGCAGAAACTGTATCCCGCCGAAGTCTATCTGGAGATTAATCCGCGCGATGCAAGGGAACTTGGCGTTGCCACAGGGGAATGGCTGCGGGTCGCGTCACAGCGCGGCGAACTACGGGCGAGGGCATTTGTGACACCGACCGTTCAACCGGGGCAAGTCTTTTTGCCGATGCATTACACCGAGACAAATCGACTGACGGATGCAATTTTTGATCCCTACTCACGGCAACCGGCGTATAAATCATGCGCGGTGAAATTGGTTCGTCAATAGTTGACCATCTGCTTTTTTGTGTAGAGAAAATCCCTCTGCGCGGCGTTACGACCAGCAACATCAAAACGAGAACACCGCCAAGGCGAACGGCCGCTTAGACGCTTTCAAGTGAAAAACAGCGCGGTCAGTATCACGGCCAGTTTTTGGGAGGGTGAGGCTCCTGCCGAACCGTTCGTCGTTCAAGCTTCTGCGATATTGGGGCGTTAGTGCGCTGTTGTTCATAGGGCTTCGTATCAGAGCATCCTGGGGACTCGATACCGTTGATGTAAATGCACTACTCCTATGATATTTGCGCATTTAGGGAAAACATGATAGACGCGAAATCCGTCGCACATCAGCGCAGAACGCTCTCGGAGTGTGATAGTCAACACGTGGAACACGACTATCTGAGGCCACCTCAGAGTGAGCAATGAATCGACTCTTTATGTGCCTGGAAAAGTATTGCGACTTCCAAGTCGTTGGCGTTGCAGTTTCTTCGTCTCAGAATCAAAAGTGTTGGCTGAAGTCGCGACTTGATAGTCGTATCCCGCAGAATCAACGCAATTGGCCCACAATAGCAATAACTGGTTACAAGACGACCAGTTTGGTTGCTTGTCCACTAGTTGTTTTGACGAGTTCCTGTATGCTGAGTTCGCCAGCTCCGAATTCCATATGAACTAATGGAAATTTTGCTTAGTCGCCGAGCGCCGTATTTTGACACTGTAGTTTCGGCACATGATGTGCCTAGTCTGGTTACGAGCTTTATCATTTTCAGCTTTATCCAAGGAATTCGTTTTATGCAACTATCTGAATTACGCAGCCGTACGAGTCGCTTGCCAGGGAATCTTGACCGTGTTGACGGTGAAGATGTTTTAGTCAAGGACCAGCGTGCCAATCTTTCGCCGACTCAAATTGTCGAGCAAAAGTTACGCCGTGTCTTGCACACAGGCGTATCCTTTTTTGCTCAAGTAACCCGGATCCAACGAACATAGGTTTGGCGTCCTCCCACACGCCGGCCATTTTGAATTATCCAACGGGTGTTGAGCGTCATCGCTCAACACCCGTTTTTTTAGATATTCGCGATTGATCACGACCGCAAATCACAGCGCGATTTGTGCGTTGTTGTGATCGATCCGTAATCCTTTAGCCCCGCGTTGGCCGTATGCTTGAAATCACCGAGACCGCTCCCGAAATGGTTTCTGAACTTGCTGGCGAGCGGTTCCTTGGCGAATCGGCATTGCGCGACGAGACGTTTAGTGTCGAGCATCTCGAAGAGCACGCGCGGGGCTTGAGTCAGACTCTGCATGTCAGCAAGATCAAAGGAAACAAGTCCAATCGTCTCTTTCAGAAGCGCATCCAAGAAAATGGCGAAGTGCTCCGTGCCGTCCATGCCGAATTGACCCGCTCGATTATTGCCGGAGAAGATCTCACGACAGACGCCGAGTGGATGCTCGATAACTTCACAATAGTCGAAGAGCAACTGCGGCAAATACGCGAAGATCTGCCGCGCGGCTTTTATCGGGAACTTCCCAAGATAAGAGACGGTTTGCCGCGAGTTTATTCACTGGCGTTGGAACTGATCATCCACACCGACAGTGATTTGGACCAGGAAACGATCGCTCGGTTTCTGCTCGCCTTTCAAGAAGAAGCGGTGCTGACGATTGGCGAGGTCTGGGCGTTTCCGGTCATGCTGCGGTTCGCACTGGTCGAGAATCTGCGCCGCTTGGCCATGCAGATGCGCTCGGACCGCGCGTGCCGCGTGCACACTCATACGCTATTGCAGAAATGGCGCGGGTCCAATGAATGGATCTGGGACGAGCAAACGCTCGAAGCTTGCGCGCCTGTCGCGTTGGAGTTGTTAGAGCAGGCCCACGATGAAACCGGTGAATCGGCGGTCCGGCACAAGGAATTCGAGAAACGGCTCATCGCGCTCGGCATCGACCCGGCAAATTGCGTGCGGCAGGCGAATCAACGGCAAGCCATCAACCAGGTCACGATCGGCAACGTGATCACGAGCATGCGTTTGCTCTCGGCGCTCGATTGGATGGAGTTCTTTGAGCGAGTCAACTTCAGCGAACAAGTACTTCGCAAAGACCCCGCCGCGATCTACACGCGTATGGACCCTCTGACGCGCAATCGCTATCGCAATGTGATAGAAAAGCTGGCGAAATGGGGCCGAATCCCCGATTTAGAAGTCTCGCGCGAGGTGCTCATTCTGTCGCGCGTCGCCAAACAGCGCGATCGTCCGGTCATCGAGCAGCACGTCGGTTACTATTTGGTCGATGAAGGCCTCGCGGCACTTGAATTCGCATTGAAGATCAAGCCACCCTTGGTATGGCGACTGAGCAAGCTGATTCTCCGGCAGCCGACGCTTTGTTATCTAAGCGGTATCCTGCTTTTCACGAGTCTAATCGTCGCCGGGGTCGTGACCGCAATCCTGGCCGCTGAACTTGGCACGACTGCCGCCATCACGATGTCATTGTTGGCAATTTTGCCAGCGTCCGAAGTGGCGGTCACGTTTTGCAATTATCTGGTGACGCGATTCATCGCGCCGCGTATGTTGCCCAAGCTCGAATACCGCGACGGCATCCCTGCGACCCACGCGGCCATTGTCGTGGTGCCGTGCATGTTGTCGTCGCGCGAAGATTTCGCGGCGCAATTAGGACGGCTGGAGTCGCATTATCTAGCGAACCCCGAACGGGCACTTCGTTTTGCGCTGTTGACCGATTTCCCGGACGCGGCGACCGAGACGCTGCCAACGGACGAGCAACTGATTCAATTCGCGCGGGAGCAAGTCCAGAGGCTGAATCATCGTTATGCGCATGAAACCGAGCCGCCATTCTTTTGGTTTCATCGTCGGCGACAGTGGAACCCCGCCGAAGGTTCCTGGCTAGGGTGGGAACGGAAACGCGGCAAACTGATGGAATTTAACAAGCTGCTCCGCGGCGACAACTCAACTTCTTACATTGTTGAAGAAGGCCATCTGCCGGCGCTCTTGCCCGCGGATGAGTCGTTTCCGATTCGGTATGTGATTACGCTTGATGCCGATACACAATTGCCGCCGGCGACGGCGCGGCGATTGATCGGAACTTTATCGCATCCCTTGAACGCGGCTCAGCTTGATGAGCGCGGCTGTGTTCTGCGTGGCTATGTCCTGCTGCAGCCACGGATCGGCATCGATCTAGCGGCGGCAAAGCGCTCGCCCTATGCCCGCTTGTTTGCGACGAGTCCGGGCATCGATCCGTATGTCACGGCGGCGTCGGATGTGTATCAAGACTTGTTTGGTGAAGGGAGTTTTACCGGCAAGGGGATCTACGAGATCGACGCGCTCGAGGAAACGCTACGCGAGGTGTTTCCCGAGAATCAAATTCTGAGCCACGATTTGATCGAAGGTTGCTACGCGCGGACGGCACTGGTCAGCGACATCGAAGTTTACGATGGCTACCCCGCCAATTACGGAGCGGAGTCGAAACGCCAGCATCGCTGGACGCGCGGGGATTG
>JBGSSS010000201.1:0-8952 GCA_041736895.1 Pirellulales bacterium
GTGGGGAACGCGGCGGCCGGTTCTGCCGCTCCGCCGCCCGCGGCGACCACGCCCCGGACAACCGCCACAACGACGGCGGGTTCCGGGTGATTTTGCTGGTGGAGTGATTTCGAGTAACATTTGAAACATCTTGCTAAGTAGCTCCATCCGTCAATACTCGATTTTCAACAAGTAACTACATAATATTGGAGTGTGAAGAATGGCCTGGGTAGATGATATTGAGTTGAAATTACGTGGATATTTCGATGCCGAAAACACTAGCGAGTTCAAGGAACTTATTCTTTTACATCCTGAACATCTACGTAACGACGATGGATCTGATCATTGGATGTGGTTAGCCGCTGTACACAATAATCTCCCAATGATTAAAGCATTAGTGGAACTAGGTTTGAATGTGAATGAGTCTCACGATCCGGGTGACGATAGCGACCCCTACTACGAACCTGAAGGGCCAGTACTTCAGGCATCAGTTGCGGGGCATATTGAAATCGTAGAATGGCTCTTGAGCAATGGCGCCAAGATCAATTATACAGTTAATAATGTATCACGTTGTTTACCGCTTATTCGTGCAGCCGCTGAAGGTCATTTTGAAATTTGCAAATTACTTGTCCAACATGGTGCGGATGTTCACGCAACATGGCACGGTTTGAACGCTGCAAAACAAGCCGAAAGATTTGGTAAATTTGAAATCCGCGATTACTTACTTGCTCAGCCGAAGTTAAAAGCGTAGTAGAAAGGGATTGTACGATGGGAGAACTGACGTTGCCAACAATTTCCAGCGGCGGGCGTAGGGAACGCGGCGGCCGGTTCTGCCGCTCCGCCTCCCGCGGCGACCACGCCCCGGACAACCGCCACAACTACTGTGGGTTCCGGATTGTTTTGATTGTAGAGTATTGATTGAAAGTGTTACAATTACTCGGCGAAATGCATTCACTACTATAATGGAATCTCTGATGTCAAATGTTGATCATGCGAATGCGTTACCAATACTCTTGGAGTTTGATAAACTTGCCAAAGAATATCTAGATGCGTGTTTTCAGCGTGATTGTGATGATGATCGCGTATCAAAAGAGTTTCATGCTGCTGCGGCGGTTCTGCTCAAACAAAAATGGAGCATTCCCGCAGTAATTGAAAGTATCAAAAAATCTTCAAGTGGATATTTTGTGAAAGTACAGAGCAAACTAGAAATACCTAATGCCAAGTGTTTTTGGAATACATTTGGAGTAATGAAGATTTCGGAGAAGTACGTTCCAAATAAGAAAGGCAGCAATGTGATCTATGTCCAAGGTAAACCTATGCTATACAAAACTCTTGTAGGGAAGGACGATAAGAAATATGAGTCTGCGGTGAAAAAAGGGAATAATTTTGAAGTGATAATCTCAAGGCTTAAAGGAAGTAGATCAATTATTCAGCACTTTATGTTATGTGATATTTCGCTTATTCAAAGGTTATAACTAGTAAAACTGTCAGGTATATGCTTAAATTAATCCACACCTTTCACGCTCAACCTCAAACTCCCCTTCTCCGCGGTGATCTTGAGTTGCGGAATCGTGACGAGGCCCGTCGCATCGGCCTTGGCTTCGCCGCTGGGGAGATTGTACGATGGGGGAAAGGACGTTGGCAACCAATTTCGCGCGGCGGGAGTTGGGAACGCGGCGGCCGGTTCTGCCGCTCCGCCTCCCGCGGCTACCACGCCCCGGACAACCGCCACAACTACTGCGGGTTCCGGGTGATTTTGGTGGTGGAGCTGGCGTTACGATTATTGATTGCCAAGAATTAAATCTACTGCCCAGCATCCCCGAACATGAGGGCCGGAATTGCGGCAATGTTCCAATAGTTCGCTGTCAGTACAACCCATCTTTTCGAGTGCATCAGCTAGAGCAGGCAAGCGAAGGAAGGAACGCTCTGCATAAATGCTTCGTGCTAATTCTTGAACAGTTCCGTTTTCCCCTTGGAATAAGCTGCGATCGTACTGAACGTTGATAAAAGAATTTGTTCCAATCAAATCACGCAGTAGCTGACACTGAAATTCCTGCTCTGCTTCAAATCGTTTTTTTAACGGAATGTCACTTAGCACATTCTCGACTTCTGGCCCTGACATTGCCCGAGCCGCCCAAATTGGAGTGTCGAATAATTGACTATCGGAAAGCCAATTCTGCCAGTGGCCACACGAAGAGTATGCTGCATTCGCAGCTGCATTAGCTTTCCATGTGTCGATCGACCAAGCTGCTTCTTGGGCTATCCTGTAAGCCGCTCCGCTTGCGTCAGATGATTTCTCGCGTGCTTCTTCTAGGTAATGATCCGAGACTAGCCCATCTGCGTGCTTCTCTGCGATTTCAACGGCCTCTCTACTACGTGCATCTTTGATCAGATCCGAGATTCGATGGCAGCAGGCAACTGCATACAGTCGAAGTTTTCGTTCACTGGTTTTGCCTCGAATCAATTCCACCATCTGAATTGGAGTTGCACAATTCATCCATTCGGCATCGGTCATAGCTTTTTCGCCAATAGAACAATTGTTGAATGAATAGTAGCTAGGAACCAACTCAGATCTGGCTGCTGCTATCTTACTCAACTTGAAACTCCCCGCCTCCGCCGTAATCTTCAATTGCGAAATCGTCACCAGCCCCGTCGCGTCGGGCTTGGCTTCGCCGGTGGGGGGATTGTACGATGGGGGAAAGGGCGTTGGCAACCAATTTCCCGCGGCGGGCGTTGGGAACGCGGCGGCAGGTTCTGCCGCTCCGCCACCCGCGGGTATCACGCCCCGGACAACCGCCACAACTATTGCGGGTTCCGGGTGATTTTGGTGGTGGAGTGATTTTTTACTTCACCTCATGCACCAGCGCCATGTTGTGCCCCCCGGTACCTAACCCGTGGCCGGCGACGATGACCAAGCGGTCGCCCGATTTGAGAAAGCTCGTCGCGTTGCCCCACTTCAGGACGTGCTCGATGATCGGCGTAAAGTCCTTGGGGCTGATGCTTGGCAGCGGCGTCACGCCCCAGTAGAGGCACATCTGGCGCAGCGTCACCTCCGAATCGCTGATGCCGAGAATCGGCACCCGGCTGCGCAGCTTGCTGGCCGCGAGCGCCGTGACGCCCGACTTGCTCGCCGCGACCATCACCCGCGCGTTGAGTTCCTGGGCGATGCTATTCGCGCCGCGGACGACCGCCTGCGTCACGGGCAGCAGTCCTTCGGGGAGTTTGTCCGGTTGGGGATACAGCGACTTGCCCATGAATTGCACCTCGGTCGCGGCGGCGATGCGTTTCATCATCTCGACGGCCATTTTCGGAAAATCGCCGATCGCCGTTTCGCCCGAGAGCATCGTCGCGTCGCAGCCATCGAGGATCGCGTTGGCGACGTCGGTGACTTCGGCGCGGGTGGGACGTTTGTTATGCTGCATGCTGTCGAGCATCTGCGTCGCGCAAATCACCGGCCGCTGATAGCGGTGGCACATGGCGACGATTTGTTTTTGCACCATGGGCATCCGCGCGACGTCGATTTCGACGCCCAGATCGCCGCGCGCCACCATCACGACATCGGTCGCTTCGACGATCGATTCGAGCGCGTCGAGGGCTTCGGGCTTTTCGATCTTGGCGACGACCTTGGCTTTCGAGCCGCGCGTGTGGAGGAGTTCCTTGAGCAAGCGCACCTCGACCGGCGAGCGGACGAAGCTGAGACTGACGAAATCGATGCCCTGCTCGGCGGCCCAGACGGCGTTGGTCCAGTCTTCGTCGCTCATCGAGCGGATGCTGAGTTTCACCCCGGGCAGGTTAACTCCCTGGCGCGAGCGGAACTCGCCCCCTTGCGTGACGCGGCACTGGGCGTAGTCGGCGCCTTTTTCTTCGACGACCAGCCCGACGGTGCCATCGGCCAGCATCACGCTGTTGCCGACGACCAGTTCATCGACGAGCGGTTCGTAGGTGGTCGTCAGCTCGCCCGGGTTGTTGATTGTGGTGCCGCGGACGAAGCGATAGATTTCGCCTTCGTGGCAGTTGATCAGGTCGTTGGGAATTTGGCCGAGGCGAATTTTCGGTCCGGCGAGGTCGGCGAGAATCGCGATCGGCCGGCCGAGTTCTTTGCTCACGTCGCGAATCCAGTTCACGACCTCGAGATGCTCCTCGCGCTTGGCGTGCGCCATGTTGATGCGAAAGACATCGACGCCGGCTTGGACCAGTTCGCTGAGCTTCGCGTGGCTGCGGCAAGCGGGGCCGACCGTCGCGACGATCTTCGTGCGGGTCAGCACCGATGCCGCGGTTCCAGAGGAAGTCGTTCCAGTAGCGGGTGACAGCGTGGCATGCGACATAGTGAGCGAGCATCCTGTGAACGAGGAAACGACTTGGCGCAGGTGATCCGCTTGCCGCGGTCGCAGCAGCGAGAACACTCGGCCATGCTCCTTCACGCGGCACTCACCCTGAGCAATAAAATACACGTTTTTGCAAGTCCGGGCGAGACCTTTACTCAAAATTCATCCTGCGCGCTTGGGCAACGTCAGAAACAGTAAACACCAAGGCAAAATCAAACGCTTTTTCCAACGAGTGCTTCTTTCAGCGCCTACCCTAGCCGTCGGATGGTATGCCCATCCGATGGTGATCTCCTTGCAGCACGCCAGAAGTACTTTTCACCTGAGTCAAACGAAAGTTTTGCAAAGCGCTCATTTCTGCATTACAATTCGTGTTCCGTTGGTGGCGAGCCGCCACGGGATGCCGGTTTGCAGCAATGTCAATTTATTCCTGAGGTGCAGAAGAATTTTCTTACTGTGCCGCGAACTCTTGGGAGCCCACGATGAGTTTGAATCGCCGTCAGTTTTTACAGAACAGTGCCGGAGTCGTTGCCGCCGGACTTGCGACGCCGTATTTTACGAGCAGTTCGTTTGCCGCGGATGCCTCGGCGGCGAAGAGCGACCGCCATACCTGGGGGTGCATCGGGACCGGTTCGCGTTGGGGCGCCGTGGTGCGCGGCGCGATGCAACACGGCGATGTGGTCGCGGTGTGTGACGTGGACAAGAAGCATCTGGAGAATGGCAACAAAATCGTCGGCGGCAAAGCCGAAATGTTCGAAGACTATCGCCGCGTCCTCGACAACAAAAAGATCGACGTCGTCACGATCGTCACCACGGATCACTGGCACACCAAGATCGCCATCGAAGCGATGCAAGCCGGCAAAGATGTGTACTGCGAAAAACCGCTGACGCTGACCATCGACGAAAGCAAACTCATCAACAAGGTCCAAAAAGCCACGGGCCGCGTCTTTCAGGTCGGCACGCAACAACGCTCCGAAATGAGCGGCAAGGACGAAAAGGGGAATGTTCATTCGACACAGTTCCTCAAAGCCGTCGGCTTGGTTCAATCGGGCGCCCTTGGCAAGATCAAGAAGGTCTACTGCTTCATCGGCGGCGCGCCTGAATCGGGAACGATTCCCCAAGCCGCGGTGCCCGCTGGTTTGAACTGGGACATGTGGCTCGGCCAAGCGCCGTTCGAAGAATTTCGTCAAACGGGCGATGGCAAGGGGATCAAGACCCGCTGCCACTACGAGTTCCGTTGGTGGTACGAATACAGCGGCGGCAAGCTCACCGATTGGGGCGCGCACCACGTTGACATCGCGACCTGGGCGATCGGGATGGATCAACCGGGCATGGGCCCGACCGAAATCATTCCGGTCATGGCCAAGCACCCTGTGGAGTTCAAGAACGGCAAGCCAACCAAGAACGATTCTTACAATACGGCCACCGCGTTTGAAATCCGGGCGATGTACCCCAACGACATCGAGATGATCATCCGCCACTCACCGGATCCGGCTGGGCCGAAAATGCCCGAAGGAAACGGTATTTTCTTTGAAGGTGACAAGGGGACGCTCTTCGTAAGCCGTGGCAGCCTGCGCGGCGAAGCGGCGGTCGCCCTCAAGGACAAGCCGATGTCCGAAGAGCTAATCAAGAAGCTCTACAAAGGGAAGAAGCCCGGCAATCACATGGCGAACTTCATCGAGTGCGTCCGCGACCGTGGCGAACCGGTGAGCGATGTTCACACGCACAGCCGCGCGTTGAACACCTGCCACTTGGCCAACATCGCGATTCGCCTGGATCGCAAACTCAAGTGGGATGCCTCCAAGGAAGAAATCACCGGCGACAGCGATGCCAACGGCATGCTCAAGCGCGAACAACGCAAAGGCTACGAAATCAACGCGTAGTAAGTAGCGTGGGCTTCAGCCCACGCGTCAAAAAACGCCGCCGAATTTCATCCCGACGCGTAAGCGAGGCAAGTTCGACACCGATCCCCTTTCGCCAGCGAAGTTTAACTTCGCTGGCGAAATTTTTTGGAAGGCCGGGAAGATACCTCCTGGAATCACGTTGTCGTTATGGCCATCTATCTTTGAGGAAAGTAAAAATGCGACAAACTCTGGTCTGCCTGACGAGTCTGGGGATTCTTTTTTGCTCGAGCTTGCTCTTCGCCGCGGAACCGGTGTTGGTGCAGCGGCATGTCTCCGCACAGGGGAGAGACACAAACTCGGGCCGGACGGCGGAGGATCCCTTGCCGTCGGTGCAGCATGCTTTGCAAAGACTGCGCGATTTGCCCGGCGAGGAACCCGCTCGCTACGAGATCGTGGTCAGCGGTCTGGTTGGCTTGCCAGAAGCGCTGGAACTTTCACCAAAGACGTTGCCCAAAAACGCGGCGAGCCTGACGATCCGCTGCGCGGGGCCTGAGGCCACACTCACCGGCGGCCGGAAGCTCACCGGTTGGTATCGCGACGGCAAACTTTGGCGCACGAAGATTCGCGAAGTGGCGGATGGCGGGTGGAAGTTCCGCGAGCTCTTCGTCAACGGCGAACGCCGCCCTCGCGCGCGCACGCCGAACGAGGGTTACAACCGCATCGAAAAAGCCGGCCCCGACAACCGCACGAGTCTCTACGCGCGGGCCGGCGACTTGCCGAATGCCTGGCCGATCGAAGGGAGCGAGATTGTCTTCTTTCACGATTGGAGCACGTCCAATGTGCGTCTGAAGTCGCTCGACTTTGTCAGCGGCTTGCTCGAACTGAAAAATCCGATTGGCTACAATGCGCCGCATTACGCCATCACGCACTACGAGCCGAACCCGCGGTACTATTTGGAAAATGCCCCGACGTTTCTCGACGTCCCGGGCGAGTGGTATCTGGACGAGAGTACGGGCATTCTGACGTACTACCCGTTGGCGAAAGAATTCCTCGACCAGTCGGAATTCATCGCGCCGCGGTTGACGAGTCTCGTGGAAATCCGGAGTCAGGCGCAAGGCTGGCAAAACGTTCCGATCACGTTCGAGAACATACGCTTTGCGCACTGTGCTTGGTTTCCGCCGGAAGCTGGTTATGCCGGGATGCAGGCCGCGTTCTTCGAAAACCGCGTACCGGGCCAGCCCAAGGGGCGCGACGTCGTTCGCGGCGCGGTGCAGGTTTCCACGATCAAGCGCACGGAGTTCAAGAATTGCACCTTTGAACATCTCGGCGGCTCAGGTCTCGACTTAAAGCAAGGAACGCAGGACGCGCTCGTCGAAGGTTGCACGTTCCGCGACATCGCGGCCAACGGGCTGAGCATCGGCGAGGCAGTGGCACCGCGGCCGAACAACAACGACAAAATTCCCCGACACGAAGTCGACCCGCGCGTCGTCTCGCGAGTTACCGTTTCGCAGTGCTTATTCGAAAATTGCGGCGCACTCTATCCTGGTGCGGTCGGCGTGTGGGTCGGGATGGCGAATTACATTACCATCGAAAATAACAAGCTGCGAAACCTGCCCTACACCGGAATCTCTATCGGCTGGACTTGGAACCCGATGCCGACAATCACGGGCCACAATCGAGTGATCGGGAATCACATTTACAACATCATGCAGAAGCTCAGCGACGGTGCCGGGATTTACACGCTCGGCAAGCAACCGGGGACGATCTTGTACGGCAATTGGATTTACGACGTCCCGGTCAACGCCGGCCGCGCCGAGAGCAACGGCATTTTCATGGACGAAGGAAGCACCGCCATGCTCGTCGAAAACAACACGATCCACCACATCGCCAAAAGCCCCATCCGCTTTCACAAGGCGGGCGAGAACACGCTCAAGAACAACACGCTCGTTGTCCCGCCGGGCACGCCGCCGCTGAAGTTCAACAACACGAAGCCAGAGTCGATCAAGGTCGAATCAACGAACGTGATCGAACACGAAGGAAAGTGGGAGCCAGGGAAAAAGTTCGAAGCCGGGCCAAAGAAATAGCAACCCGACGCGTGAGCGAGGGAGAGTTTCAATAGCAGCCCGACGCGTAAGCGATGGATTGTAAACTCTATAATGACAGCAAGTCGCGCGGCAACTGCCATGAGCAATGTTTATAAATCTGTCTGGTCCCTTCCCCCCGCCGCGGGGGAGGGATAGGGTGGGGGGGGCTGCGTTTGACGTAGATTCATCGCAGACGCAATTCTTCCATGCAGAGTATTTTTCTACGCCGAATCTTCACTAGCGAAGAACCCCCTCCCCAACCCTCGTGCGCAAGGGGGAGGGAGCCAAACCAGTTTTTTTGGAAGAGTAACTTGAAGAGAAAAAACTCGCGTCCATAAAACACTCCCTCGCTCACGCGTCGGGTTGCTACCCGCACTCCGTGACTTCATCAACCTCGTCCGAAGTCGGATGCCGCCCTGGCAAATCCTCGCTGTAATACCGATCGAAGACCGCTTGAATATCAGTGCGCGTTCGCGCCGCGATAAACGCATCGCGGACCACAAGACCTTGCGGATGCAGCCGTGCGAATTTGATACCGAACTTGCGCATCATCCGGCAACCCGTCTTTTCGCCGTGCAGTTCATCGGCCAGCGCATAATGCTCGCCGATCACGCGGCGCTGCTCGAACAGCGACGGCGGGTCGGGCAGCGGGCGGCCTTCGAGCAACGCCCGGCATTGTTCGAAGATCCAGGGGTTGCCGATCGCGCCGCGCGCGGCGGTCAC
>JBGSSS010000002.1:0-9581 GCA_041736895.1 Pirellulales bacterium
CCAACTCGCGAGCGTATCCATGTCGGCGACGCTGCGCATTTCCCACGGCACCTCGGCCGGGCCGCGATCGAATGCCACAGGCGCCCAGCGCGGCTGCTCGGACGTTCCGCCCGGGACGCGCAGGGATGTCGATTTCACCAGATCGCTGTCGATGACCAGATTGATCGCGACGAGTTCGCGCGCGTGACTCGCGGCGGCTTGGCTCAACAGCGCGTTCTTCAACCAAACGCCGGGGTGAAAGATCTCGGGCTGATGCCCGGCGATGAGAAACAGTGGATCAGTCGTTTGACCCTGGGTGGCCGGGGACGAACGAAGTGAGGACCCGGAAAGGGTCGACGTTGCACTCGGCGCGGGGGCCAGCGCGTCGGAAACCACGCGATACCCACGCGTCGCCTCATATGCAGCTTGCCAGAGTTGGCGGCGGGCTCGCGCCGCCAGTTCGGCGAGCGAGAAACCTTGGACGCAGTATTCCTGCACGGCGAGCGAGCCGCGATTCTTCGCGGCGACATCCAGCCACGACGACGCGGCCGGGTCGATCAGTCGTTGACCATCGCCGCGCGGAGTTTGCCAGAGGGATGCTTGCACAGCTTTAGATTCGGCGGCGTTCGATGGCAGGAGCGTTGGCGTCAAGTTTGTGAGAATTCAAGAAAGTTATCCCAAATCGGAATAGCTAGCTACAAGCTGTTTTGGGTTCGGCTTAGGTCCGGAGGACCGGAATACTTAAGCCCAGGCCGTCAGGCCTGGGTGGCGAAGATCAAAATCAAAAGGCCTGGAAGGCCGACACTAGTGCCGGTCCTCCGGACCTACGAATCTTGTGGTGACACTTCCCAGGCCTCACGGCCTGGGCTTAATCCTACCGGTCCTCCGGACCTAAATTCGAATGAGCATCGGTTCTGGGACGGGTCATAAGTTCTGAACGATGAAATAGGAACGCGGAACGATGAAGTATTGCAGCAACACTTCATCGTTCAGCGTTCATCACTCATTGTTTCTCTGAATCATCCGCAGCGGTCTCCGCAACACGAATGTTTCTCGATGCGCTCATTCAAAGAACGCTGACGCCCCATCGTGACGTCATGTTGCAATTCCTTGAGCGTCAACGGCGTCCCGGTGACGCGCGCTAGCGTGTGGTCGATGATCTGATGATAATACGCCAAACGCTTGCCCGCGTCATCCAGCGCACCGCCGAAGGAACGTTTCTCGTCGAGATAAATCAGCGGCACGGGCAGTTCCTCGACCCGCAGTCCGGCATGCGCCGCGCGGACCCAGAACTCCAGCGGCATCGCGTAACCTGGCTCTTCGACGACGATCCTTCGCAGCGCCGCGACGCGGTAGCCTTTGAATCCGCAAAATGTATCGGTCAGATGAAAGCCGAGGCTGGCATTCAGCTCTTCGGTGATCTGCACATTGATCCGGCGGCGCTCAACGGGCGGCAACGCATCGCCGGCAAAGGCCTTCAAGTACCGGCTCCCCGAGACAACGTCGATCGGGCGGCAGTCGTGCGCGTCGGCCGGCGTGAACGGCAGTTCGAGCGTCGGCTCGCCCGCGAGGACGCGGACAAATTCGGGAATGAGACGCGGCTGATGCTGGCCGTCGCAATCGATCGTGACCAGGTAGTCGTAGCCGTGTTGGACGGCGTACTCAAACGCCGTGCGCAGGCCAGCGCCGTAACCCTTGTTGACGACATGGTTCACGACCTGGACATCGTGCCGCTGTTGCAGCAGCTCGGTCGTCCCGTCGGTCGAGCCATCGTTGACGACCAGGACATGCTCGCTGTAGCGAAGGACTTCGTCGAGGACGCCGTTGACGTGATTGGCTTCGTTGTAAACAGGCAGCGCGGTGAGGACGCGGGGCTGGCCGGGGTTGGTTTGATGCTGGCTCATGAAGGGATCGGATAGTGCGACGAGGAGAAAAAATCAGAGACTACTACTACGATCCTCAAAGCCCAGGGGTTCACCCCCTGGGATCCGGCCTACAATCCCGCAGGCAGTCCATTCTAGACAGCCCCCGGGCAGGGTCAACAAATCGCGGCCTGCCGCAAGGCGGGTGGCGAGAAATAGGAGCAAATCGCGGGCCGGTTGTAGTGACGGCGTTAGGTGTTAGGCGCTAGGAAGATGCTGGGATGAACCGGTTAGCCGCGCCGCGCAGCGGTGGGGAATGCAAAGGCAAAATGCCGCAACACGGAGGAACGGAGAAAATTCGGAGCGGCACCGAGAAGACCGTAGCTCGTGACCGTGATCACGAGCGAGCGGGGCGACCGTTTTTTGTAGCCCGTAGCGTTAGCGAGGGCGACAAAAAATGCTTGCCGAGATCTCGCTATAATCAAGACATGCCCGAACCGAATCCCTATGAACCGCCGCAGTCCGAACTTCACCAAGCGTCGAGCGAGAAATCGCGCGCGACGTTGGGAACGATGCTCGGACGTTATCTTGTCCCGATTCTGCTCGGGGTGCAGATTGCGGCCGGCATTTTGGCTTGGCTGTTTGACTTCATGCAAGCCATGGCCCATAGCAATTATCAGAGATTGCAAACCATCGCGGCTATTTTCGGATTCAGCTTTCTAGGACTGGGGCTATTGTTAATCATGCTCGCGCTTTGGCGCGGTTCGCTCAAACTGTTGATTGGCGAAGTTCTTGCACTGGCGATGTTCCTTTGGCTGACATTGCCGGAGATACATTAGCAACGGAGCCTCGCCCTCGCAACAGAATTTTCTTCGTTACCGTTCGTTTGCTTCTGTCGAATTCGTCTTCGTATTTTCTTTGCGCTCTTTGCGTGCTTCTGTTCAAGCGGCATTTATCTTGTTCGGCTCGCTCGAAGCATGGCTTCGAGCTACGGGTTCTGTCTCGGTGCCGCTCTGAATTTTCACCGTTCCTCCGTGTTTCGTAATTCTGCATTTCTGTTATCGCTCTGGCTTCTTCTGAGCCGGGGATGTTAATCCCCGGTTGACTTGCGAGTCGACTCTGAATCATCCGGGGACTTACGTCCCCGGCTCAGAGATACGACTAGAACACGCGTTCGATTCGAACCATGAACCCGTCGAACATGGTCATGTTCGCGTCGTCGACGTTCGCCGGGGCGAGTTGGCCGACGCCCGGTTGGTTCAGGTTGTTGACCGTGCTCGCGTCGATCCAGGTTTGCATGAAATAGCCAGCCGTGAGCATGGTCTTTTTGCCGAGCTGCCGCGTGAGGCCGACTTCGAGATCGATCACCGGCACGATTCGCGTGTAACTCAGCTCTTGCCGCGCGTTGCCGTTCAACCCGCCGAGATCGACGAGCCGCATGTCGACGTCGTAATGGCCGAGCAACAGCGAGAGCGAACTTTTGCCGTACACCGACCAGCGAGCACAATCGCCCAGGTAGCGGCGGCCTTCGAGCCCGACACGCGGGCCAGCCCCGCGAAACGTCACCTCGGACAACGCATCGACCGCCAACGCGCCGTTGACGTCAAATAACTGCGTTGGGCTTGTCAGATCAAGCGTTCCGATCCGCGCCCCAGCCGACCAGGTGAGTGCCCACGGAGGACAACCGCAGCCGCCGCACGGATCGTTATTGCACGAGCAGATCGGAATCCGCTTGGCGTAATCGAGATCGTACACGTTGGCACTGACATCGAGACCCGTGCGCAGATGCTCACCGGGGTTGCAGTTCAGCGCGAACGGCCCGGCGACGACGACGTTGGCGTTGACGTCGGGCGAGTTGACGACGGTGGCACTGTTGAAGTTGAAGTACGAAAAGTTGAGCGACTCGCCGCAAGCGCCCCAGCGATAGCCGGCGTTGACGCGGTACGTCGATTGATACCCTGTTTCGTACGGGATGATTTGGTCATGGAGATCAAAACCCCCGCCCGCGACTTGCCGAACGACGATCGCGGCCGGGTCGCTGAAGTTCACGCGGGCGTTGACATAGTCCGCACCGATGTACCAGCCGCATTGGTCGAAGTAGTTGCAAGGAACGCAATCGCCGATGCAGCCATTGCCGCAGGATTCGCCGCAATTGCCCGCGGTGCAGCCGCCGGGTCCGCAGGTGGCACAACCGCCGGGGCCTTCGTCGTAAAGCGTCGGGTCGTCGACGTACTCGGGATACTGCGTGGGCGCGACCCGTTCATCGCGGCGTGGTTCTTCGAGCCGTCGCGCGGCTGTTTGATTGCGCGGTGTGGGAAGTTCGCGCGGCGCAGCGTTTTCGTACTGTGCAGCGGACTCGCGGGCTGGAGGAAGTTCGCGTGGGGCATTCACATAGGCGGCTTGCTTAACGGCGGCCGGCTTGGCAGGACGAAACTGCGGCGCGAAGTTCTCCGTCGGTTCAATGGGCGCGGCGAGGGTCGGCGAGTTGCGCTTGGTGACAGCGGCCGGATCAACGCTGCCGGTGCGCTGTTGGTTGTAGCTCGGCGCGGCAGTGCCGGGGGCGTTGGACGAGGGCGCGGCCTTCCCAGCAATTTTTTGCGGAGCGCGGCCTTGTTGCCAATTGAGTTCCGAAGCGCGTTCTTGCGCCGCGGCGAAGCTCGTCAGAGCCAAGAAGAGCGCGCCGCAAGATGCTAGCAAACCAACGGGAGGCCGTTTCATCGTACTACTCCAGAACAACCCCCCTAAGGTTGTTTGGCGCATTCTTCACGCATCACGGGCCGTGAAAATCGCCTCGTCGGCAAGAATATCGACCAGGCGAGCCGCGAACTTGCGGAAAAGTTTGCGCCATCGGCAAAGTTTCGCAGATATTTTACTAGCACGCCGGGCGTGGACGCTCCGGCGAAGCGCGGCGCTGCCACGATATCAACGTTGATTGAGCGATCATGCAAAGTCAAGGAGTTAACCTCCTTGGAGCATCGAGTACGTTTCCAAGGGGATGAACCCCTTGGCTTTGTGCGACCGCCGCTGACGTACTCCTTCGTGATTACGGCTTCGAGCTACTCGCGGACCAACTGCTTCATCCGCCGCCACCACCAACACGCGCCGAGGAGCAGCACCGCGCCCGCGGCGAGCGGACCCGGCTCGGGGATGATTTGCGTCAGGTTGTACGGCATGACATGGTCCACCAGCGCCGGATTGCGGAAGCAGATGCAAGTGTAGATCGTGCCATTGCTCGCGAAGTTCGGCAGATTCACCGAACTCGTCAGCGCCGGATTGTTGTTGAACCCGACATCGACCAGCGCGTTGTTCGTGATCGGACCGGTGCCGTTGGCGTTAAAGAGGACCGTGCGATAGTCGGTCTGATAATTCGTGTCTCCAAAGGTCCAGTCGATGTCACTGCGAAAGACGACCGACTTGCCCGCGGTTAAACCGTTGAAGGTGATGTCGATGAACTTGCTGTGCAGGCCATTGTTGACCAAGTCGGGTTGATTCAACGTGTAGCTGACTCCGGCCGAGGCCGAGATCCAACTGACGTAATCGAAATCGTTGGGCCGGTTGGCGGGAATCGTCAGACGGAACGTGGTCAGCGCCGCCAACGGGTCCATCGACGTGTTGGTCAGCTTGAAGTACGGCATGTCCCGCGCCAGGATCAGCGCTTGCACCGTGGTCTGCACGGCTTGCTGTTGAATGATCGCGTTGTTGGGATACAACAGCACGTTCAGGTTTTCGCAGATGCCGAGTTCGTAGCTGATGAGCGCGGCCGAAGCCGTGTTCGACGCCTTGTTAAACAAAGTGAACAGCGTCAGGCAAAGCATGGCCAAGCGGCCGAGACGAGTCGAAAGATAGTGCGGCATAACAGGTGTTCCCCGGCTGCCGCGCCGGAGAAAATCCGAGCGCCAGCAGCCTCGCGGCGAATGAAAAACAGGGCCTGCGAAACTTTTCCGCTGGCGCAAACTTCTCCATTCATGCTAGTTAGAGGGGCCGTTTTTCAGCCGCCGTTGCAAGAGCCTGCACAGGGCTTTTTGTGAGAAAATCGGCCAAATATCGCGGTTCGCGCGAATGTGCCGGTTCTGCCGCGCGAAGTATTCCTGGCGCTGCTGTAACACTCGGGTCTTTCTGACGCTGGGGGGCCCATGGGAACAAACTTGTTCAACCAACTATCAACTTCAACCGCAATTTCTAGAGGATTTTTCGATGCCACGATTTGCACTAACGTTGACGTTCTTCGCCTTGCTCGGCCTGACGACCGTTGCCCAAGCCGGCAACAACGACAAGCACAAGAAGAATAACAATCAGAACAACAACCAGAACAACTCGAATAAGAAACAGAACCTTGGCAACTTTGTGCCCAAGTTCACTGCCGACAAGCACCACGGCAACAAGCCTTTTCACACGCTGCCCTACGGCCAACCCGGCAAGCCGCAAGTGATCGGCCAAACCAACCACAACAAACCCCAGAATAAACCACAGAACGGCGGGATCTGGGGACCATGGAATCCTAAGCATCCTGATTACAAACCCCATCATGGTCAGCATGGCAACGGCCACGGCCAAGGCAACGGTCACGGCAACGGTCACGGTAATGGTCACGGTAACGGCGGTGGCAATGGCGGCGGGATGGGGAACGGCACCGGACCCGGCACTGGCCAAGGCAACGGTCAAGGCGGTGGCCAACAACATCCGAATCCCAATGCGACCACGCGGCCCGAAGATCTGTTTCCGAATGGCAAGCCGCCCGTCCCGACCCGCCCAGGGTTCACTTGGGTCGAAAGCAACGGTTCGACGCCCGGCCACTGGGAACGCGAACGTGCTCCGAAGCCAAAGCCGATCAGCGACGTTCCGGGCTGGCATTGGAGCGGGACGCAATGGGTAGAGACACCCAAGCCCGCTCGCACCGGCCATGTGTGGGTCGAAGGGACCGCCGGGATGCCCGGTCACTGGGAACGTGAACGTGCGAAGTAGGAATATTTTGTAGGTGCGTAGCGTTAGCGAGGGCCACAAAATAACGTCGAATTTCAACCCGAAGCGTAAGCGAGGAAAGAGCGACATCGATCACAAAACCCCGGCGGCTCGCAAGAGTCGCCTGGGTTTTTTGTGGCACGCGGGGATGAATGGAGTGAGTCGAATAGAGCGGCGCTTTCAATGAGCGAAAGTAAAAGAACTTCCCGCCTTTGATCCCGCTAGGGATCAGAGAACTTAGCCGGTGGTCGCGGTACTCCGCGCACCACCGGTATCGTCGAAGAATGAAGCAAGCATCCCGGTAGGGATGCTAGAACCGTGGAGAAAACAACCGTTCTAGCACCCTTCCAGGGTGCCGAATTACGTTTGCGAATGAACCGGTGGTGCGCCGCTGCGCGTCGACCACCGGCTAAGTTCTACGATCCCTTTCGGGATCAAAGGGAGCGATAGCTACCAACATAGATGTTTGAAAGAAGGAAGTTATTCTACGTCTGTCTCTTAAGCTTCAATCGCATCACTCCGAGATAATCACGCTTGCTGTAACAGATCACTCCCTCGCGACGCTGCGGGGGATGATGAGGAAGCTGTTTCTCCTCTCAACTTCAACGACAACATTCATAGGTGATTTTTTCATGAAACACATACTGACATTCGCACTTTCGCTGGCCGTGGTTTGCAGTCTCGGACTGCCGGCCTTTGCCGACTACGGCAAGGGTGGCAAAGGCAAGTCCGCGACGCCCTACAACGGGCCCAAGGTCAAGAATCCCAAGGTCAAGAACCCCCAACCCACGCCGCCGACGAATCCGACAACACCGCCGGTGATCTTGCTCAGCAGGCCCGTGCCGCCGAAGCCTGCCAAAACGGGCGTGACGATGCCGATCGTCCCCAAGGTCAAGCCGAGCATCACGCTGCCGAAGCTGACGCAGCCGAACCTAAGCAAGTCGAAAGTCGACAAGAGCGTTCTTCCGCCGGGGAGCCAAGCCAACGAGTTTGGCAAGCACCAAACGCCGCACAACCCCGGCCCGTTCCCGCCGCACATCTTTGATAAGAAGAACGACAAGAAGCACGACCACAAGAAGCACGACAAAGACTGCCACGATTGCCATGACGGGCACTGTCATGATGGCAACGGCGGACACTATCACCCGCCGCTTGATCCGGGCAAAGGGGACGGCAAGCCGACGCCGACCGAGCCAACTCCGCCAGCGCGTCCGGGCTTTGTTTGGGTGCCGGCGAAGAACGGTGTGCCGGGTCACTGGGAACGCGAACGCGCTCCGACCACGACACCAACCAAGCCGGGCTTCATCTGGGTCCCCGCCACTGCGACGGTGCCAGGGCACTGGGAACGGGCCAAGGCGAAGTAGAAATTTTTGTAGCCCGTCGCGTTAGTGAGGGCGACAAAAAGCGTTGAATTTCAACCCAACGCGTAAGTTTTGAAGTTGCGCTATTCGATGCTGGAAAGTAAACATCCCATGTCAAGCAGTGATCGCTCCCTTGATGAAAATTGGTTTGGCTCCCTCCCCTGAACGGGGAGGGTTGGGGAGGGGTGATGGAGCAGCGCCTGGCTTTTCATTCAGAAAATACTACGCACGGAATGATTCAAAATGGAAAACGTCTTGCAACTCACCAAAAACCCCCTCCCCAACCCTCCCCGTTCAGGGGAGGGAGCCAAACCAGTTTATTGGTGGGGCGGGCCGCTAGATTTGATCACGACGGCGAAATAGCGCAACTTCAAAAAGCGTAAGCGAGGGCGAGAGACATCGAACACGAATCCCGGCGGCTCAAATGAGCCGCCGGGGTTTTTCTATGAGCGAGTGGATCGTGCTAATCCGCACCTGAGCCGGGGACGTAAGTCCCCGGATGATTTAGGAAAGACGATCCATCAGCACTATGCGTCGTTCCGCTTCGCGTTTTTTGCCTGTTCCTGAGGCTGTAAATGTCGGCGCAGGAATTTGGTTCTTCATCCGTTTCCGTGGGCCAGGCCATTGTAACGTTTACGGCGATTGACGGGTTCCTCTTATCTGTAGTTCCGTTTGGTTGAGAGATGGCCGAACGGAATTGTTTCGTTATTGACTTTCCCTGCGCAAACTCTTGACCAACTCGGTGGAATCATCCCTTGCAGAACGCAATCCTTTGGCAAACCGATTCGCCTCGCAAGCCAAAACAGAGAAGAGGAATCCGTCTCTGAGGCGTTAGCCGACGCGACGTTACCCCCAGAGATTGGCGAAGAACAAAAATATTCGCGGCTTTCCCGAAAAAGGGGTTTGATTTTGTGCCAACGGCTAAGATAGTGTACTGGTGTTCATTTAAGTTGGCGTCGTAGGCCCGGCTGTGCCGGGCAGAGAACAGACGTTGCCACGATGTTCGAACTCGCAAGCCAACCGGCTTGGCTCATGGCGAATTTTGAGTTGGAGAGTCGTTGCACTCGAGACCCAGGGGGATGAACCCCCTGGGCTTAGGGGAGATTCCGACGATCGCGCTGCTTCATCCGGGGACTTACGTCGTGCGGCTCAGGATTTCCTCAATCCCCAATCCCTCTCTCGAAAGGAACGCTTCATGTTTCGCAGGTCTCTTTTTACTCTCACTGCGCTGGCGCTCGGCGGATTGCCTGGCGTGAATCTGCTTGCGCAAACGACGCCGCCCGCGCAGCGGATGGAAACGCCGGCCGCGGTCCGCGCGTGGTATCGCAATCCCGATGGCTCGTGCGTGCAATGCTCGATTGGCATGTGCGGCGTTTGGAACAACACGCCGGCCGCGAGCACGCTGCTTTGGGACACCGGC
>JBGSSS010000005.1:0-68082 GCA_041736895.1 Pirellulales bacterium
CTAACCCTCCCCGCAAGGGGGAGGGGACCAAACGGGTTTTTGGTAGGTTGGATCGTTACTGATGTCAGCGCTTTTTCGTAACTCAACTTCAAGACGCGTAACCAAGGCACGATTGACGTCGAACCTTTAACTGCCAGCGACGAAGAAAACTTGATTCGCCCAACCTCAACTCGTGTGTGCTGAAGCCCACACTACTTCTCATGACTCACATCCTTCATCCCGGCACGCCTGAACCGCCGCGGCGGAAATTTTTCGTCAAGCTCGCGGCCACGATCATCGGCGGCCTCATCACCGCCGTGCCGGTGCTCAGCGGCCTTTGGGTCTTCACCGATCCGCTGCGTCGGAAGAGCAAAGCCGGCGGCGCGGCCGATGCGGACCTGGTACGCGTGACGACGCTCGAAGCGATCCCCGACGACGGCATCCCGCGGCTCTTTGCCATCGTCCAAGATCGCGTCGATGCTTGGAACAAGTACAAGAACGAAGCCGTCGGCTCGGTCTACATCACGCGCAAGCCGGGGACCAAGGAGCTCCAGGTACTGAACACCTGCTGCCCGCACGCCGGATGTGCGGTGAGTTTTTCGCGCGAGTCGAGCAAGTTCCAATGCCCCTGCCACAACAGCGCGTTCGCTCTAAGCGGTGCCATCATTGAACCAAGCCCCAGCCCCCGCCCTCTGGATTCGCTCAAGGTACAGCTCACCGGCGAGCCGGGTAAAGAAGAAGTTTGGGTCGATTACCACAACTACAAGACGGGCATCGCCGAGAAGCAGGTGCGCGGATGATCAAGTCGTTTCTCCTCTGGCTCGACAATCGAACCGGCATCAAGACGCTCCTCAACGAAGCGCTCTACGAACGCATCCCCGGCGGCTCGCGCTGGCGATATGTCTGGGGCAGCACACTCGTCTTTACGTTCATGGTCCAGGTCATCACCGGGATTTTCCTCTGGATGGGTTACAGCCCCAGCCGCACCACGGCGTGGGAAAGCGTTTACTACATTCAGCATGAAATGTCCGGCGGCTGGTTCCTGCGCGGGCTGCATCATTACACCGCGCAGGCGATGGTCATCTTGCTCGCGCTCCACTTGATGCAGGTCGTGATCGACGGCGCGTACAAAGCGCCGCGAGAGATCAACTTCTGGCTCGGCTTGATCCTGATGCTCATCGTCCTGGGTCTCGCACTCACCGGTTATCTGCTGCCGTGGGACCAGAAAGGTTACTGGGCCACGCGCGTCGCGACCAACATCTCGGGCATCGTCCCGGTCGTCGGCGATGCGACGCAGAAAATCGCCCTCGGCGGCGATGATTATGGCCAGCTCACGCTGACGCGGTTCTTTGCGCTGCATGCCGGGTTGCTGCCGGCGCTGTTGATTGGGTTTCTCGTCCTGCACGTCGCCGCGTTTCGCAAACATGGCATCCACGCGGTGCAGCCACTGCGCAAACCCGACGAAATGTTCTGGCCCGATCAAGTCCTCAAAGACGCGGTCGCGTGCCTGGCGGTGTTGCTCACCGTGGTGTTCTTGATCTTCTGGCCCGTGATCAGCGGCCGCGCGTCGCTGGATCACCCGGGGCATCTCGGCGCGGAACTCGGCTCGCCGGCCGATCCCTCGACAACGTATTCCGCCGCGCGGCCCGAGTGGTACTTCTTGTTCCTCTTCCAATTCCTCAAGCTGTTCGAAGGCTGGGGCGAAAAGGGCGAACTCATCGGCGCGATCATCATTCCGAGTGCCTTGCTGGGCATCCTCTTCCTGATGCCGATCGTCGGCAAATGGAAACTGGGGCATCGGTTCAATGTGGTGTACCTCTTCCTAGTCCTCGCCGGCGCAGGCTATTTGACCTGGGCCGCGATTCACGAAGACACGCTCGCGCGCGGAGTCTCGGGTGATCAATTCGCCGAGACGCGCAAGGAGCTCAAGCAGCGCACTTACGCGCCGCATATTTCGTTAAAAACCGGCACGGATTACACGGCAATCGCATTGGCGTTCAATCAAAAGAAGAAAGACTTCGAAGCGCTTGAAAAACCAACGAGCGCCGAGACACAAGCCTTTGAAAAAGCGAAGCAAGAGTACGAAAAGGAAGTCGCGCCGTTGACGGCCGAACTCGCCGAATTCAAAAAACGCAAAACTCCGTTCGAGCAATGGCAAAAATCGACCGAATATCTTGCGGCCGTCGCATCGGCCAACGTGGAAGCCGAACGCGCGGTGCAACTCGCCGGCGGCCCCGACAAGATCCCCGTCACCGGCGCGCTCGATTTGCTCCGCAACGATCCCAAAACGATGGGCCCGCGTTTGTTTCAGCAGCATTGCCTGAGTTGCCACGACTATAAAGACCCGGACAACAAAGATCCGCTCGTCATGACAGCCGACCGGATGGTCTTGCCCAAGACCCAGCCCGACGTCGTACCGCCTCAAGTCGCCCGCGATATGGCTGGCAACGTCGAATATGAACCGAGCGGCGCGCCGAACCTCTTTGGATTTGGCTCGCGCGCGTGGCTCCGCGGGTTCTTGGACAAGACGAAGATCGCGCACGTCAAGTACGAGGACCTGCTCCTACCAAAAGACCCAGCCAAGGAAAACAACCCGCTGCGTTACCTGCGCGAAGCGTTCGACGCGCCGTACTTCGGCAACACGAAGCATCGCACGGGCGATATGGTCGATTACGTCAAGAACATGGAGTTCAAGGACGCGGAACTCGACCAAATCGCCGCGGCACTTTCAGCCGAAGCGCATCTCCCCTCTCAAAGTGACGCGGATCACAAGGACAAGGACCTGATCACCGCGGGCCAAGCTCTCATCGCGAATAGCGACAACTGCGCCCAATGCCATCGCTGGCGCGGGGACGAGAACAAGGACAGCGGAGTTCCGGACCTGCAAGGGTACGCCAACTCCGAATGGCTCCGCGAGTTCATCGCCAACCCCAGCCATGTGCGATTTTACGGCAAAGCCGGCAACGACCGCATGCCGGCCTTCGCCAAAAACGCCGACACGGACAACGGGAATACGCTGACGCGCAAGGAGATTGATTTGCTGGTGCGGTGGCTGCGCGGGGATCCTTAAGAAAATTGCGGATTCTTCCATTACTCCGAGTCATCATCCAGCGGCTCGTACGGCCCCCAGCCAAGAAACTCGTTTTTCTTGGCGCACGCCTCGTTCCACGAAGCAGCCTCGGTGGACCAAATCATCACTGCGTCAGCGGGCAACTGCCCGCGCGCGTCGGCATTGTTCTGGGGAAAGAACGAGTAGTCCGGGCCGTGTTGCCAGAGTTCATAAGTTTGCACGGGGATTGCTCCTGAGTCCGCAGATTCATCGCGGGCGTAAAATTCCTATTCTCGTTTCGCCGCCCAGCGGACAATCTTGCGAATCGCCTCGTCATAATTTTCACTTTTTTCCGGATGAGGACTGACGCAAAAGACGCGGCCCGCGCCAAACGTTCCCCGCGCGAGCGCGGTGCATCCTTTCATCACGCCCTCGGGTGCGCCGTTCTTGGCAATCTCCGTGGCGAAGGTGGCGACTTCTTCGTAGTCGGGAATGTCCTCTTTGCCCGCCGGGGCGAGGAGCGGCCCTTGATGATAATAGACGGGCAGCCTTTCTGATTTCACATCAAAGAGTTGCTGTCCCGGTTGAGCCAAACCGAGTTCGACGTCGCCGAACCCGCGAGCCCAATGCTTGCGGTCGAGGACCTTGGCATCGAGGACATGCAGCGACCAGTCGTAGTCGGCACTGGCCAAGTACGCGCCCGCGCAGATGCCGACATAGCCGCCCCCTTTGCGCAGAAATTGGCGTTCCTGCGTCAAACCCGTTTCGCCGAGCGTGCGGCCTTGCCCGCCGCCGGAACCGCCGGGATGAATGACGACGTCGAAGTTGTCGAGGATGCCGGCGCGGATGTCCGCCGCCTTGACGCGCGTCGTGGCGAAGCCGTGCTCCTTGGTCAGCGCGCGTTCGAGGTTCGCGGAGCCCTTGCCGCCGCCGCCCACGTCGTCGTAGATCGCGACGCGGAGGGGTTCAGTTGACGCACGCGGTTGTTCCTCGGCGCGGCAGTGATAAGTCGCCACACAACAAAGACAAAGTGCCAGAAATAATCTCATCGGCCGATCTCCCAAGGAAGCAATATCACCGGTCCTAATTTTAGCAACTTTTTGCAGCAGGTTTTATGCGAATTCGATGTGATAGGCTGTTCTTGGTGCATTGGATTTTCGAAGGCATGGCTCCGATGTCCAAAGTTCGGAAATGTAGCGGCGACGGCGCGAAAGCATCGGATAATCCACAATTTTGTCGGGATTCGTTATAGTGCAGAGACCACGCCGGGTAGCGAACACGCGCCAAACCAGGGGCCACCGCAATGCGATTTCATCTTTCAACACTCTTGCTCGCGATGGTGATCGTCGCTCTCGGACTCGGGTGGTACTTGGACCACAACGATCCGCGGCGAACGGAAATTGTGGGGACGTGGCATTTTCCATATAAGAGTCTGCCTTACGGGCAGATGGGCTACTACACCATGTTGACGATTTATGAAGACGGCACATTCACAAAAGAAGAGATATTCCGCTCTCACAGTGACACCTATGAAGGAACCTACCATGTGGAGAAAGACGGCATCATCAACTTTCACGTTGTCAAGAAAACAATCAAAACTGATTTGGATGAACACTTTTCAGAAATCTATAAAAAGATGAATCAGGATCCGCCGCCGAAGCGGCTGCCAATAACACTTGATGTGAATTACGAATTACGCTGCGCCGTGGATAAAGCGGGTTTCTTACTTTTAGAAAATCTGTCCTTTCATTTCGATGAGGATAGTGAATGTAAGATCCGCTGGAATGGGTCTTTAGAAAGATCGAAATAAGAAATAGTCACCCGCGTACAATAAAAAACCGCCGAGATTATCGGCGGTTTGGTGGTTAGTTTCTTCTCGCCCTCGCTAACGCTACGCGCTACAAAAATTCGCGTTGCTTGACTCCCTTGCTTACGCTGCGGGCTGCTAAATTGCGTGTGGGCTAAAGCCCACACTACTAACCCGTCAACTGATCCAACGGCCCCGCGGCACGGTGATCCGAGTTGCCGAATTTGAATAGGTGTTATGGACTTAAAATTGCGGTTTAACAAACTTCGCCCAAGTTTGCTTGATGACTTCTCCATCGCTCGTTGATAATCGGCCAATCCTTGCCACTAACAATGATGACATCTCCAGACAATCAAGTCTCGCAAGCCGCACGGTCGACGGTTTTCGCAATCCAGCCGCTGCCCAATCGTTTAGCGGCACATCAAAATTTGTACGCGGAGTTGCTGTCGTGATCACCGCTACGATGGCATCATTTCCATCGAGCCACAAGATAAGCACGGGACGAACTTTGGAAGCCTGCCCCGCGGTAAAGGGAACATCCGCTACCCAAATCTCACCGGGCAAGATAGTCATCGTATAGCCCCTCATCCTCCGGCGAATAACCATTCAAAAAAGCAGAATGGTCGCGAATCGGAATTTCTGCGGGATTGGTTTCAGCGGGCCGAATGGAAACTTGCCAATGGCCGGGTCCAAGAATTTTTCCAGCTTGCTCTGGCAAACGCAACAGCTCGCCGGGCTTCAAGAAAATATCGTAAGTCATTTCAAGTGGATTTGGTTCCATCGTGTTACCCTGTCAATTGATCCAGCGGACCCGCGCTGCAGTGATCCGGGTTGCCGAATTTTTCGAGGCGGTGCCCGAAGCCGTGGGCGAGGGACATGAGTAGGCGGTTGTGCGGCGTTTTCTTGTACTTGAGCGAGCGGCCCATTTCGAGGTCGTAGCCTTGCCCGCGCATGCTGCCGACCATCACGAACGGGATGTCGTTGAGCGTGTGCGAGTTGCCTTCGCCGAGTTCGTTGGTCCAGATGATCAGCGTGTTGTCGAACAGCGACCCTTCGCCGTTTGGTTCCTTGGTTTCGGCCAGGCGCTTGCAGAGGTGGGCCAGTTCTTCGCAGTACCAGCGGTTGATCTTGGTCAGCTTGGCTTGGACTTCGTCCTTGCTGTTCGGTTCGTGCGAGAGTTCGTGGTGGCCTTCGTCGACGCCGAGCCATTTGTGCCGCGCGCCGCCGACCGAGTTCGTGTACTGCAGCGTGCCGACGCGGGCGAAATCGTTCGCGAAACTATTCACGATCAGCTCGATATTCAGCCGGCTGATCTTGGGCATGTTGTCGTTTTCTTCTTTGATGCCTTGTTCCAGGTTCGGCATCGCGTGCGCGTTGGTCAGGTCGCCCGCCGATTGCAGTTCGACCTCGAGCTCGCGCACGAAGCTGGCATGCTCGACCAGGAGCTGCTGATCTTCTTTGCTGACTTGCTTGTGGATGGCGCGGAGATCGTCGCGGACGTCGTCGAGGATGCTCTTCAACTGCTCTTGGTCCTTTTGGCGGCCATAAAGCTTGTTGAACATCTGGTACGGGTTGTCGATCGGCGCGAGCGGCTTGTTCGCGCCGGTGTAAACCATGCGTGTCCAAGTATCGGCCCGATCCGGGACCATGACGCCGAATTCAAGCGAGCCGAAACGGGTGCGCGTCGTCGGGTCCTTTTGCAGGAAGTTCTTGATCTCTTGATCGATCGAGATGCCGCTCGCCCAGCCGGCGGGCGTGTGCGAGCCGCCTTGGATATTGCCGGGGAACAATTCGGTGCCGGTCAGCAAACAGCCGATCCCGCGCATGTGGTTGTCGCCGTCGCCTTTGATCAGATCGCCGACGCCATTGAGGATGAGCGTCTGCGCCTTGAACGGCTCCAGCGGCGTCATGATTTCTTTGAACTTGAAATCGCGGCCTTCTTCGTCGGGCCAGAAGTTTTTCTTGACGATGCCGTTGGGGCTGAACATGACGATCAGCCGTTGCTTGCGTTTGCCGTTGGCCGTCTTGCCCGCGGCGCGCGCGAGGCTCGACAAGTTGGTCACGAACGGCAACGCCGCCGCACTGATGCCCAGTTTGCGCAGAAACGAACGACGATCGGCAGGAAAGGACATGCGGAACCTATCGAGGCGGGAAGTCTATCGGGAAGGCAAATGCGGTTAGTACACTGATTTTTATGATGTGACTGATGAACACTGATCAGCAAATGCAAGAAATTCTTGTTCTCTTTGCTGATCAGTGAAAATCATAAAAATCTTAAAAATCAGTGTACCATTCCGGAATCTACATCTTACTCTCCAGCTAATGACAGGGGCAACGCTGCGGTAACGACGATTTCCCGGGCCAGACGCTGAAAATTGTAGCCGTTTTTCACGTAATCTTGCTGCAGCTTCTCCAATTGATTCGACCCGTAAGCTCGAATCGGCTGCTTGATCTCGTATTGAAACAACTGCTGCGTCAGGGCGGTCGATACTTCGGGGCTTTCGGCCAGGAATTTGCCCAATTCTCGAGCGCCGCGGAATTTCACCGTCTTGTCGTCGCGGCTGACATAGCTCCCCTCGGCATCGACGGGCCGCGCCTTTTCCTCCGCGCGATACTTGCCAATGGCGTCAAAGTTTTCCAGCGAAAAGCCCAATGGGTTGATCATGTTGTGACACAACTGGCACGCTTCGGCCTTGGTTTGCAAGGTCACGCGCTCGCGGGTATTCAGGCTCGGATGCAGGTCCGGCGCGATCGGCGTAAACGCTTCTTGCGGCGGCTTGATCACGCGGCCGAGCATGCTTCGCGCCAAAAACACGCCGCGATGGATCGGTGAGCTCGTCCCGTTGTAGGCGAAGACGCTGAGCATGTAAGGATGCGTCAAGATGCCGGCGCGCTTGTCGGCGTCGAGCTTCACTTTTTTGAACGGCGAATCCGCCGGCAGGTCCGCGCCGTAAAGTTTCGCGAGCCGCCCGTTCAGGTACAGTTCCTCGTCCAACAGAAACTTGCGAAAGTCCGGTTCCTTGCTCGTCAGAAAATCTTGCAGCGACAATTCCAACGACGTGCGCAGGTCGTTAATAATTTCCTTGTTGAACTCGGGAAAAAGTTTCTCGTCCTTCGCCATGTCGATCGGCTGATCGATGCGCAGCCATTGCAGCATAAAGCCTCGCAGCTTGTCGCGAGCGCGCAGGTCCGTTTGCATGCGCGTCGCTTCGGCGACG
The DNA here is from genome assembly GCA_041736895.1 of Pirellulales bacterium. GTDB lineage: Bacteria > Planctomycetota > Planctomycetia > Pirellulales > JALHPA01 > JANRLT01. The sequence goes on from JBGSSS010000005.1 coordinate 8,054, forward strand.
AGCTGGTCGCGTGTTTCAAGTTTTTTGTCCGCGGCCGCTTTGAGCAGCTTCGCGTCCGGCATCGAATCCCACAGCCCAAACGACAGCCGCGACGCGACGTCATATTGGTCCGGCGTTGCAGAGTTTTCCGAAGGCAAGCCGACTTCGCGATACAGGAAGCGCGGAGACTTGAGCGCAAGGATCACGATCCGCTTCACCGCGGTCGTGCGGTCGGGCGAGTCCTTGAAATGCCTATCGACGAAATACGTCTTTTGCTCCGGCGTCAGCGGGCGGCGGAAGGCGCGTTCGACGAACTTGTAGCAGAAGTCTTTGACCCGCGATTCTTCCTTGCTGTCGATCGCCACATCGCCGCTCAGGGTTCTGAAACGATCCACGACGTAGTTCGCGACTTCGAGCGCGCCATCGGTTGTCGCATTGTCCCACGCCTTGGAAATCGTGTTCGCCCGTTCGTAGCCGATGCTCCGATCGTCCGGCGGGAACGGCGCATTGACGACATACAACTCAGGGTTCTTCGACGTGGTCAGGTAGTACGCCGGGATGATTTCTTGCGTGCGCTTCGGCATCACCCAGAGGAGCTTGATCGACGACTTGCCGAGTTTGTTGACGTCCTTGTTCAGGTTCGGATCGCCAACGCCCCCTTTGCCCTTGATGTATTCGAGCCGGATCGGATAGACGCGGCCGCCGAGCAACGTGATCGACGCGCGGTACTCGGTGTCGTTGCCCGACTTGACGCCTTGATCAATCAGCGGCGGCGGGCCGTTGAAGAACGATTGATTGACCCAGAGCCGGACGGAGTGTTCGGTCTGGACGACGAATTCGTACTCGCCCGTCTCGGGGGCGAAGACGGAACCTTCCCAACTGATCCCAAACTCTGGGCCTTCGATTTTTTCGTCGGGAGTCTTATTCTCAAAAGTAAAATCGACCGTCGCATCGACCCGCTCGATGACGCGATTCCGTCTGTCAATCCGGCGGCCTTTGTAGTAGTCGCCCTTGAGTCCAAGCTCCTGAAACCCGCTGCCTGGCTGGCGGAAGCTGGCGAGCAAATCCGTCACCGTGTTCTGGTACTGCTTCACCGTGAGCCGCGAGAGATCGATCCGCGCGGGCTTGTTCCGCGCTTGCGCGACGGGCGAGTAGAACGCTTCGTGAATGTACTTCGCCACGAGCGCCGAATCGGCGGCGTTGAGCTTCTCCGGCTCGCCCTCGGGCATCTGCCGGTCGATGTAGTGGCTGAGTTGCCCGAGCGAGCGATCGCCGATCAACGGTTCGGGGTAGTCTTTGCTCCCCTGCCCTTTGTCGCCATGACAGCTCGCGCACATTTCGCGATAGATGGCCGCGCCATCGCGTTCCGCGGCGCGCAGGAGCGACGGGATGAGGAGCAAGAGCGAGAGCAGCAGGCGACACAGCAATGTCATGCAGAAGACCTTTAGCTCCCGGTCAATGAGCGGGGGAAACGGCGGAAGGAAAGGAATCAGGCGGGACATTTATTATAGCCGCAGTCGGCCAGTAATCACAAGATTTTTCTGTAGCCTGCTGAATGGGCGGATGAATGCATCGTTCAACGTTGAAACCGTCCTTGTTGAATTGCGTTGATTTGCCACATCGATTCTTCTTACATAAACTAATAATCGGCCCACCAAATTTCCTGCCTCTGTGACGTTTCTTTTTGTTCTTCAAGACAAGTGTCAATAATGCGGTCAACGGTATTACTGTTTCTCTTGAGCATCGTCGCAGCGTCCCTTGCTTCGCCAGCGAGGGCCGCCGAGGTCGACTTCGTCCACGATGTCGCGCCGATCTTGAAGAAGCGCTGCATCGAGTGCCACTTGGGCAAAGAGCCGAAGGGCGAAGTTTCGTTCGAATCGCGGCGGCTGCTGCTCGATGCCAAATTGGTCGTGCCCGGCAAGAGCGGCGAGAGCGAATTCGTCAAACGGCTGCTCAGCAAAGATCCCGACGAACGCATGCCGCCCCAGGGCGAGCCGCTCGACGAAAAGCAGATCGCGACGATCAAAGCTTGGATCGACGCGGGCGTGAAGTGGGACGACAATTACTCGTTCAAACCGAAGACGTACAAATCGCCGCTCAAGCTGCAACCCGTCACGCTGCCGCCGGCGCGCGAAGGACGCGATCACCCGATCGACCGCTTGGTCGATGCGTACTTGGCGAAGAATGAATTGCCGTTTCCCGCGCCGTTGCCCGATGCGTTGTTCGCGCGGCGGGTGTCACTGGACCTCGTCGGGTTGCTGCCTGATGTCGAAGCGGCCGCGGCTCTCGGCGTGAGTTCCGCGGCCGACAAACGAGCGCAATTCGCCGCAGCGTTGTTGGGTGACAAACGAGCCTACGCCGATCATTGGCTTTCGTTTTGGAACGACTTGCTCCGCAATGAATATCGCGGCACGGGCTACATCGACGGCGGGCGCAAGCAAATTTCCGTTTGGCTCTATCAATCGCTCGTCGAGAACAAGCCCTACAACCAGTTCGTCCATGAACTGATCTCGCCGACGAAGGATTCCGAAGGTTTCATCAACGGCATTCAATGGCGCGGCAGCGTCAATGCGAGCCAAACGCGCGAGGTGCAGTTCTCGCAAAATATTTCGCAGGTCTTCTTCGGCATCAACATGAAGTGTGCGTCGTGCCACGACAGCTTTGTCGATGACTGGAAGCTGAGCGAGGCGTACGGCTTGGCCGCCATCGTCGCCGAAAAACCGCTGGAGTTGCACCGCTGCGACAAGCCGACGGGCGTTATGGCCAAGGCGGCATTTCTTTGGCCGGAGCTTGGCAACATCGATCCCGAGGCGAAGAAGCCCGAGCGTTTGAAGCAACTGGCCGACCTTGTCACGCATCGCGACAACGGCCGCTTCGCGCGCACAATCGCGAATCGGATGTGGCAGCGGCTAATGGGGCGCGGACTGGTGCATCCGGTCGATGCACTCGATTCAGCCCCGGTCGATCCGCAGTTGCTGGAGTACTTGGCGAGTTATCTGGTCGAACAAAATTACGACTTGAAAAAATTGCTGGAGCACATCGTCACCTCGCGGATTTATCAGTCCCAGGTCATCGTGGCTCCGCAAACCTCGTCCGAGGAATACCGTTTCCGCGGACCGCTGACCAAGCGCATGACAGCCGAGCAGTTCATGGATGCGGTGTGGCTGCTGACGGGTACCGGCCCCGAGAAGATCGTCGCGCCGATCAAGCCCGTCAGCTTTGACGAAGCAACGCCACCCGCGCGGCGCACAATCCGCGCCGTTTTGGGTCATGCAGATTTGCTGCAGCGTTCGCTCGGACGACCGAACCGCGAGCAAGTCGTCACCGTCCGGCCCGATGAACTGACAACGCTCCAAGCGCTCGATCTTTCGAATGGCACGGTGTTGACCAACATGCTGCAGCAGGGGGCGGAAAAGCTGGTCAAAGCCGCCGGCAAAGACGGCATCGAGACGAACAAGCTCGTGCCGCAGATTTACGAGCAAGCCCTCGGACGAGCGCCGCAAGCAGAAGAGCTGAAGGCAGCGCTCGAGTTTCTTGGCCCCAAGCCAGACGCGACCGCGATTGCCGATTGGCTCTGGACGATTGTGATGCTGCCGGAGTTTCAGTTGATACGTTAATGGAACGTCGGTGCGCTCTCCTACGGATGGGCATACCATCCGCAGGCTTGGGTTGGCGCTGAAGTAGGTTTTCTGATATTCGTAAACGAAAATTTCCATCGACATTTTTCGAGACAATAATATGCTCCCCACAACGAATCTCACCCGCCGTGAATACCTCCGCACGATGAGCGCCGCCGGCTTGGCCGCGCTCGTGATGGACGAACCGCGCTTCGCGCGCGGGGCCGATCAGATCGACAAACCGCCGGCCAAGGCCGATGCCTGCATCTTGCTCTGGATGGCCGGCGGCATGGCTTCGCCCGAGACATTTGATCCGAAACGTTACACGCCGTACGAAGTCGGCACGCCCAGCGACAAGATCCTCTGCACGTTCCCCACGATCGACACGGCCGTGGACAATATCAAGATCTCGGCGGGCCTGGAGCAGATTGCGAAAGTGATGGACCGCGCGACGTTGATTCGCTCACAGGTCGTCGCCGATCTCGGGTTCATTCTGCATTCGCGGCATCAGTATCATTGGCACACCGGTTACGTCCCGCCGCAAACTGTCGCGGCGCCGCATCTCGGCTCGTGGATCGCACGGGTGCTCGGCCCGCGCAATCCGGCGATCCCGGCCTTTATCAACATCGGGCAACGGCTCGAAGGCGTCGGCGAATCCGAAGAGCTCAAGGCCTTTACCACGGGTGGGTTCCTCGGCAGTGAATTCGGACCGTTCAACCTGCCCTATCCCAACGACGCCATCGCCGCGGTGCAGCCGCCCAAGGGGATGACGGCCGAACGCTTCGCCAAGCGCGAGAAACTGCTCCGCGAAACAATCAAGCGCGGCCCGCTCGGCGAGAAGACCAGCGATTACCATCAAGAGTCGATGATCCGCGCGATCGACAACGCGCATCGCTTGCTCAACAGCCCCGAACGCGCGGCGTTTGATCTGTCGAAAGAACCGAAGGAAAGCTACGACAAATACAACACCAGCCATTTCGGCCGTGGCTGTTTGCTCGCGCGGCGGCTGGTCGAAGCCGGCGCGCGATTTATCGAGGTCACGACCGAATATGTGCCGTTCGTCCATTGGGACACGCACGAGAATGGCCACGAAACCGTCGCGCGCTTGAAAAAGGAAATCGACGGGCCAATTGCGCAATTGATCCTCGATCTCGAAAAACGCGGGCTGCTCGATCGGACGCTCGTCGTCCTCGCCAGCGAGTTCAGCCGCGACATGATGGTCGAAGGGGTGCCCGGCAGCACGGCCAAGGATCAATCGCGCGCGAAATCCGACACGCTGCAAAAGCCGATCCACTACGGCTTGCATCGCCACTTCACCGGCTCCGGTTCGGTGCTAATGTTTGGCGGCGGCATGAAAAAGGGATTCCTTTACGGCGAAACGGCCGACGAGCGGCCGCTGATCACGACGAAGAACCCGGTCACGATCACCGACCTGCATGCCACGATCGTCACGGCGCTGGGCATCAGTCCCAAGACGGCCTTCGACGTCGAAAAACGTCCGTTCTATGTGACGTCCGACGGCCACGGCAAAGCGGTGGCCGAGTTGTTTGGGTAGAGCGCGAAGTCGGTGCATGCTCCCCGCTCAGCCGGATTCGTGACGAAGAGCGCTAGCCCAAGGGACCAGGGCGACACTGCAGGGGTTTGTCAGAGACGACGCCAGCAACAGAAAAGGCGGGGCACACCGGAGTGGCCCCGCCTGATTTGATTTTCTCGTCTCACCCAGCGTGGATCGATCAGCGTTAGATCGATGAGCGACGCTGCTTACCGAGCACGGCGAAAGCGGAAAGCCAGGCCAATCGCGGCCAGACTCAGCAGGCCAATGGTGCTTGGCTCCGGTATAGCAACCGGAGTCAAAGTGAGATTACCCAAGCCACTAACCGAGAAATTGGAGTTGAAAATTAAACCTGGACCGGTCGGGACCGTGGTCGACGGACGAGACTCTGTTTCTAAGACGTGCCGGTACTCATGGCCAGCTACAAGAAAAGTTGCAAATGGGTCGAATATTTCCGGACCAGGGCTCAACCCATCGATTGTTGCAGGTGCTCCGCCTAGACTCGTGAATTGTCTGATAACAACTTGATTCGCAGTGACATCGTAGAGCGTCCGGACAACAAAGTTCGGGGGACTGTAACGCCAGATCTCCACATCGTTAAAACTCGCAGCTGCATCTGAAAAGCCGGCACCAAAAAAAGCACTCACTTTGAGGGCTTCATTTGCCGTGAAACGTACTTCGGAAGTTGTTCTGAGAAGCGAGTGGATGTTGACAATAGGAATCGCAAAATCGGCTTCCGAACCCACCATCCCGGTGGGCGAGAACGAACTCGTGCTCGTGCCGCTGTAAGGAGGTGCGATTGGGTTTGACACACTGGCGGTTGTCGGTCCGAGTATACTGCTGTTCGATAGGCCCAGATTAATCGCGTTAGGACCATCAATAATCGATACCAAATCGGTGGAACTGATAAAGCTGATGCGGTCTGCCGCATTGGCATTCGCTGAGAAACAGCACATGGCCAAAAGAGTGAGGGCCGACAAAAGAACCCAAGCCCGGGGGGCGGGTACATGACGAGTTTCTTTCCGAATCATTAGACTTTCCTGTCTCGTAAGAGAAGCAACACAAGGGAGTAAAGCAATTGTCGAGACAAAATATGTGCACCGCACCATATCTGGACATTTACATCAGGTTGTATAGTTAGCTTACCGACGGCTAGACTGTCAAGGATTTCAGACAATAAACTACGATTATCTTAATTTTTTACAGAAATAAATGGCCAGTGAATCATCAACCATCCTTGATCGCTTTCCTAATGCGCGGGTTTTTTACAAATCCTGGTGTAGAGCGATGACGAGCGCGGCGTGACATATTTCGGAGCCTGCTGGGGTGGCGGTACCAAAAACGGGTTCCTCTACATTGAAACGGCTAACGAGAGCCCAACGCGTGGTGACCAAGAACCCAGTCACGATTACCGACCTGAACGCCACAATCGTGACGGCCCTCGACATCAGCCCCAAGATGGCGTTCAGGGTGGAACAACGTCCGGTTCTATATGACTGAAGATGGACACGGCCGGGCGATCGCGGATTTGTTTGGGTAATGGAGTTCCCTGAAAAAGGTTAAGCTTATCGCTTCGACACGGTTCTTCACGTAACGCCTTTTTGCCGTGCTTCAAAAACGTGCATACCTTGTGAAACATGAAAATTGTCATCGCCGGCGGATCGGGCCAGATAGGCAACTCGCTCGCGCGTGAGTTTACGCAGCGCGGGGACCAAGTTGTTATTCTCAGTCGCTCAACAAATAACGCCAATTATCTAACAGTCGCGTGGGACGCGCGCAAGCTCGGTCCCTGGACCCGTGAAATCGACGGCGCGGATGTCGTGATCAATCTCGCGGGCAAGACCGTGAACTGCCGCTACACGGCGGCGAACCGGCGCGAGATCATCGACTCGCGCGTCGAGTCAACGCGCGTCATTGGCCAGGCGATCGCCGCGGCGGCGAACCCGCCGCGCGTTTGGCTGCAAGCCAGCACGGCGACAATCTACGCGCATCGCTATGACGCCCCGAACGACGAGTTCACGGGCATCCTTGGCGGCGATGAACCGAACGCGCCGGACACGTGGCGGTTCAGTATCGAGGTCGCGAAAGCCTGGGAAGCGGCCCTCGCCGAAATCCCGACGCCGCGCACGCGCAAAGTGGCGATGCGCGCGGCGATGACCATGACACCCGATCGCGGCGGGATCTATGACACCCTGCGAATGCTTTGCCGCCGCGGCTTGGGCGGCACCGCGGGCGATGGCAAGCAATATGTCTCATGGATTCACGAACGCGATTTTTTGAACGCGGTCCATTTTTTGATCGAGCGCGAGGACCTCGACGGCGCGGTGAATCTGGCCGCGCCGAATCCGCTGACCAACCGCGATTTCATGCGGCAACTGCGTGAAGCACTCGGGGTCAAGATCGGCCTGCCGGCGACACGCTGGATGCTCGAACTCGGCGCGTTCTTTATGCGCACCGAAACGGAATTGATCCTTAAAAGCCGCCGCGTCGTCCCGGGGCGTTTGCTGCAAGCGGGTTTCGAGTTTCAATTTCCCGAATGGCGTGCCGCAGTTGCGGATCTCGCACGATCCAGTCACTAATTGGCATTTACCCAAGGTCTCCTTCCTTGGCCTGGTGACGAGAAACGGTGGGCGGAACTTTTCTGATTATTCGAGCCTGGCGCAGGGCAGAGTGTTGGTTCGGCCCTAGCATCTCGCTTGTTTGAGCGCGTCAACCTACACGGCCGTATGGTCTGCCGCCTGGGACGCAATGCCACATCGCCAAGAGCTTGCTCTCGGACCGCCTGTGCTTTGCCGAACCTTGCTGTAGGGCATGTTACCCGATGCGCGGCGCAGCACGCGGCACTGCTATATCAAAATGCGCAAGGAGAAAAACGGCGTCCAGCATCTGTTCTGCTGGACCGCAGAAAGCTGATCGGGGGAAAATAAAAAATATATTTTCGCGGCGCGAATGCCGAATTGCTGCTGGCAAATGCGTTCAACGTTGAACCGTTCGCGCTTGCCATTGATGACATCATGTCGCAGCGCGAGGCGCAGTGCAGATTTGTCGTATTAAAAAACGCGGGAGTTAAAACGTGGTCGTTTCATTGCCAAGAAATTATGTCGCAGTAATGAGCGTTCGGTGTCTCACACGGTCATGGCTGACGACCTGCTCATAAAATATTTTGCAAGCGCGCGAATCGAGGCTTCGATAAAAAAACATTGCGATCAAGCTGATCTCGTTTTAGGATCCGAGTAGTAGTCTCTTCTGACTATTCTTTTCTTTTCAGTCATCACTATCCGTGGGGGATGAGATGATCAGCTTTTCGTATCTTGAAAAGCGCAAGAGTGCGTTGCTCTGCGCGCGGGTTGTTCGAACCCCAACTCAACATGGCTTCACGTTGGTTGAGTTGTTGGTGGTCATCGCGATCATCGGCATTTTAATTTCGCTGCTGTTGCCGGCAATTCAGTCCGCGCGCGAAGCGGGCCGCCGGGCGACGTGCCTCAGCCAAATGAGGCAACTGGGGATCGCGAGCCACAATCATCTCGATGCGCAGAAAGTCTTTTTTGCCGCGGCCGCCTACTACAACAAGAAATCAGGCCGGGTGTACAACAATCCCACGTCAGCCGAAATTTCCGAGAGCGTGCGCCATAACTGGCCCACGGCCCTGATGCCGTATCTGGAAGAAATGGCCGTTCAGCGGGCCTACAACTTTAAAGTTGCTTGGAGCAATGCCAAGAACAAAAACATTATCCAGAAGCAAATCTCGTTGTTGCAGTGCCCTTCGGTGCCGCATTCCAGCGGCGAGCGTCTGGTGGCTGTCACCTCCGGCGGCAACTTGGCGGCCACGTCCGATTACACGGTGATCGAGAATGTCTCCGATGCGTTTTACAAAGCAATCAAAGCCAAAGTCCCTCCCGCGCTGCTGCGGCGGGGTTTGCCCGATGAAAAATATCGGCTGCGCAGCTCACGTGTCAAAGATGGCCTGTCCAAAACGTTGTTGATCGAAGAAGACGCCGGCCGCCCGTACTACTATGTCGCGCCCGGCAAGTTCGGGCCCGAGAGTCAGAGCTACAGCAACAAACAAGACGTCGCCAAGGGCATTGCGCTGGGCGGAGCTTGGGCGCAGCCAGATAACAAAATGACGCTGCACGGCACAAAACCTGACGGCTTAAAAGATCCCGGACCGTGCTTCATGAATTGCACGAACAACAACGAGCTCTACAGTTTTCACACAGGCGGCAGCTGCGCGGTGCTGGCCGACAGCTCGACCAAGTTTGTGCCCGATGATACGGATGGGCTGGTCTTTGCCTCGGCGCTGACCCGCGCGGGCAGCGAATCCTCGTCGCTTCCCTAAAGGCTGCAATGAACCCAACGCGTCCGTATTTTGCTCGGCACTTGATCGGGGGAGATTCGCTCGTTGATTTGAAAAAGGGGTTGATTTTGGGCCAGCGGATGTGTTCATGTGAATACTGTTTGTAAAGAGAATGGCCGAAATAGGCGCGCGGCGGAGGCTTTGTAGGTCCCGGTCTCCGACCGGGACCTGGCTCGGCGTTTTACGCCGCGCGTGGACGACGCTGGAATCGTTGCTTACTCCCCGCACAAGGTCCCGCGGAGGACCGCGGGACCTACGGAACGCGGCGGCGGGCTTTGCAGAACTGGTGCGGTCGTTGCCTTAAAAGGCAACGAAGCCGCGGCGAGTGTTGCCTTTTAAAGCAACACGAAAATGCGCGCGGCGCGCATCATTTGAACTGAGACAACAACCGGAAAGCCCTTGGTTTCCGGGGTTTGCGCGCGAAATCGAGGCGTGCGGCGGGTGCGTTTTGCGCGCGAATTTTTTCGATTTTTTTGCGTTCTTTTTCGATTTTTTTCGATCTTTTTTTGATTTTTTTCTGTTTTTTCGCGCGTTTTTTCCGGCGTTTTCGCTGCTTTCCCGCGGTTTTACGCCGGTTTTCCCGAGGGTTGCCTCGAGGCAACACAAATTTTTGCTGACGATGCGAGTTGCGTTTTGTCCGACAACCGCGCGGAGCGAGGGCCTGCGAGTTCCCTTGGCCGAACGGTACTTTTAGCTTTTCAATTCACGCCCGCCGCTGCCATCGGGGGCTTTATGGCTGGCCAGTACAGGAGGCGCGGGATGCGAGTGGTGTTCTTTGATCATGCCGAGCGGCAGGAACTGGCCCGACGTCACGTCGTAGGCGTAAATCTCGCCCGTCTCGATTTCGTAGTGCCAGGCATGCAACTTCAACGAGCCGCGCATCAGCCCGACCGCGACGGCCGGATGAGTTTGCAGGTTTTCGATCTGCGAGAGGACGTTTTCTTCGATGGTGGCGCTGAGGAGTTCGTCGCCAGACAGGTGGTGGTACTTGGCCCGCACGATTTGCCGAGTCGTTTCGGCGAGTTGCAGCCACTTGGCAGTATCGGGAAGTTCGGCGAGCATCTCGGGTTTGAGCAAGCCTTTCATCGCCCCGCATTGGGAATGGCCGCAGATGATGATGTCCTTGACGTCGAGCGCGCGGATGGCGAACTCGACCGCCGCCGTTTCGCCGCCATTGCTCGCGCCGTACGCGGGAACCATGTTGCCCGCATTGCGGAGAACAAACAGATCGCCTGGCGCGGTCTGCGTGATCAGATTCGGATCGATGCGCGAATCGCTGCAAGTGATGAACATCGTGTTCGGCGATTGGCCGGAGCCGAGCCGCTCGAAGAGGTCGCGCTGTTCTTTGAAAACTTGCGAGCGAAAATGATGGACCCCGGCGACGAGTTGTTGGACGGGCATGGGGCAGGGAGTCAGGATTGCAGGAGACAGGAGGACAGGATGTGCTCCTGATAATATCCGGAATTTTCGCGTGCGAATACGCGATCTTTCAAAACCGTTTAGCGGCGCAATTCGTAGGCCCGGCTGTGCCGGGCACAGCGAAGACATCGCCGGAAAATGGAATCTTGCATGCCAAGCAGCTTGGTTCGCAAAGCGTTTTGGTGTTGGAGAATCAACACTCGGTGCGGCACAGCCGCACCTACGTCAGAGAAATTACACCAGCATCGCGGTGAGTTGCCGGAAGCCCGGATCGTTGCGGATGGGGTCGAAATCGTGTTCTTTATGGACCAGCTCTTTGTAATCGGGGTCCAATTCGAACGCGATGGCCAGATGGCTCAGCGCCGCTTCTAGCCCGTGGGCCAGGCTCCAGTAACAAGCGAGATTGTAATGCACAATGGCCGTGCCGGGCTTTGCGGCGATCGCTTCTTGCAACGATTCGATGGCCATGTCCAGCCGGCCGCAGCGCTTGTAGCACCAACCGAGCGCGAGCCAGATGTGCAGATTTTCAGGTTCCAAATCCGCGGCTGCCCGCAGTGGAACGACGGCGTCAGCAAAGCGATCGAGCGCGCGGAGCGCTTGTCCGCGAAGATGTTGCGCGATGGCCCCGGCGCGGGTTCCTTCGGACAAGATGTCCAGAGAATGCAACGCCCGCTGGGCGATGCGATGGCGATTTTCGACGCTGGCCGCGAGCGCATCGTCAAACAGCATGAGCAATTCGAGGTAACCCTCGATTTCGCTCAAAATCCGCTGTCGGCGAATACGTTCGAGACTTTGCATCGTGGTTGTGCCTGCTCCGATTCTTCCGTGAGAATTCACTGATCTATCTCAAGTGTATGCCGCAAGAAACTTTTGCCAACTTCATTTACGCAATCCGATCAGATTGGTGCGAGCAAGACATGAATTTTTTATGAGAAGTTCACCTGCATACGCCTTTACGCATAAAAAACACCACGCTCTTGCGAACGTGGTGTCTGGATTTGGCACTCATCTAGCTGACGCAGTTTCGTACGACGGACTTCTAGTCCGTCGCAACATTTTCCCAGTTTTCGACGGACTAGAAGTCCGTCGTACGGTGAACGCTGCCGAATTACGTTGTTTGCAGGGCTTCGTCGTAGCTAGCGACCAGCGTCTTGGACGGCATGGCCAACTTCAAGACCGGAGCAAAATCGATATACTCCTTGTCGATCTGGGCGAGCAGATCGTTGATCGCCGGAGCATTGGCCGGCTTGGTCGCTTGGAAGTATTGGTCGAACGTCGCAGCTTCGGTCCAAGTATTCACGCTGCACGATGGCAGGTAAGCCGACAACGCCACGGCGATCTTCCCCGGGTTCTTATCCTTGTTCGGCAAGAGGGATTCCAGGTTGGTGTGGCTTTCGAGCATGTTGGCGAATTCTTCGGGCATCTTCCAGCCGCGGGCCATGGCCCCGGCGACTTCGGCATGTTGGAAGCCGAATTTTTCTTGTTCGAGTTCCGACAAACGGCGGCCGGTCTTGGCGCGTTCGTCGAGCATCGCCAGATAATCTTGCGGCTTTTCCCTGGCGATCAACGGCACGGCCATGTCTTGCAGCAGCGCGGCGGCGAAAACTACTTCGGCATCTTTCAACCCGAGCAGCTTGGCATAAGCCCGGGCGAACAAAGCCCGGCGAAGCGAATCTTGCCAAAGGCTCTTAAGGTCAAAAGGTCCGCATTTCGGGTTCGGCATCAGGCTAAAAACCGCGCTCCACAAAGCAAAGTTCTTGATCGTGCGAATACCCACCAGGGTGATCGACATCTTGATGTTGCTGATCTCGCGGGAGAAGCCGAAGTAGGCCGAGTTGACGAACTTCAGAATCTGGCCAGTCAGGCCGGCGTCGGCTTCGATCGGCACGGCGAATTCGGCGGGGCCTTTGTTTGGATCTCGCGAGAGCTCCATAAGCTTGATCGCGCTTTGCGGCAGAGCCGGCAGTTGGGCATTGCCCAAGAGGGCCTGAAAGTTTTTTGTCGGAGTGGTCGTGCTCATGATGCGTTCTATGTCTTGGGGAAGTTTCCCATGCCGGGGAAGACCGTGATTGCCGTAACCCATACGGCGGCGCGGTCAGGGCCGAGGTAGCCCGTCGCCATGCCAAAACTTAGGCCGTGATTCTCGGAGCGGCAAATTTCGGGAGGCGGAAAAATCAGGAAAATCTTGCCCCCCAATTGGCGCTAACAACTCCCTCATACTTTCAGTTTGACGCCATTTCTCCCCAGGTGTTGCAGAACCACCTCAAGAGTCGCAAATGAGGCAATTTCGCAACACCTTCCTAATCCCGGCTCGCACCGCGCAAAACACTGCACTGCAAGAACTTAAAGCCGGGCAATAGTCCCGATCAAACACTGGCCCTGGCTTTGCCTTGGACCTTCTGGCAAGCAACTCGGAGTCGTTCCCGGCGATTCGCCTCCTCCGTCGTTGTTTCCCGACAATCAAGGCAAAACCGAATGGGCTTGGAATTCCTCTCGAAGTCGGTCTTTTGGATCTGGTATTCGCTTCAACCAGCGCCAACTCCCTTGCCGGAAGCTCCGGTTGTGCCGACCAAGCATATTTTGCAAGCGACCTGGATTGAACCGGTCTCGCTGCGAGACGAAACGAGCCTGCCGACATTGCGGCAGCCCGCCGAAACACGAAAGACATCGCGTATGCCGTCGAAAATGACGGGAATTCGAGAACAACAGCCGCGAAAGCCTCTTTGGAAAGCCGCAAAAACCTGGGAATTGCCGCCAATTCTCTGGGCTGGCTTCGAAGGATTTCTAGCTGCTGGCTTGGGGATTATTAGCCTAATAAAGCCGTAGGTGCGGCTGTGTCGCACAAAGGATTGAGCCTCCAGTTCAAATACGCTTTGCTTACCAAGCCGGCTGGCATGCGAGATCGAATTCTTGGCTATGTCTTGTGTTTGCCCGGCACAGCCGGGCCTACGAAAATTCTCTAGAAAATTTGTACGGATTCGCGTGCCTGCTGGCACTATTACTCCTGGCGGCACCATTTCTGTGTTTCTGTCGGGAGATATGCGATGCGACTGACGTTGCGGACATTGTTGGCTCATATGGACGATGTCTTGGAGCCGAATGATCGGGCCGAGGTAGGCCAAAAGATCGAAGAAAGCGAATTCGCCAAAACGCTGCTGCAGCGCATCCGCGATGTCACGAGCCGCACACGCTTGGGGACGCCGAAAGTGCTCGGCAAAGGTTTGGCCGCCGACTCGAATACGGTGGCCGAGTATCTCGATCACATCATGCACAATGAAAAGGTGCAGGAGTTCGAGAAGGTTTGCCTTGAATCCGATATCCATCTAGCCGAAGTCGCTTCCTGTCACCAAGTTTTGGCCTTGGTGCTTGGTCACCCTGCTGATATTGATCCGGCGATGCGGCGGCGGATGTACGATGTGATCAACCGTCCCGATGAGCCGCTCGAACCGGAACATCCGCCAGTTGCCGCTGCCGCGGCGAACGGCGCTGCGCCACATGTCCCGCCGGCCAATCCTTTGCCAGTTGCGGCTTCTCCAGCAACCCCCGTTCGCGCAAGTTCCCCGGATCCCATGGAACGCGAACGAACGGTTCCTGATTACCTCAAGTCTGAATCCAAAAAGTCCCCGCTGCTTTGGGCCATCGCTGCGGGAATCCTTTTGCTCCTCGGACTCGGTATCGCTCGTATTATCGGTCCGTTCGACAATAATCATCCGATCGCTGGCCTCTTTGGCGCGAAGCCTGATCCGACGCCGGTAGCCAACAACACGACCACTGCTCCGGCGAACAACACTCCCGCCAAGACTACTACACCAGAGAATCCAACGAACAAACCTGCCGTCGACCCAGCCAACAATCAGGCTGCGTTAACTCCGGCAGTGGCGAACCCGGCAGTGACGACTCCCGCGACAGATTCCCCAGTGCCAACAACGCCGGCGAATCCCAATGCAGTTGTCGCAACACCAAATCCCGTCGTCTCCCCTGTCCCAGGGTCGAACCCTACAGTGAATCCTGCGCCAGTTCCTGCGACAAACCCCGCGGTAGCGCTCAACCAACCGAACAACACGATTGGCGTGGAAGGGGCAGCGCCCGCAGTTCCCGCGGGCAATCCGGCCAACGTTGTCGCACCAACGGTGACTCCGGCGACGACCGGACCTGATGCCGTCACTCCGGTGCCTCCACAGCCAATGCCCGCGGCTGATCCGGGGAATGTGCCAGCCGCGCCCGTCGTACCGGGAATTGCCGGACGGATGACACAAGACGGGACGCAAGTCCTGCTGAGTTGGCGCACGCCGCCGGGGGGCGAAGGAGCCTGGGTCCGCGTCAATGCCAACGAGACGATCGCGGAGGGTGAACGGCTGCTCGGGCTGCATACATATCGGCCAGCGCTGCTGCTCAAGAACGGGTTGAGTCTGCAACTGATCGGCGAGACACAACTCGAAGTCTATTCCACCCCGAACGAAGATATCCCGCTCATCCGTCTCCATTTTGGAAGGATCGTTGTCGCCAGCAGCGGCAAAGCCAACACCAAGCTTGCCATCGAGCCAGGCGTCAAGCAATCCGGGCTCCTAACTCTCAACGATCCCGATTCGCTCATCGCGATCGAAGTCCAGCGAAGCCTGCCGGTTGGCTCGAACCCGGAAGCCGTTCAATCCCAAGTCAGCGCCAATCTCTACATCGCGGCGGGCCGCGCGCAGTGGCAGCCCGATGCGGCGGTCGCCGCCGGCGAGCCGTTGGCGGGGCCGCTCTTGGTCAAACTGCTCGCGCGGCCAGATAGCTTGCAACCGCCAGAGACCAAACTGCCAACCTGGATCATCAAGAACGAACTTTCGGGCTTCGATAGCCAGGCTTCGGGCCCCTTCTCGCAATTACTGATGAGCAGACAATCCGTCGGCTTGGCATTGAGAGAATTTGCCAATACGGATCGCCGCGCGGAAATCAAGTATCTGGCCGCGCGGAGTTTGGCCTTGATCGACGATTTTGATTTTTTCATCGATAGCTTCACTGACGTCGATCAAAAGGGCGTTTGGAAAAAGGAAATCGAAACGCTCCAGCAAGCGCTCGCTCGCGGGCCAGACACCGCGAAACTGGTGCGCGAAGCATTCGTCAAACAGCGCCCAGCCTATGGCGAAAAACTCTATCGCTATCTGTGGGGCGCGACCGTCGCGGACCTGGCGACCGGACTCGGCGACGATCTTATCGCATCGCTGGATAGTGATAATCTCGAGTTGCGCGTCCTGGCGTATCACTGCCTGCGCACCGCGTCCGCCGATGCCGAGGGCAAAAGCCCGACGCATAATTTTGTAGCAGAGTCCAGCAACGCGGTCGCGCGGCAACAAGCCGTGCAGCGTTGGAAGCAGCATGTGCGAGATCTCGTGCGCAAAGTTCCGGCGGCTCCGGTGGAACCATAAGAAGCAGGACATATCGCTCGCCTTCGACTCGCCGCTAACCGGGTTGAATGCGCTGCTACACTTTCGCGCGCCGCCATTATAATGCGAGTCCTGCCTGCGACTCTCCCCTGCCTTTCCCCCGGATACTGCGCTATGAAACACGCGTTCTTGTTCCTGTTGTGCTGGACTTCTTTCCTGTCGCTCGCCACGGCGCGTGATGTGCCTTCGACGGCTCAAACCGCGACGTCGATGACCGACGCCGCGCAGAAGTTCCTCAAGACGCTGGACGATGCCGCTGCAAAAAAAGCGACAATCGCCTTTGACGATCCGAAGCGCATGGACTGGCACAATATTCCGAAGGCCGAACGCAAAGGGCTGCAATTCAAAGACATGTCCCCGCTGCAGCGCGAGGCGTGCTTGGCCATGCTCAAAGCCTCTCTCAGCGATGTCGGTTACGACAAGGCACAGAAAATCATGTCTCTGGAAGCCAACTTGAAAGAAGGCGAGAAGAATCTCAAGAACGGTCAGTTGCGCGATCCGCAACGCTACTTTCTGACGATTTTCGGCAAACCCGCCGACAAAGGTGACTGGGGTTACAGCTTCGAAGGCCATCACTTCTCGTTGAACTTCGTCATCAGCAACAACCGTGTCATCGCCAGCACGCCCAGCTTCTGGGGAGCGAATCCCGCGACGGTGCAGATCTTTGTCGAAGGAGGGCCGCAGAAGGGAACCCGCACGCTCGCACAGGAAGAACAATTGGCGTTCGACTTGGTGAACTCGCTCGACGACGCGCAAAAGAAAAAAGCGATCGTCGCCGACAAGGCCCCCAAGGAATACCGCAATGCCGGCGACCCGAAGCCGCCGCACGCAACCGACAAAGAACTCGGCATCTCGGCGAGCGAATTGACTGACGCGCAGAAGAAAACGCTCATGTCGCTCCTCGAAACGTACAACGCGAATCTTGCGAAGGAAGTCGCCGAGTCGCGCCTCGCGCAGATCAAGGCCGCCGGTCTTGAACGCGTCGGTTTCGCTTGGCTCGGCTCGACCAAACCGGGCGTCGGCCACAGCTACCGCGTCGAAGGGCCGACGTTCGTGCTGGAACTGATCAACGTCCAATCCGACCCCGCCGGCAACCCCGCAAACCACATCCACTCGGTCTGGCGCGACGCCCGGGGCGATTTCGGGACGAGCAAAACGGAGTAGCTTGCCGCTCGTAGCTCGAAGCCATGCTTCGAGTGCATTCCTCGTTACCAAGCCCCAGCTTGGTAACGAGTTCATGGCGTTTCACCTGCAAACGCAAACTGCTCCAGCGGCACCGAGAGATGTTCCGCGAACCACGCGGCTTGCTGCTTAAGCCGGCCATCGTCGCTCGCGCGTTCGAGGCGTAAAATCTCGCCGCGGACGGTTCGCACCGCTTCGCCGTGCTCGACGAGAACCTCACCCGCTTTGATCGTGTACCGCGGAGCTTGGAACATCGCTTCGTAGTTGGCATCCGGCCGATAGATCGTCACGTCGCCGCGGGCGCCAACGCCGAGATGACCGCGATCCGCGAGACCAAGCATCCGGGCCGGCGCTGCGCGGGTGATGATGCAGATCTCGTTCAAGCTATACTCGCGGTCGATCCCGCGCAGGATCGTTTGTTCGCGCACGGCACGTGGCAGCTTGGCGATTGCCTCGCGGCGGAACGCACTGTCCATCAGCAAACGCACCAAATACGGATACCGCCAAAACGTCGCGCCGTTTGGGTGATCGGTCGTCAGCGCCATCCGCCACGGATCGCGCATCAGCAAATACCATTCGAGCCCGATGACGAATTGCCAGGCGTGGATAACCGACTTGTTCTTGTACTCGATCGGAAACACACCGCAGCCGCCGACGCCCTCGAGATCGTGATTCACGCGCCGCCCGCCGGTGATTCGCGCCAGGTACTGCGCCGCCGCGCTGTCACCCGTCATGCTCAGCGTCGGCCCGAAGAGGGCCTGGCCGACGTCGACAGTGATTTGCGGCTGCGCGTCGAGCTCCGCAACCAGTTCGGAGACGCGCGAGCCGAATGTCGTCTCATCGCCCGCGCCGCCAGCGTAGCTGTGATATTGAATGTGCGTCAGATGCGCCGGCAAGCCAGCCAACGCGCGGATCGTCGCTTGCGTCGTCCGCCAATTCCCCGGCAAGCCGAGGTTGTTGCCGTGCAGGTGAATCGGATGAGGCAGTTTGAGTTCTTGTGCGAGCTGCGCCAATTCGACAATGATCTGCCGCGGCGTAAGCTTCAGGTCCGGCAACTCTAGGTTGAGGTCCGACTCATCATGCGCGCGGCCTTGTTTCCAGGCCTCAACACCGCCGGGATTCACGAGCTTGAAAGCGTACCCACGCCCCACGGTCAGAATCCAGGCCAGGTAATCTCGCGCGGCGGCGCGATCCCCCGCCGCGAGCTTTTCCAGCAAGTACCGATCATTGCCGACGAGCAAGTAACAACCCGAGTCGACTTGCGGCGTGTCTCGCAGATCGCGATGCGCCAGCCGCGCGAGCAGCGGCGCGATCGCCGCATCGAACACTGTCGTGTAGCCCAAGCCCGCGTACTTCATCCCCGTCATCCAACTCGTCGGCGCGATTCCGAGCGATCCGCCAGGTTGCAGCAACGTGGACGGCGTGTGCTCGCCCGTGCGGCGCGCCTCGGGCAGCAGCCCGCGGCCGATGTTGACCTTGCTTCCGGCGATATGCGAGTGCATATCGATCCCGCCGGGCATGACGACATCGCCCACGGCGTCGATCACCCGCGTCGCTTTCGTCCCGCGCGGCGGCGCGGCGATGACTAGGCCGTTCTGTATCCACAGATCTCGCACCTCGTCCACGTTGTTCGTCGGGTCAATGACCCGGCCGCCGGTGATTTGGAGGAGTTCGCTCATTGGGCGGCTCCCGGCAACGATGGTTCGCGTACGAGGGCGAGGAGTTGCCGCAATATCTTTTCTGCAGATGCCTCAGGTGCCGTTTTGGGAGAGAACAGAAGCGGTATGCCATCTTCACGCACGATTGTCCCCTGCTCTTCACTCAAGGGACTGCAAACGATTTGATATTCGCTGGCTTGCCCTTGCAAAACTTGTTTCGAAGCAATGATTGCCGTCGGAATACTTTGCAAGTGCTGCGTTGCCACGGCGGTCCAATCAGTTGACGGACCATCGCCTAAGAACAGTGCAGCATCAATGACGCCATCGGCGAGCATAGCTTCGGCGTTCGTTACTCCGGGCAAGTATTCGGCGCAGCCGCTAAGACAACAAACTGCCGCTGGAAAACCCGTTCGCGCGGTGAGGACATACTCAGCCCCAGCAGTGTTCGACAGCATAGCGCCCGCATCTTCCAGCGGCCAAGCCGCGGCGCGTCCGAACTTAGAGCGTGCGAGCACTGCGCGTTCGATTTCTTCGATCAGAGAATTCGCCGCACCTTTGCCGAGTGAACGGAAGAGGCTCACTGGCTGGTAGATTAATAACGGGTACTTCGCCGCCTGCCACGCGGCAAGCAGTTGCTCCTGTGGTCGCTCGCTTGTCGTTGGGTTCTTGAGCTTCTCACGCAGTGCCAAAACTTCGTCCCTATTCCGGCAGCCCAACTCGCGCACTCGGGCGGCGATACCAGTTCCACCGCTCGCGGCAACTTCTAGCTCGTGGCATAGTTTCGCCGGTAACGAGGATAAGCCCGCGACGGTGAAAGATTCTAACAACTTCGGATTATGTTCACACTTGACCAGCACCCACAAGTCATAATACTGCTGCAACTCGCCCATTGTCGTCCGCGCTTCGCCATGCAATTGCAAACTCGTCCCACGCGGCGGAATCCGCGATCCGCGCGGCGTGTCGATCGCTCCGCGCAGACACATTGCCAACTCCACGGCCAGTTCCTGAGCCTCGACCGTGAGCTGCGTCAGGCCGTAAATCAGCGGCGCGCGAGCCTCGCGCAACATCTTCGCGATGAGTTTGAGCTGCGCGTCGATTTCATCCGCCTTAGGCATGCAACCTTTATCATTCAACTCCGCTTATTTTTCAATGGCGGAGAGATTGGCCACAAAGAAACACAAAGGACACAAAAAATACAAATGCATTTTGCCGCAAGAAAAGCAAAGAAAGCAAAAAGGGAGATAGGATTGCGAATGAATGCTAAACCCTCGCGCTAAACGTTATACGAAGCTATCGTCTCGCCAACATTGCATATGGCTCGGGTTGATATTGGAGTCTTCTTTTGTTTTTCTTGCTTTTTTTGCGGCAACAATCCTGTATTTTTGTGCCTCTTGTGTCTTTTTGTGGCTAAAAATCTTCTCTTAGTGGCCGCAAGCCTTGCTATAGAATCGGCCCCAACAGCCACGGCTGAAATTCTTGCTCGCCCAGGTTGAGCAGTTCGCTCTTGGATTTCTCGCCGCTGGCAACGCGCAGAATCGTCTGGAAGAGTTCCATTCCGACTTCGGCCACGCTGCGGCCGGCGCTGAGGATCGTGCCGGCGTCGAGGTCCATGTCGGCCTGCATCCGCTGGTACATCGGCGTGTTGCTCGCGACCTTGATCACCGGCGAGGGCTTGAACCCAAAGCATGACCCGCGGCCGGTGGTGAAGACTACCAGATTCGCGCCGCCGGCGACGATGCCAGTGACACTGACCGGATCGAGGCCCGGCGTGTCCATGACGACGAAGCCGCGTTGTTTGACCTGTTCGGCGTACTTGTAAACGGCGTTGAGCGCCGTCGTTCCCCCTTTGACGATCGCGCCGAGCGATTTTTCGTAGATCGTCGTGAGGCCCCCTTCCTTGTTCCCCGGCGACGGATTGTTGTCGCATGTCGCGCCGTAAACTCCGGCGTACCATTCCCACCACTTGATCCGCTCGATCAATTGATCGGCGATGGCCGGAGTGCGCGCGCGGCGTGTCAGGACTTGCTCCGCACCGTAAATCTCGGTCGTCTCGCCGAGGATTGTCGTCCCGCCGCACGCGACGAGCAAATCGCTCGCCACACCGAGTGCTGCGTTGGCCGTGATGCCCGAATTGCCGTCGGAGCCGCCGCAGTTCGTGCCGAGGATCAACTCACTCGCGGGACAAGTCTCGCGGCGGGCTTCGTTGACGCGCGGCATCAGTTCCGCTACTAGCTTCACGCCGGCATCGATCGTGTTCTGTGTCCCGCCGAGATCCTGCATTACGAGCACCAGCGGCCGCTGGGGCGATTCATGTCCGCGATTCTGAATGAGTTGCTGACTGTCGATCAAGCTGCCAATTGTTCCCGTTTCGCAGCCGAGTCCGATGATCAGATACCCGCCGATGTTGGCGTGCTTGCCCATGCCGCCGATGACGCGGTTAAGGATCTGGTGATGCTCGCCGCCAAATGGCATGCCGCAGCCATTGCCATGCGAGAACGCCAGCACGCCGTCGATGTGGGGGTACTTGCGCTGCCATTCGTCGGTATTGAATCGCCGCGCGATGTAGTGCGCCACCGAGGCCGAGCAATTCACATTCGAAATGATCGCGAGATAGTTCCGAGTGCCGACTTTACCGCTTGAGCGAAGAAAACCCTCGAAGGTGTAACCCGTCAACGGTACTGGATCCGCCGGAACCGCCGTCGATTTCTCCCACGTCTGCTGCAACACATCGGCGTGCAAGTTCTGCGTGTGGACCCAGTCGCCTGGGGCAATCTCGCAAGTCGCTTCTCCGATATGTTGACCGTACTTGGTCACCGATGCGCCGCGCGTGATAGCAATCACGGCCAGTTTGTGACCTTGTTTAATCGGTTCGCGGACGACGATTTCCCGTCCCGCGACGACAATACGTTCGCCCGCCGCCAGCGGCCGCGCGGCGACGCAAGTATTGTCCGACGGATGAAGCTGGATGATGGAGAGCAATGGTAAGTAAGACAGGGAGCAGGATGACCGGACTACAGCAAATTTTCTCTCGGCAAAGCCAAGGAGTTTACCTCCTTGGAGCATTTCATCGCATCGATCATTTCACCGGCGGCGGTTCATGGAGCACGACCTTGGACTGATTCTTGCGCAGGCGAATGTTGATGATCTCGATGACCAGCGAAAACGCCATGGCAAAGTAGATGTAACCTTTGTTCATGTGCCCGCCGGTCCCTTCGATCACCAGCATCACGCCGATCAGAATCAAAAACGAGAGCGCGAGAATCTTGAGCGTCGGATGCTTATGGACAAAGCTGCTGATGGGCCCGGCAAAGATCAGCATCACACCAACCGCGATGACCATCGCCGTTATCATGACCCACAACTGATCTGGCTTGACCATCCCGACGGCGGTGATGACGCTATCAAGGGAAAAAATAATGTCGAGCAAGATGATCTGCACAAGCACCCACGTAAAACTGGCGGGCTTTGCATCGGCCGTGTTGTGTTCCTGCCCTTCGAGCTTCGCGTGAATCTCGTTGACGCTTTTCGCGATCAAGAACAGCCCGCCGATGAGTAGGACCAGATCCTTGCCCGTGACCTGCATGACCTTCAGCGGATCATCGACCCAGGTGATCCACTCGGGTAGCACCCCGAGGCGCTCGAGATCGAAGATCGTTGCTTGTAAACCCATGACCCAGCGGATGCCAAACAACAAGAGCAACCGCATCGCCAACGCAAGCCCCAGTCCCCAGCGCCTGGCGGAGGCTTGCTGATGGGCCGGCAATTTCGAGGCGAGGATGGCGATGAAGATCACGTTGTCGATGCCCAGGACAATCTCCATGGCCGACAACGAGATAAGCGGGACGATCCAATCCATAGCTGAGAGCTCACAGAAAAAAATGATAAATCGCGCGTTGCGTTCAACTGTAGCGCATCGTTGAACGAAGAACAAGCTGGAATCAACAGCAAAGCCCAGGGGTTCACCCCCTGGGAGCATTTATCTTAGTGCAGCGCGATGACAGACAGCGATGTCACTCCCTCGCTTACGCGTCGGGCTTCTATTGTACGAATTCATCTTGCGCTGATCGTCGCACTTCCCTAAAATCAAACCAGGGCATCCCAAAAGACAAGGATCGTCATGCTGCTGTTGTTCGAGGATCATCTGGTCGGGCAGTTGGCACCGTTAAATTTCGGCAAGCCAACATACGCGCTGTCGTGCGCGTCGCAACGGCTGGTCGATCTGGTGCGCAAGCAAACCGACTTGCCGGTCCGAGCCTGGGTCCGGCCGCACTTGCGCGAGCTCGAAGCGGCCGATTATCCCGAGGTCTGCCTGCGGCCCAACGAACCAACGGGCAAGGTCTTGCTGGTCAACGCGCGGCTTGTGCCGGCGGTGTCACAAGTCGAGCGGCTCCGCGCGATGTTCCACGGCAGCGATGAAGTCGTCCTGTACCAAGACGAAACGCTTGTTGCCGCGCTGCTGCATGATCCGCGTGGTTTGCTCGCGGTGCCAGTCGCCGACTGGCTGACAACGCTACGCGCTCGGCCGCAGATTGCGGCGACACACGACCCGGATTGGGATCTGTTCGCCTATCCCCATGATGTCGTGCGACTGCATCAGAAATATCTGGGGGAAAATTTAGCCGCGCGGCTGCGCGCGGGAAAACTGCGTCAAACCCAAGACGGACTTTATCTCGGCGACAATGTTTCGCTCGGAGCGCATTTGACTGTCGATACGAGCAAAGGACCGGTGATCATCGAGCGCGATTCGACCCTCGGTCCGTTTTGCTTTCTGCGCGGTCCGTTGTACTTAGGCCGCGGCGCGCGGATCAATGAACATGCATCACTCAAGGACGGCACCTGCCTCGCTCACACGACTAAGGTCGGCGGCGAAGTCGAGTGCAGCATCCTCGAACCGTACAGCAACAAGCAACACCACGGCTTCTTGGGCCACAGCTACGTCGGCAGTTGGGTCAACCTTGGCGCCGGCACAAGCAACAGCGACCTGAAGAACACGTATGGCACGGTGAACATGCTCTACGGCAACACCAAAGTGAACACCGGCATGCAATTCATCGGCTGCATGATTGGCGACTATGCCAAGACGGCGATCAACACGAGCATCTTCACCGGCAAAACGATCGGCGCTTGCTCGATGGTCTATGGATTCGTCACGGGTAATGTGCCGAGCTTCGTCAATTATGCACGCTCGTTCGGTCAAGTGACCGAAGCTCCGGTCGAAGTCATGATCAGCACTCAGAAACGGATGTTCGCGCGGCGCGGGCGGGAACAGCGGCCTTGCGACATCTTGCTCCTGCGCGAAATGTATGAACTGACGCGCAGCGAACGGGCGAACTTTGGCGAGCCGCTCACGCCGGAACCGCTGAGTTGGTGATCTAGGAATGGATAATTGACAATTGATAATGGACAACGCAGGCAACGACTCCTTACTTCAAAAAAGAAAAAGCCGCGATTTGATTCGCGGCTTTTTTTCTTTTTACTTGAACTGACCGCCACTACGCAGCTCGTTTTCGGCGGACACACCAAAAGGCAGCCAAGCCCGTGATCCCCAGGGCATAAGTGCTCGGTTCGGGAACCGGCGCGATATCCCAACCGATGAGATCGAGTGCGCGGAAATCGGCTTCGGTAATCGCTTGAATGGTCCCAAAGTTGAGTGTTGGATCCATCATTCCGATGTAAAGCCCTGTGATATCATCCGCCTTCCAGTGACTTGCTTGGTTGCCATCCCCTTGCGTTACCCCGGTAGACATCCGAAATTCGCTGCCGATTCCCCAAGCGTTATCGCCAAAATCCGTAATTCCATTCGCCCCGGGAACGAGATTTCTAGTGGCCGTGCCAAATGTCGCGGCGTTGGTCGGATCGAACGCGGTATTCGCCGAATCGACAAAGCGAAAGATGTCGAGCGGCGTGACAAAGATTGCTCCTGGAATGTTGTTATTCACCTTGTTATCAATATCATCAACTCGGGAAGTGAACCCGAGGATGTGCCCGATCTCGTGGGCGGCCACCGTTTCAAAATCCATCGTCCCCGGCGTGACCCCGTTCGAGTTGTCAAAATCAAAACTAAAATTCGTGCTAAATGTGATCGTTCCATCAGCACCTCCAAACGTATCGCCGAGCGCTTTTAAATTGGCTTGCGAGATGGCGACACTACCATTCAAACTGAAACCCACTGGGAGGGATGCGGTGAAGGTATTCGGCAGCGAATTGACAATTGCATCGTCCGCTTCATCGCTCGCATCGGCAATCAATCCATTGCGGATGCCGCCAACACCGGCGTAGGGCACGCCATAGAGAACGCTGCTGGCCTGGCCAATGACATTCGGTGCCAAGGCCGAAAGATTCCCATCGATGACAACCGTGATCGGGTCTGAAATTCTAGCTTCCCACTGCGCGGCTGCTCGATTGAACGCCGCCAAAGCCGCGGCATTCCCCGCCAAGGCCGCGTTGGGATTGATGACGATGTTAAATGACCCAAGATTGTTCGTCACGGTGCCAAGCGGCGTGGCATTGAGACTAGACGACGTGGTCAGCGGCATCACGGCATCGTAGGTGGCCAGCGACGGGCGCGGCTCGTTCAAAAAGACGGCATTTTCCACCATCGTCCGACTTGCCAGACAGCAAATACAGCCAGATGAATGCTCTCCGAGGTAGATTTGACCGAAGAGGGATTGGCTAGAAAAGCCAGCGCATAAAAGCACGGCCAGTGCCAAAAAAAGTCGGCGATTGATGTAGTTCATTAGCGGTGTCCTTCAGGCCCCTGCACTTACCCAGAAAAAGAGTCATAACCCTCTCGACAGATGCAATCGTAACTTGCCGTCGTGAGGGTTATCAACAATTTGGACAAGAAATTCCCGAAAGATTTTCGGGGCTCTCCCGCATTGATGAGGCTTGTTTTAGTTCGCTATCCACTGATTTACCACGTTTTCTATGAATTTTACTTATTTCTAACCACTGCCAATTCATCAAGATACGGCGATACTTGTTTCTGAATGCATCCTGCTTAGGCTGATCGCCATGAATATTAGCAGGGCAAGCATTACAGCCAAGCCGCTTCGCCAGAACGTTCTCCTTCGGCAGCGTCAGGCATGAATACCTGAAGTACAGTTCCGTGTAGCGATCAAGGTCAGGTGGTGAACTGCTGGGAGGGCGAGGCTCCTGCTGAACCGATCCGGAACCTGACATGATACGAAGGATGTTGTAATTCGGTTTACGTCCCGATCACCCCGCCGTCTTGTCGCCGAATCGCGATCACGCTCGGCCGCGGGGGCATGTTCGGCTTGAAATCGGGCCAGCGCGTGCTAGGCGCGTCATAAGTCGAACGCACGCCGGCAAACTCTTCATCACCCGGATGTTGAATCGAGGCAAACAAGGTCGTGCCGTCGGGCGTGAACGCGGTGCCGGTGACTTCGGCACCGGTGGGCGCGCGGAAGAACATCCGCGTCAACGCGCGGCCAGGCCCCGCCGTGTCCGTGGCGTAGATGCCGTCGGCCAGTTTGTTGCCGGTAACTTTCGGGGCGCCATCGGTGGCGATCCAGAGCCGGCCCTGGGCATCGATCGCCGCGTTGTCGGGACACGTCAGCCAACCATTCGGGCTGGTCTGCGGATGATATTTGGCCCCGTCTTTGCTCGGGTCACCAGCCAGCAAGAAAATGTCCCACCGATACTCATTCGACGTATGATCGAAACCGCTCCCTGCTGCCGGAGCCTGCAATTCCAAAATATGCCCGTGCAGATTCGCAATCCGCGGGTTCGAGTTGCTGGGCTTGAGCCGCGCGGCGTTGTTGGTGAGCATGACAAAGACGCGGCCTGAGGCGGCATGCACCTCGACATCCTCCGGTCGATCCAACGGCGTAGCCTGGACCGCATCGCCAGCGCGGCGTAGTTCGATCACGATATCGGCTTGTGAATCAAAACCCTCATCCTTGCCAAGTTTTTCTCGGCCATGCACCAACGACTGCCAAACCAACCGGCCATCTTCCTTGAACTGGGCGACGGAAAGCGTGCCATGATCGAGCAAATCACGATTCGCCGCGGCATTGTTCCGCTGATACGGCTTGTCGCTCACAAACCGGTACAGATACTCGCCGCGGGAATCGTCGCCCGTGTAAACGACGACGCGCTGATCGTGCGAGAGCGTGACGGTGGCTCCTTCATGCTTGCAACGGCCAAGCGCCGTGCGCTTGACGGGAATTGATTTGGGATCATACGGATCGTATTCCACGATCCAGCCAAAGCGGTTCGGCTCGAGCGGTTCCTTGCTGAGATCAAAACGCTCGATATGCCGCGACCAGGCGTAATCCGTCTCGCCCTTCAACCCTAGCCGGGCGTAGTTCAATTGCTCCTGCTTGGCGATTTTGGGGTCGGCGATATTCCCGCCGAAATTGGTATCGAAGTTTTCTTCGGCGGTTAAAACAGTTCCCCAAGGCGTGATACCCCCAGCACAGTTGTTGATCGTGCCGAGAATTATCTTGCCAGTCGGATCGGCCTTTGTTCGTAACCGCTCGTGGCCCGCGGCGGGACCGCTGATGCTCATTGGCGTGTCGGCGGTGAGGCGACGATTGTATGGGCTGTTGACGTCGATGATCCAGAAGCCTTGGTCGCGGCGAACTTCGACCACCGCATGGCCATGCGCGGCGATTTCGATGTCGACTTGTTCCTTGGTCAGTTTCTTGACCGCATCCATCTTGTCCGCGATGCCGGGCCACATCAGGTACGCGATCGAATACTCGTGGTTCACGCAAAGCAAGCCGCGCTCGCTGTTCTGCGATCCGCGCGGCAGCGGCATGTAGGCGATAAAGTCGTTGTTGTAGCCGAACCGGCGGCGCTGCGTTTCGCCGGTCAGCTTTGCCGGTTCGAACTCGGGCATCCCTGGGAAGATCGCGTCGCCCCAACTGATGACGACGTTCGATTGATAATGATGCGCGACGTGAATATCGGCATCGAGCCCATGCGAGACTTCGGCAAACGTGAGAGTCGAAGGATTCGCCTCGGTCTTCGCCGTTGCTTCCTGCGGGGCTGCAGCTTGCGGCTCAGGAACGGGTTGGCGCGACGAGGGTTCGAGAATATTCGGTAGCGGCAAATCCTCGGCCGCATCGGCGATCCCAGCGAATGCTACGGTCGTTCCAGCAACGATCGCACCGCGCAGCCAATCGCGGCGATCAAGCCGCCGCTCCATCACCGTCGCCAAATCCGCGGCTGGCGAAGGATTGATTCGGCACTCGTTTGGCTCGCCCCCGCATTCCGGTCGCTGATGAAAAAAGCTCATGGTTTTGAACTAGGGCTTGGGATTAGGGAATAGAGTTAAGTCACCACGAAGTACAATCACAAATCCAAAAAAGCGTTCTGCCAGCGCCAACCCAAGCTTGCGGATGGCATGCCCATCCGTAGGAGGTACAACGCCTAAATATAATTCCCTGCCAGTATAGTCCCCTGGCAGCGCATCGACAGCGCCGCCTGCGGCTCGGTATAATCAGATTTTGCATTTACAATTTGATGAGGATTTAATGAGGAAGCTTGTCAACTCGAAAATTTCCGCTATGGCAATTCGCTTCGCGCTGCTGAGCCTTGGCTTGCTCTTCGTTGGCGGTTGCACGACGAAGAATGATCCGGCCGATTTGAGCGCCACCGATTGGGAATCAAAAACCCTGCTACAAGATGGCAAATCGACCGACTTGGGTGAGCTACAATCACTAAGTTTCGGCCGCAATGGAACCTTTCGCTTGACCCAAGGAATCGGCATCAAGCGGCGGGTGCTCGAAGGAACCTACGAACTCTCCGCCGGCAACCAAGTTGTCATGAACCTCAAGGACGAAGTCGAGGGAAGCAAGACGCACGTCGCCGACGTCACACTAACAAAAGACAAAGACGGCAAGCCCACAAAACTCGTCTACAAGGATAGCCAAGGGACGATCGAGTTCGAACCGAAGAAGTAGGCTGGGCGCTGGGGTTTGGGCGCTGGGCGTTGGTCAGCAAATGCTGCAGTGCTTTCTGCCTAAACGAACCTCGCAGCCACAAGTTTCGTCTTAAGCGTAAATCCTTTTCCCAACGCCCAATCCCCAGCGTCCAGCGCCCGACATGTCCACCAACCCCTACGAAGTCACGCCGCGTATTTGGAACGAGTGGCATGAGCTGCTCAAGGAGAAGCTGCGCTGCGAAGCGACCAAAGCATTGGCGCTCGAGATCGGCCGGCTGGGGATCATCCTCGGCGGCTGCATGATCTTTGCCGCGCTCATGGCCTTGATCGACCCGAACGATGACGTGCAAAACGCCCTCGGGCGTTTGGCATGGGCCGTGGGGTTCATCGTTGTCGGACTCGCGATCTCGTATCCGTTGTACAAGCCGGTGCGCACGCGGTTGAATGAGATCGAGCTGATTCTTCCCACGGCGAAAGAGCTTGAGCCGGAGGATGTCGCGGATGACGAAGAAGCGGAATTAGATAATGCTTATGCTGAAGATCATCCAGGAATTCGTAACGAAGAGTAGCTGTAAATGATCAAAGCCAAGGGGATTACCTCCTTGGAGCATTCCTGCAATAAAGATCCAAGGGGAAAATCCCCTTGGCTTTTTTTATTTACGCCGATTTTTCTAGTTGCTGCGCTTGATCCGCATTCAGCTTGTTGTAAAGCGTCTTGAGACTGATCCCGAGTTCTTCGGCCGCCTTCGGCTTGCTGCCGCCGTTGCGCTCGACCGCGTTGTGGATCGCTTGCAGTTCGATTTCTTGCAGCGATTGCCCGCCGGCCATCTTCAACGTCTGCCGCGCCGGCGCGGCTTGAAAACGCTCGGGCAGATGCTCGACATCGATCGGCAGTTTATCGCACAAGATCGAAGCGTGCTCAATGACATTGGCCAGCTCACGCACATTCCCCGGCCAGGCATAATGTGTCAGCAGATCCAAGGCGACGGGCGTAAATAGCTCGCCGGCCTTTGTCGCACCACTCAGAAAATGCTTCGCCAGGTGCGCGGCCAATTGCGGCACATCCGCGGCCCGCTGCCGCAGGCTCGGCAGTTGCAGCTCAAACGTATTAATCCGGAACAGCAAGTCCTCGCGAAAGTCGCCGCTTGCGACCATCTGATCCAAATGGCGATGGGTCGCGCTGACGACGCGCACATCAACCTTGATGCTCGAGTTGTCGCCGACGCGGCGAATCTCGCGTGATTCGAGCACGCGCAGGAGCTTGGCCTGCATCGCTTTGGGCAGTTCGCCGATTTCGTCGAGGAACAGCGTCCCGCCATCGGCGACTTCGAACAACCCGATGCGATGCTCGTCGGCCCCGGTGAAGCTTCCCTTCTTGTGACCAAAGAGTTCACTCTCGATCAGGTTTTCCGGCAGCGCGCCGCAATTGATCGCGACGAATGGCGCATCGCGCCGTGCGCTTTGTTCATGCAACGAACGCGCCACGAGTTCCTTGCCCGTGCCCGTTTCACCGAGGATCAGCACCGTGCTGTTGGCGGGCGCGACCTTGGCGATCATTAGCCGAACGCGTTCCATCGCGGACGAATCGCCAATCAATTTCGTTGGTCCGGCGACGCGTTCGAGTTGGCGCTGCACGGCGCGGTACTTGTTTTGCAATTCGCGCTGCGCGGCGACGCGCTGCAGCAGCGATTCCAAATCGGCCAGTTTGCACGGCTTGGTCAAATAATCGTACGCCCCGTGACGCAGCGCGGCGATCGCGCTTTCGACCGTGGATTTGCCCGTGAGGATCACCGCCGACGTGTCGGGGTTTAGTTCCTTGGCCCGCGCGATGACTTCAATCCCGCTTAGACCCGGCATGTCGAGATCGACGAGCAGGCAATCAAAGACATTCCGTTCGAGCGCGGCGACAGCAGTCAACCCGTCGGGACACACGGTGACTTCGTGACCAAGGCGCGCGAGTTCGATGCGCATCAGCTCTTGGAGCGAGCGTTCGTCGTCGGCGAACAGCAACTTCAGCGATTTACGCGGCGGTTTGGTGGCGATGGTTCGGCTCCTTGTGCATGTCGCTCGGCAGTGCTTGGCTTGCAGCTGCGAGAGGCAGAGTGACAGTGAATTGCGCGCCGCGTCCCGGACCTTCGCTGTGGGCAAAAATCTGCCCGCCATGATCCGTGACGATGCGATAAGTAATCGACAACCCCAAGCCGGTCCCCTGCCCTTGCCGCTTGCGGGTAAAAAATGGTTCAAACAGATGCGTCATCGTTTCGGTCGTCATGCCGCAGCCGTTGTCGGTGAAATCCAACTCGGCCCATTCGCCATTGGCTTCAACCGAAATGGTCAGTTGCCCATTGGCTTCCAGACAATCGAGTGCATTGGTGACGAGATTCAACACCACTTGCTTGATCTCTTGCGGGACGACTTGCGCCAAGATCGGCACGCTCGCGGGTTTCGCTTTGGCAAAGACAATGCGACGGTCTTGGTACTTGCCCAGGTGGCTGACCATGTCGATGACTTGCTGCACGATCTCGCGCAGGTCCGTGAGCTGACGCTGCGCGTTGCCCAGGCGTGAAAAATCGAGCAGCTTCTCGGTAATCTCTTTGCAGCGAAATGCCTCGGACTGAATCATTCCAAGGTAGCGGCCCGTGACTTCGAGTGTCTCGTGCAGCGAGTCGATATCGACGTCGCCGGCGTTCTCGTCCGCGGTCGCTCGGAGATCGGCCATGCGGCCTTCGAGCGATTCGGCGCACATCGCGATGCTGGCCAGGGGATTGTTGATTTCGTGCGCAACACCGGCAGCAAGAAAGCCGACGCTGGCGAGTTGTTCATTGCGGATGACTTGGCGCGTGCGTTCTTGAACCTGGTGATCGAGGTCGTCGCGGATTTCTTGGAACCGCGCGGTCATCGAGTTGAGTGCTTCGCCCAATTCGGCCATCTCATCGCGGGTTTTGAGCTTAATGCGAAAATCGAAATTTCCCCCAGCGACGCGCCGCGAACCGGCGACCAACTCCGACAGCGGCCGCACAATTAAGCGATAAAACAGGTACATGAACGCGCTCAACACCGCCACACACACCGCCGTGGCGAACCAGTTGATGCCCATCAGCACGTGATATTCCGAGCGAACTTCAGCGGCTAGGGACGCGAGTTGGCTATGCAAGTGACTCGGCAGCGATTCGGCTTGCGCTTGCAGCACATCTAGCTGCATGCGGAGTTGATGCAAGACCACGGCATCGTCGTTCCAGCCCGGTTCTTGCAGCCGTTGTTGGATGTGATTGATCCCTTGATGAATCGTTTCGGCTGTCTCGCGCTCGAAGGACGTTTCTTGTAGCAGATCGCCTGGTTCGGTGCGGGCGGAAACTTCTTCTCGGTAATGATTCAACGTCACCACGGCCGCGAGCAGGCGCTGTTCGAACTCATCGCGCACCAGCCAAGTTTCGCTGCGCGAGATCCCCGAGTCGGTCCAGACCAAAGTCGTCGGCCACTTGGCAAGTGTCACACGCAAGTCAGCAATCTGTCGGGTCAGCAAACTGGCGAGCGGCAATTCCTCGGCCCGCCCGCGCAAGCCTTTGACCAGCCCGCGGTAACTGTAGACGCCGACGAGCCCGCTGATGGCCAATGCGCCAATCATGACGAGCAGAACGCCGAAGCCGACGAACAGTTTGTTGCGGATAGGACTCATGCACGCGACCGAAAACATTCTGCTGCAACGATCGCGAAGTGCGATGTTGTCCGATCAAAATGGGTCGCGAGTGTAGCAAAGCAGCAAGTGCGACGCGAGAGAGAATGCAAGAGAATTCGCTTCGTTCATTCGCAATCGGCGTGCGATTGACATGCGCCGATGCTATCGACGGTTAGTCAGAGGGGACAAGGGAATAAGGGACTAAGATAAGACTGTTTTTCCCTTTGTCCCTCATCCCCTTAGTTCCCAAGTGAAACGCTCCTCTTCGAGTCGCCGCTAAACGAAGCTGAGCGTCTAATAGCGCCGCACTTTTTTATACAGCAGCCAGCCAATGCCGAGCATGATGACATTTCCCAGCCACACGGATTCGCCGGGAATTCGGCCGGATTTCGCTTGATCGATGCTAAAGATCAAGAGCGGATAATACAGCAGCAGCACCGGCATGAAGCAGACAAAAAAGCTGGTCAAAATATCCGACTTGCGCATCAGCACGGCCAATGGACTGCCAACGCAGACAAAGCAAAGACAACTAAACCCGGTCGACCAGCGCCGATGTGGTTCCATCTCGAGCCGATAAATCCGGTATTGGTTTTCCTTGAGATTCTTCTTCAGCGGCTCCCAAGCGATTTCACTGAGACCGTGGAAGTCGCCTTGAATCAATTGCAGACCCGCGACCGCGGCCATTTTGGTCCGTTGCGTCTTGAGCTGCCACACGGCTTGCTCATGAGCCGAATCGATTTCAGCCATCGGTAAATCGGTGGGGCTGCCAGAGGCGGCCCCTTTGCGCGTCGATTCACTGAGTGAAACGACGCGCTGGATTTCACCCGGAATGCGACCCTTGGTCGTGCCCATCTCGTATTCCGAGTCACGACAAATGATCGTCAGCGTGTTCGCCGCCGGATCGGCCGTCAACTCGGCTTCCGCCGCGGTGATCGTATATGCCGGACTATCGAGGTTCGACTGAAATGTCAGCGTCGGGTTGATCAATCGGTGGCCATCGACACGCTGCACGTTGATCGAAAACCCTTTGGTGCTAAAGGCGCGCTGTTGAGTAAGCTTCGAGTAAGCGATCTCTTCGACCGATTCGATCACGACCCGGCGGATGCCGGCCTTGCCCCAGGTCACCGTCACATCGCTCAGCCAAACCGTCAGCAAACTCAACGCGGTTCCCAATGCCAGCACAGGCCAGAAGATCGCCCACGGCGAGACGCCGGCGGCCTTCAGCGCGATGACTTCGTTATTGGACGCCATCCGTCCATACACCGTGCAGGCCGTGAGTAACACCGTGCCGGGAATCGAGAACCGCAGCGCCTCTGGCAAGACATACGGCAACAGCAAAAGCACCTGCTTCATGCCGAGGCCTTGAGAATACGCTTCGCGCATCACGCCGACGATGATCATGAACAGCGTCATGCCCAGCAACGTTACGAGAAACGTTTGCAGCAATTCGCTCAGGACATAGCGGGTCATGATCTTCATGGCGGGCGAAGTGTAGCGAAACAAGGGTAGCTGGGACACGGGAGTTTTTTTGGCAATCTTCGGTGCTAGCACGCGGCACAATTCAGCCAGTTCCACTTGCGAATTTCGGGTCGTGCGAGTATTTCTTTGCATGCCATTTAGCCCCCCCCGTCAATGACGGGGGGGAAGCGGGTGGAGCGACGTTTCTTTCTCTATCTAAATTAAGTTCATCGTCGATCAGATATCGGAGCGGGCACGAGCGTCATGTCCTGCTCCCCCGGTCATTGACCGGGGGCTAATGATGAATCATCAGAGACCTAATCGATGTCCCAACACGTCCAACCTCCGCTCGTTACCTTTCGCGTCGGTGCCCTCTTGCTGCTCACCGCGGCACTCTGGGGTTGGTTCGACGTGCGGCATCGCGCGCGGCTGAGCGACACCGATCCGACCGTGCACAAAACCGACATCACGGTTTATACCGAGGCTGGCGCGGCGATGTTCGATGGCCGCGATCCGTACTTGGTAAGCAATCCGCGCGGGTGGCACTATCTTTATCCTCCACTCCTGGCGATCGCGATGGCTCCCTTGGCATTGTTGCCGACAACAGAGCAAGCCCTCGCCTGGTATGCGCTCAGTTGTCTGATGCTCGTGGGCTGCGTCGTGGAACTGCGGCGGCTTTGGCGGTGGCAGGCAGAACTGCGCCAAGCCAACAACGCAACTTCCGCTTCAACATCGATTCCAACCTGGCTCGCCTGGACCGTGACTGCCGGCGTGGCGTTGCCCACGCTCAACTGCTTGCAACGCGGGCAGGTCGGCATCTGCATCGTCTACTTTTTGCTGCTCGGAGCGCGGTTAGTGCTCTGCAGTTCGAGCAAACTCGGCATGCTGCTTGGCGGGTTGGTGTTGGCCTTGCCCGTGACGATCAAATTGACGCCGCTCCTTCCGGCAGCGGTCTTGGCCGGAGGTTTGTTGGTGCAAGATTTGGTGCGTTGGGGGCGCGTGTGGCAATTGAAAAGACAGAAGTCTTCGCTGAATCAGCTTCCTCTCACGCCGGCACTCTCCCAAGTCTTGTCTAATGCCATCGCGCGTCGTAAGAACCATGAACATGAACCTGCCGAGTCCATGATCAGCAACAAACTGCCGCGCGGTGTGTGGGCTTGCGTCGGCGGAATCGCCGGGTTGATCCTGTGGTTCTTGCTGGTCCCTGCGGTCTCGATTGGACACGACGCCAACGTGGCTCATCTCCGCACCTGGATGAATCGCGTCGTCGCGAATGACAATGTCGGCGGGGCCAACGATTTCAACTTCAAGAGCAAGCGGAATCAGAGCCTGGACAATGGCGTGCGGCGGTTGGGGAACTTGGTTGCTTATCAGTGGTTTGCCGGGCCGAACGATCAATTGGTCGACCAGCCGAATCTGCCACAAGTCACGATGCCGATGGAATCGGCGGCGGCGAATCGCGGGATCAAGCTCGCGGTGCTGGGCTTTCTCCTGGGTCTCGCGGCGCTCGTGCTGCGCACGGCGTGGCACGATTCGCTGCTGATGTGGCCCGCGGTCTTTGGGCTAGGCTGTCTCGCGACGGTGATTGTCTCGCCGCTATCTTGGGGTCATCATTATGTGATGTGTGCGCCGGCGATGCTCTTTGTCCCGGGACTCTGTTTGCCGAAGCAACAACGCGCGGCGAAAATTCTCGCGGCGAGCGCCGCGCTCCTGCTGATCGCCCACTACATCGCGTTAGAACAAGCGGGCCGCATCGGTTTGCTTGGCATTGGGATGAGTTTGTGGGGTGCGGCGGCGATTTGGCTGACATTCGTGCAAGTGAAGCGGCACACGTTGCAGGTTCCTGTCTCTCGCTCGGTAACGAAAGAGGCAAAACGCCGCGCGGCTTGAACAATAATCAATTATCGCTATGACGCAAGCGGATGGGTACCAATCCGCTTGCGTCATAGCGATTCGGCGACTCCGATTGACTTGTCCTCGCGCGCCGACTGACTTTACAATACAGCTTTTCATTGATGGACGACTTCTCCAACGCACTAACACGATCTTCATGGCACGAAAAGTTATTATCGATGTCGACCCAGGGATCGACGGCGCGGTCGCCCTGGTGATGGCGCTGTTTGATCCGCGGCTCGAGGTCTTGGCCGTCACCGCGACCGGCGGCCGTGTCCGGCCAGAGCAAGCGACGCAAAATATTCAGACCCTCATCGAACAACTCGACCCGCCGCGCTGGCCGCGCCTCGGGGCCGCCGCGCCGGATCAACTCGTCGAAATCGATCCGCGGCAGATCAATGGACATGACGGACTCGGCAACTCGGGTCTCGCCGGCGCTGGGTTGGTCAAAGTTCTGCCGGCCGACAAAATCCTGATCGAAGAGGTCCGCGGCGCGCCCGATGAAGTGATTCTGCTCACCCTCGGCCCGCTCAGCAATCTGGCTCAGGCAATGCAGCGTGACAGTGCCTGGACCGGCTTGGTCGGACGGCTGATCGCGTCCGGCGGGTCATTAAATGCCGAAGGCGACGCCACGCCCGCCGCCGAGTTCAACATCTATGCCGATCCCGCCGCCGCGAAGATGGTCCTCTGCTCGCGGATGACCAAGACGCTGGTCCCGCTCGATGTATCACGGCAATTGACGTTTTCGTTCGACTTGCTCGAGCAATTGCCCAAGGATATCTCGCGCGCCGGCAAGGTGCTGCGCAAGATTCTTCCGCATGCATTCCGCGCGCAGCGGCAAATTCTCGGCCGCGAAGATATTCAACTCACTTCAGTCGTCCCTATCGTCATGCTGACGAATCCCGAGCTGTTCGAAACGCATGCCCAAGCACTCGACATCGAATGCGAAGGAACGCTCACCACGGGCATGACGGTCTTTGATCGCCGGCCCGTGCCCGAGTGGCGGAACAATATCGAGGTGGCGCAGTCGATGGACGTGACATCAGTCCGCGATTGCGTGTTGCGATCGCTGCAACATGCGGGGAGCGAGAGTTAGCGGTCACGAAAAACGCTCCTCTTCGAGTCGCCGCTAAACGGGATGCAGAGACTACGCGACATTTATCAAAATCTTCCCCAGCAGCGTCCCCTGCTTCTGCAGCGTGTTGTCTTCTTGCAGTTGATGCGCCGCCGCGAGTTCTGCGAGCGGAAATGTCTTGCCGATCAGCGGATGCAATTTGCCCCCGGCCAGCCAGCGATTCAAATCCTCGGCGCAGGCGCGCTGCTCGGCCGGCGTGGCCTTGAACATGACAAAGCCGTGCAGCGAGCAACCCTTCACATAGAACGGCCCGAGCGGCATCACCGGGCGCGAATTTCGCCCGGCGATGATCACGAATCGACCCCGTTCAGCCATCAGCGGGACCGCGCGGTCGAAGTCGGGCATCAATTGTGTCTCCCAAAAGACGTTGATCCCGGCGGGGGCGGCTTTTTTGACTTCTTCGTCGACGTTCATCGTTTTGTAGTTGATCACGACATCGGCCCCGAGCATCCGCGCGAGGGCCGCTTTCTCGTCGCTGCCAACAGTTGTAATGACAAAAGCGCCAAGTTGCTTGGCGATTTGTATCGCGACGGAGCCGACGCCCCCCGTGCCGCCGTTGATGAAGAAGACTTCGCCCGGTTGGAGCTTCGCATCGCGCACCAGCCCCAGTTGCGCCGTGATTCCCGGCAGCGCGATCGCCGCGGCCTGCTCGTCGGTCACGGCGTCAGGCGTCTTGTAGAGCCACTGCTCATCGGTGACGACGTACTCGGCGCTCGTTCCTTGGCGGCCGAGCAAACCCTGGTTCGAACCCCAAACACGGTCGCCGACTTTGAACCGCGTCGCCAGCGGCCCCACGGCCTCCACGATGCCGGCCAGATCCGCGCCCGGCACAAACGGAAACGTTAGCGGCATTGCAACGCTGCCCCCGCGAATATAAGTATCGATGGGGTTCACGCTCGCGACATTCACGCGGACCCGAACCTCGGTTCCCTGCGGCTCCGGCATCGGCAACTCGCCAATGATGATCGAAGACGCGGGTCCCGTTTGAGTGATGTAAGCGGCACGCATGGTGGGACTCGCGAATTTGTGATGCTGAACAGGAGTTAGCAGAGATGCGGAGAAGGCAAATGCGAGATTCGACAGAAGGCAACAAAGGTAACGAAGAACTACAAATTCTGATTGAACAGAAGGCCGCAAAGAGCGCAAAGGAAAGACAAAAGGTAACTTGAACAAACGATCAATGAGGCAGCCGCGAAATGCAGAGAAGACTTGCGTCTTTACAACGATCTGAATTTCCTATGCCGACTCTGTACCGCTCTGAATTTCCTACGCCCCTCCGTGTTTCGCAATTGCATTTCCGAATTTCTTTGCGATCTTTGCGCCCTTCTGTTTAAACGCATTTTGCCTTTTCTTCGTTTCCTTCGTTACCTTCTGTCGAAAACTTCTTCTCGCCCTGGCTTACGCCGCGGGCTTTCACTCAAAAACCTTTGATCGGCTTCGTGTGTTCCGCCGAGTGTTCGCAGGTGATCACGCTCGAGATTCCGCCGCGCGGCGTGAAGGCCGCGATCAGCGTCATCTTCCGCGGCTGCAACTTCGCGACCAGATCGTCCAGGATCACGTTCGTCACATTTTCGTAGAAGATTCCCTGGTTGCGGTACGATTGCAGGTACATCTTCCAGCTCTTCAACTCCACGCAGAGTTTATCGGGCACGTATTTCACCGTCAGCGTCCCAAAGTCTGGCTGGCCCGTGATCGGACAGACCGACGTGAACTCGGGGGCAACGATTTCGATCAAATAATCGCGCTGCGGATAAGTATTGGCAAACGTTTCAAGTAAATCTCGCGCGGCACTCACAAACGGCTCCACAACAAAAATGAAATACGGAGAAAAACAATGGCTTTTTCATTATGATAGGGAGACTCTTCCACAAAGCCCAGGGGTTCACCCCCTGGGATCCCCTTGATCGACTATGACGAACTCATCCCCCAAACCGGCCGTCGTGCTTCTCTCCGGCGGCCTCGATTCGGCCACGACCGCCGCGATCGCCCGCGACCAGGGCTTTACGCTCTACGCCCTATCGTTCGATTACGGCCAGCGGCACAAACACGAACTCGATGCGGCTCGCCGCGTGGCCGCGGCGCTCGGAGTCGTGCGGCATTTGGTTTTGCCGCTCGACTTGCGGGCGATGGGGGGCAGCGCGCTGACCGCCGACATCGACGTGCCCAAGGATCGCCCCGACAGCGAAATGGAACATGGCATCCCGATCACCTATGTGCCGGCGCGGAATACGGTGTTTCTCTCGCTCGCCCTTGGCTGGGCCGAAGTGCTCGGCGCGGCGGATATGTTCATCGGCGTGAACGCCGTTGATTACAGCGGCTACCCCGATTGCCGGCCGGAGTTCATCGCGGCGTTTGAAAAGGTCGCGAACCTCGCCACACGCGCCGGAGTCGAAGGGACACTCCGCTTCAAGATTCACACGCCCCTGATCTCGTGGACCAAGGCGCAAATTATCCAACGTGGACTCGACCTGGGCATCGACTTCGCGCTGACGCATAGCTGCTACGATCCCGACGCCAACGGACACCCCTGCGGCCATTGCGATTCGTGTCAGCTACGCAACCGTGGCTTCGCGGAACTTGGCATGACCGATCCGTCGTTAAAAATGTAAAACGGGCAGCTAGCGCTGCTCCCGCTAAACGGAAGTATCATCACGATGACGAAATCCACACCGCTGCAATCAAACTGGTACGACCTGCCGAAGTTTTACGATCTGAGTGTGGCCGATGAGACGGCCGGGGAGTTGGCGTTTGTGCAAGGGGCCGCTGCCAAGTTTCTGGATCAACAGCCCGCCGATCGACCGATACGCGTGGTCGAACCGGCGTGCGGAACGGGACGTTTGACCGAAGCACTTGCAAGGCGTGGGTTTCAAGTCACGGCGTTCGATTTGAATCCGACGATGGTCGAATTTACGAAGCAACGAATTGCTAAGCAGCAAGCCCGTGGGTCGCGTGCGGCGATTACAACACCCACCGTTTTTGCGGCCGACATGGCGCGCTTCACGATTCCGCAGCCGGCGGACATCGGCGTTTGCTTGCTCGACAGTTTTCGCCACTTGCTCAGCGAGGACGATGCGCAAGCGCATTTGCAGTGCATGGCCCGCGCGGTGCGGCCGGGTGGCATCTATCTGCTAGGGCTGCATCTCCTGCCGCCGGATGCCGATTTGGAATGCACTGAGCGCTGGACAAATCAATCCGGCAAGACGCACATCACGACAACGCTGCGGGTGATGAGCAGTTCCCGAAAGACGCGTTTAGAGCAGATCCGCATTAGTCTCTTGGTCCGCGATGGAAAGCGCGTCGCGCGCTACCGCGATGAATTCCCGCTCCGTATGTACACCGCGGCGCAGCTCAAATCGCTCGTGGCAAGCGTGCCGGAATGGAGTCTCACGGCGGTGTACGATTACTGGTACGAGCTAGAGGAACCGCTGAAATTGACCAACGAGTTGTCGGACACGGTGCTGGTGTTGCGAAGAACGTAGGCCCGGCTGTGCCGGGCGAACGCAAGACGCTGCCAATAGCTTCAATCCCGCAGACCAAGCGGCTTGGTCCGCAGAGAGCCTTTGACTTAGAATGTCTGCTCTTTGTGCGGCAGAGCCGCACCTACTAGCGCCGAAACTTGACTTGCGAGCCTTCGCTCAGGATATCATGAATGTCTTCGGCGTCCTTGGCGGACAAGCGAACGCTGCCGCGCGGGTCGCTCGGCGGAACTTGCGCGCCGTGGCCGTGGATCATCATCTTGTCGCTCAATAGAAGTGCGAAATTGCCGATCGGATTGTTCGGGTCGCCGCTGCCGAAACTTTGATTTAGCTGGCTGTTGTTGTACGTCGGATTCATCGCGCGTTTTTGCACGACATAATCCGCCGGGGTGTATTGAGACTCGCTTCCGAGCATCACGATGTCAAACGTGCCGGCGAATTGATCTTTCAAGAAGAGCGTCAGCTTGTTCTTTTTGAGATCGACGTCGGCGCGGAACGGGCCGGGAACCACCTTGAGGAACTGGCCCACGGGCAATTGCTTGGGATCGGTCAAGCCATTGATCTTGGCCAGCATCTCCCACGGCACGTTGTACCGCTTGGCAATGACATCCAGCGTCTCGCCGGGGTCGATGCGATGCGGGCTGACGAGGTGATACTTGGTCGAGTAGATGACCACGCCGGCGAGCTGGTTGAGCAAGTCGTTGACCTGTTGCTGCTCGCTCGCGCTCATCGACTGATCGTCGTAAATCCGAGTGAGGCGAGTCAGGGCTTCGCTGAGTTTATTCTCGGCGATCAGTTGCTGAGTTTCCTTCATCACTGGACCAAACGGCGAGAGCGCAGCTTGGTTCACGTCGCTGCCCGTTGTCGTAAAGCCAGCCAACGGCGTGGCCCCGGCGGGTAAGTTCGTCGCGGCTGGCGTTGCATTCGCCGGCGCGTTCAAACCCGACATTGCTGGCGGAGCTAGATCGCCTGGCTTAGGCAGCCCGGCCAACGGCGGCAGCAGCGCGCTGCCGGGATTATCGCCCGCTGGCGGCGCATCGAGTTTCAAATCATTGCCGCTCGCTGCCGGCTTCAATGGTTCGCCAAATCCAATTGTAGCCGGTGGCGTCGTTGCCGAAGGCCCGGAAGACGATCCCATCGACAACGGACTATTCACGATATTGTCCCGCCGCGGTTCGCGCGGCGAAAGCGTCGTCGGCGCAGGACTCGCCGGCGTCGCCGCAAAATTCGGCACCGTGCTCTTCGTATCGAGCGCAGGTACCGCGATCGCCGGGATCGACGCATCGACCCCGAGCGGAACCTGTTGCGGGTTCTTGAGGTGCAAGGTCCGATAGACGCCGTAACCGACGCCGACCAACACCAAGAGCATGAAAAACGACTTGAGCGAATTCACGACGATCCTCCTTGATCGCGTGGAGTTCCGAAAATCAAAACCGCGTTGGCCCTGAAAGATGCTGCTGCCATCATGGCGCAACGCTCCCTCGTGGCAAACGTCGCGGAATAGTAGCGAGCGAAGGATTTTCGAGAAAGAGCAATTCAGCACTCCTTTCACAACGCCCGTTTAGCGGCGACTCGAAGAGGAGCGTTCTCCGCAATCCGGGCTATTGCCGCCAGCACGGCTTGCCTATAATCGGACACAGTATTTATTCAATACAGCAAGATGCTTGCCGGTTGGTTGTTCGTTTCATTGATGAGTCTGCCCATGGCTGCTAGCAAAAAATCTTCCGCTACTCCTCCGCCGAAAGCCGCGGCCCCAACCGCAAAATCGTCGGGCCCGCGCAAGAGCCGAATCTTGATCGCCGACGATAATGCGCCGAATTGCGAATTGCTCGAGGCGTTCCTGGCCGATGTCGATTGCGACATCGAGATGGCCGTCGATGGCCGCGACACGCTCGACAAGGTCGCCTCGTTCCAGCCGGACTTGATCCTGCTGGATGTGATGATGCCCAAGCTCAGCGGGTTCGAGGTTTGCAAGGAACTCAAATCCAACGCCGCGACGCGCGGGATCATGATCCTGATGGTGACCGCGCTGAATGAACTGGGCGATATCGAACGGGCGGTCGATTGCGGGACGGACGATTTCCTCAGCAAGCCGGTCAACAAGATCGAACTCGTCAAGCGCGTCGAGAACATGCTCAAGCTGCACCACGTCAGCGACGAGAACGAACGTCTAAGGAAGTACATTCAAGAAATGGAAGACGACTCGGGCCCGACATAAGCGGATGCTCATCATAGTCAAAGCCCAGGGGGTCACCCCCTGGGATCTGCGGCATTGCTCTTAACCAAGGCAGACGAATGGAATCGTCGCTGCATCGCGAATTGAAACGCATCTATGCCGGCGAGGCCGCGCGCACCGAAGTTCGCCTCGGCCGCTACATCATCGACGCGATCATCTGCGACGAACATGGCTGCGACATCCTCATCGAGGTTCAGCACGGCCCGCTGACGGCGATTCGGGATAAGATCAAGGTCTTGCTCGAAAAACACCCGCTCCGCGTTGTCAAACCGCTGATCGCCAAGAAGCATCTTTACAAACGGGCACGCAAGAACGGCAAGAAGCTCGAAAAACGCGTCAGCCCCAAGCGGATGACACTGCTGCATATCTTCGAAGAGCTCGTCCACATGACGCGAATCTTTCCGCATCCGAACCTGACGCTCGAAGTGCCGCTCGTCGAGATCGCCGAATATCGCCGGCCGGGTCACGGCAAACGCCGCTGGCGGCGCGATGGCGATCATGTGGTCGAGGATCAGAAACTAGTTGAGATTCACGACACCTGCGATTTGCGCACACTGGCCGATCTCCGCGGGCTGATTGAGACGGAGGACCGCTGCCTGCCCGCGGAGTTTACGACCCGGGAATTGGCCGAGCAATGCAACGTTTCTCGTTCGTTAGCGCAGCAGATCGCGTATGTGTTGCGACAGTGCGGCGCGACGGTCGTGTTGGGCAAACAGAAGCGCGCGTGGCTCTATGCGTGGGCACCGGCGAGTGAAGCGAAGCAGCGGCTGGCGTCGTAGAGTAGCCAACTCGCCGCGGCGAGTTGGAAACAATCGACGTTCCATCTCAGAACTCGATGATGCTTCCAAGCGGCATCCAAAGTGGCCTTCTCACGCCGTGAGAAGGATTCGCCCGAGTCCGATTCTGGGCAGACGATTCCTGTCGTAGCGGCGTTATTTTCTGCTCGCGGGGCGAGCAGGCCAATTTGAATGCCGCCGTGCTGAATCGGAGCATGTTGGAATAGAATGTCCAACGGATTCCAACTTGCAGAGCAAGTTGGCTACTCTAAAACTCGATCACGCGTACGCCCGGCACGCTTTCTTGCACAAAAATCTTGCCATCGCCCATCCGGCCCGTGCGGGCGACATCGACCATTTGCCGCATGACACTCTCAACGTGCTCGGCGGCGATCCAGACGTGGATCTCGACCTTGGGCAGAAACGCCATCGAGAAGTCCGACTCGCTGTACTGGTCGAGGTAACTCTTCTGCCGGCCGAAGCCCTTCACCTCGACGACCGAGACAGCTTCGAGTGGCGCACGTTTAATCGCGTCGAGCACCTTCTCCGCCAGATACGGCTTGACGATCGCCGTGACTTGCTTGATGCCGTGTGTCGTGTTGCCCGTTGGGGAGTTCATGGATCACTCCGCGCACAGCCGGGGATTCACATCCCCGGCTCAGAGATTAATAGCCCGCAGTGTAAGCAAGGGAGTGAGTCGAGATCTTCCTTGCTTACGCTGCGGGCTGCTATCGTTTAACTGCTTAACTGAAGAACGACTCGCCGAAGAGCTCAAGTGGCGGACGCGTTTCTACCGTCATGTCGCCCATCACTGTCACCTTGCACGCGAGCCGCATCGTGTCTTCGTTGCCGATGTAAGAAAACAGCGCTGGAGACAGCGGGTTGTACTTGAGCGTGAACTTCTCGACCATGCCCATCGGCTCGGCGTTGTCGATGCCCTTGGTGATTTTCACC
Source organism: Pirellulales bacterium (assembly GCA_041736895.1). Taxonomy (GTDB): domain Bacteria; phylum Planctomycetota; class Planctomycetia; order Pirellulales; family JALHPA01; genus JANRLT01. Next base: position 52,758 of record JBGSSS010000005.1, read on the forward strand.
TTGCAGGTGCCGCAGTGTCCAAACCCATGACAATTCACGACCTTGTTGATGCCAGCCCCAAATCCATTGATCCCGTCATAGAGATTAATCCCGGCGGCGAGGGCTTCCTTACGAAGGTTCGCCCCTTCGGCGACTTGAATTTCCTTTTTTTCGTTGACGAACGTGATCGTTGGCATGGTCGAGGGGACAAGGTCAAGTGACGAGGTGAAAGACGGTTAACCCTGCTATCGTACCCGGGTTTTTGGAGAAATTCCAGAGATGAATTGGCGTTTTAACCACGCTTCCAAATCATGATAACCTTCACGATACAATCGTCAGGATACACGTCATAGACGACACCAAGCGGCGATTGAAAGAGAAAATAACGATTCCCGTAAACGGACTCGATTCGCTGAGGATCGATTTTCAATAAGCGTTCAATTTCATTGGCGGCATCGGTAAAATACTTTCGTTCCAGGGAATCAGGCACCGTTTGCAGGTATAGTTCAGCAAGTCGCCGTTTTGCGCTTGGCGTGAAGACCACGGTAAATTTCATGCGCCATATTTCTCCACGAGTTCCTTCATGATCTCGGACAATGTTTGGTCACCTTCTTCTTTGTCACATTCCGCAAGAAGCTCCGGCGTGATCCAATCCGGAATCATCGTCGGTGCAGGCACAAAAGTGCCTAACACAAACCCGTTTTGATTGCAGATCGCTGTTGGTTGCGAGGCGTTGGCGAAGCTGGGCTCGAGTTGCGACCCAATCGTGATCGGTTGCGGGACATTACTGCCCGGCAAAATTGGGCTGATAGGGTTCATCGATGAATCCTTTAGGAAACTGCCCGCTGAATTGAATAACGATGATTCTATCGTAAACCGTGCGAAAGAATTGGTCAATTTTCCGTCCATAATCCGCTGGTTTGTTTCGTAGTTCCGCGTCAATCTGGTTCGCGGCTCAGCTAAATGCTTTGATCGTTTCCGTATCGGCGGGAAGCTGCAAATACAATTCCGCCAATTCGCTCTCCGCATCCGGAAGCCATGCGACGGTAAAGATCATTTTGCCCTCTGGGCTTCCAAGTCACGCAAGATATCAGTTAATGGCCGACCGCCTCCCTCCGCCTCGCGTTTCGCAAGCAACTCGGGCGTCACCCAACTCGGAGTCTTCGCCGGCGCGGGAACAAACGTCCCCAACACCATACCGCGTTCATCGCAGACGGGTGTTGGGATCGCGGCGCTCAAGAAACTCGCACTCGTTTCACCGAGAACGGTGATTGGCCGTGCAACTCCGGGACCGAAGGTGTGCTGACTGAAAGGAACCATGATTCAATTTCCGAAAAAACGACTCTAGGAATACTTCTAATGTTCATCCTAAGTCGAAACAGCCAAGCGGTCAATTTTTTCTCTCGCGAGGGCGAACCGAAACAGAATTCGCGTGTCTCGAATCGCTGCCGCATGAATATTTTGCCTCAGGGCAAGACACGTCGGCGATTCAGTTCACTTCTTCGAGCAAGGCACGGTGTCCCATGCAACCGCACGACTTCCAACACGGCATCGACGATCAACACTCCTTTCAACCCGCCGCATTTTGAACGGCTCAGCAAACGCCGCCGCGGGTATCCTTCGGAGACCAAGGTGAAACGCGGCCGCCGCATCGTACACGGCGATAAAGAGCTACACGAAAAACTCGGCCGGCGCGATCTCTGCCCCTGCGGCAGCGGCAAGCTTTTCAAGAAGTGCTGCCTGCATAGCGACCGCTTTTGACGGCATCAATCGCGATGAATACTTTTAGAGAGTAAAGATATTAGCCCTCGCAGCATGTGCTGCGAGGGCTTCCTCAAAGCTTTCCAATTCCCTCTCATCGCGGCGGATAAAATAGCTGGTACGTTTTGTAGCCCCCGCCGAGATTGGCCGCGTTGTACCCGTGTTGCAGCAAGATACGCGTTGCTAGGTATCCGCGCATGCCAACTTGGCAATACGCGGCAATCGGGCGATCTTTTGGAAGTTCGTGCAGTCGGCTGCGCAACTCATCCACCGGGATGTTGACCGCACTGGCGACGCTTCCGTTGGCATGTTCCTGCGCCGTGCGCACATCGAGCAAGAACGGTTGCTGGTCTGCCGGCTGTGCGAACACCGCTTCGACATCAAATTGCGGGTGATCGCCGCGCAGCAAACCGGCAGCGACAAAGCCCGCCATGTTGATTGGGTCCTTGGCCGAACCGAATTGCGGAGCGTAGGCCAGTTCCATTTCTTCGAGATCGTACACCGTCATTCCAGCTTGAATCGCCACGGCGATCACGTCGATCCGTTTGTCGACGCCGGCACCTCCAACCGCCTGTGCTCCGAGGAGTTTGCCGGTTTCGGGCTCAAAGAGAACCTTGAGCGTCATCCCCTCGGCTCCGGGATAATAACCGGCATGATGGGCCGGATGAATATAAACTTTGCGAAATGGGCGATTCGCACGGCGCAGTATTTTTTCCGAAGCGCCGGTCATCCCGGCGGTCAAATTGAAGAACCCCAGGATCGCCGTGCCTTGCGTGCCGCGATATGTCGATGTTCGACCAAAAACATTATCCGCGGCGATGCGACCTTGGCGATTGGCGGGCCCGGCCAACGGAACTTGCGTCGGATCGCCCGAGATAAAATCCCTGATCTCCACCGCGTCCCCCACGGCGTAGATATGGGGATCACTCGTCAGCATTGACGCGCTGACTCGAATACCGCCGCGGGGACCAACCTCGAGCCCCGCATCGACCGCGAGTTTGTTCTCGGGCCGAACACCAATCCCTAAAATCACCAATTGCGCTGGCAGACGTTCACCCGACTTCAAACGAACGACAAGATCGGTACCCTGCTGCTCAAAGCCCTCAGCCGATTGTCCAAGCAAGACGTCGACGCCGCGCGCTTGCAACGCCGCGAGGATTGGCGCGGTCATTTCCTTATCCAACGGCGGCATCACTTGGTCCTGCAACTCGACCAAGGTTGTTTGCACACCGTGGCGGAGAAAATTCTCAACCAGTTCCAATCCAATAAACCCAGCGCCGACGACAACCGCCTGCTTGATCCCCTTGTCGACGCATGCCTTGATGCGATCGACATCTTGCAAATTTCGCAGCGTGAAAATACCCGGCAATTCGAGCCCGGGCACTGGCGGCCGGAGAGGAGCCGCGCCAGGGGCGAGGATCAGTTTATCGTAACTCTCGTCATATTCGCGTCCCGTCGTGAGGTCCCGCACGCGAAGGGACTTGTTCTGGCGATTGATCGATTCGACGTTTGAATTCGTCCGCACGTCGAGCTTGAAGCGTGTGCGCAGCATCTCGGGTGTGGTCACCAGCAGCTTCTTACGCTCCGCAATTTCGCCGCCGACGTAATAGGGCAAACCGCAATTGGCAAATGAAACATCAGGTCCGCGTTCGAAGAGGATAATTTCAGCATCTTCGGATAGTCGCCGCGCTCGCGCCGCAGCAGAAGCCCCGCCGGCAACGCCGCCGACAATTAATAGTTTCATACACAGACACCTTTGTTCCTTCTCTCAATCGTCAAACTCTAGAACAAATCACTAGCTTTCTGCAATTCAATAGTCTGTCCCGATTGGAAAGTTATTCCCCAATCACCTTAACCAGCACCCGCTTCGCCCGCCGCCCGTCAAACTCACCGTAAAAGATTTGCTCCCATGGGCCGAAATCGAGCTTGCCCTTCGTGATTGCGACGACGACTTCGCGGCCCATGATTTGCCGCTTCATGTGGGCATCGGCGTTGTCCTCGCCCGTTCGATTGTGGGCATACGTCTGCGGCGATTCGTCGAACGGCGCGAGCTTTTCGAGCCACCGCTCGTAATCGGCATGCAATCCGGGTTCGTCGTCGTTGATGAAGACGCTGGCCGTGATGTGCATCGCATTGACCAAGCACAGCCCTTCTTGCACGCCGCTGCGTTTGACCAGCTCGCTCACGGTATTCGTGATGTTGATGAACCCGCGGCGTGAGGGGACGGTGAACGAGAGATGTTCGGTGAGGGATTTCATAAGAGCACTCGATTAACTTTTCCAGATACCGATGACTTTAATCATGCAATCGAGCGGGGAGAATTCGCAAACGATATTCAACATATTGACTTGCAAATGAAAGTTTTTTGATTTCGACTCGCTCGCGTATTCTTGCATCAAGGAAGTGATCAGACTATCGACTTTATCTGCGGCAGAAGTGATTCGTTGTTTCTCATTTTTGTCGGCACCTGACATCCAAATCACGGATAGATCATCAAGCGCCTGCTTCGTCCAGATGATCGTGAACTTCATTCGGGAAACCTCCGTTTCAATTCTGCAATGACTTCCTGTGTCGTATAGATGCCAGGTTCCGTCGCGCGTCGCTCAAGCTCCTCGAGCGTCCAGGGACAACCAGACATGGGATGAAACATGCCAACAATATGCCCCGTCTCATCAACCACCATCGTCGGAGTTTGCAAGGCAGATGCTTGCGTTGAGAGATTGCCAAGCGTAATCGTTGACATCGATTCACCCAAAAAATGTGATAGCTTCGTAGCCTGCGCCAATCGCAACTGACTCTATTATACCCTGTCGTAACTTGCAAAGAAAATAATCATTACACCCTCCGTACCACTGCGAACCACGCCCTCGGCCCCCCAACGCTAAAACCGTCATTCGGCTCAGGCCGAACTTCATATCGCGAGGGCTCAATCGATTCGATCACCCAACCATTAGCAAACGCGGCTTCGATCTCGGCACGCGTGACTCGGCGCGGACCTTCGGTGCCAGGCTCTGCGTCGCTGAAGCAAAGAAAGAACAATCGCCCGCCGGGTTTGAGTACACTGGCCACACCCGCGACGTAGCGGACTCGATCTTCATCGCCAAAAACATGAAACAACCCGCTGTCGATCACCGTGTCGAAAACCTCGGGCATTTCCGTTAACGCCAAGGCATCCATGACGAGAAAGGTCGCCGTTAGCCCTCGCTCGATCGCCTTCTGCTTCGCACGTTTGATCGGCTCTTCGAGAAAGTCGATGCCCGTGACCTTGCGGCCGCGTTGGGCAAAGAAAAGGGCGTTTTCTCCGGTACCGCAGCCCGAATCCAGGATCGAGCCGGTGATGTGATCAGCGGCGTCGATGAACGCTTTTTGTGGTCGGCCGGTTTCCCAGCGCGGCTGGCCGGCATAAATCGTTTCAAACGTCTCACGGCCAATCGACATGGCGATTTCTCCTCATTCAGAATTCTTTCAAGCGATTACATCACGCGTTGGCGTCGTCGTTGCAGCGCAAAGAAAACCTCTGCCGCCGCCACCAAACAAATCAAGTACCACCCTGCCTTGCCTGGCACCTCGCCGTAGCGAATGTATGGACTCAGCTCGCGCGCTGCAGGCGAATCAAACTCCATCGCGTTGACCAACAAGATATCCGTCTTACGCCGGGCCCCTTGATTCAGAATTCTTCCCGCTGGATCGATGTTGCCCGAGAAGCCGGTGTTGGCCGCGATCAAGAGCGGCCGCCGTGCTTCGATCGCGCGGAACACGCCGCAGCGCAGATGCAAATCCAACTCGCTCGACCCAAAGAACCAACCGTCGTTGGTCACGCTCACGAGCACATCCGGCGTCTTGTTTTGCGCCGCGAGTTCGAGCATCTGGGCGCGGATCACTTGCGGCATGACGGTTTCGTAACAGATGTTGGGGCTGATGCGCACCGTGCGACCGGCGGCATTCACGATTTCGTAGCTGCGAGCCTCAACCCCGGCCGATAGTCCGCCGGAGAGATGTGAGACCGAATAAATCCAGGGCAGCCACTGCCCAAACGGGATGAACTCGCCGAACGGCACCAGATGCCGTTTGTCATAGGGTTCGCGGAGCGCGCCGGTTTGGTCGATGAAGAAGGCCGAATTGAATCGCTCATTATTCGGCGGGACAAGTGAATGCCACAGAACACGATCGGAACCCGTCAGGATCGCCGTTCCCACAGGCGCACGTTCACGAAAAAACTTTAGCAGTGCGTTGCGATATTCCTGCACGATTTCGGCCGGCGGTTTGTTCATGTTCGGCGGAGGCACAAAATCTGGCGCAAACGTCTCTGGCGGAACGCGGAACATCGATTCGGGCCAGACGATAAGCTCGATCTTTTGCGGCAGCGGCTGTATTGTTCGCAGCCGATCGCGCGTGAGTGCGACATTCGGATCCAAGTCCGTTCCCAAATTCTTAGGGATTTCTTCGCCTGACTTTCGCTCGCGCCAGGCATACGTCAATATTTCGGTCAGCCGTCCGTACTGATTCAAGACCTCGGCGGATGACATGGCGCGGTGATCGAAGTACGAATCCACACTTCCTTGAATCAAGCCCGCGGTCAAAATCGGCGACGTCGGCTCGCGCAGCCAAGCATTACCGTACAGACACGCGGCCGTAATGATGGCCGCAGTGCAAACGCTGCCAAATGCGAGTTGCAGATTCCGCTGCGGCGACGAGCTATACCACCACGCTACCAGCACGGCGCTGGGCAGCGTCACTATCCCGCTGACCAGCGATGCACCCGCAAGGTCGGCGCATTGGATCAGCGGGCCAACTTGCCATTGTGTATGACCAAGCCCCGCCATGCTGAACCCCGTCAAGACCCAAGTCCGTGCATGCTCTAACCCCATCCAGACCAGCGGTACGGCCACTGGCAGCGGCATGCGCCAACGATGCACCAGCGCGCGGCATGCGCCGACGAACGCGGGCGTGTAAAATGCCAAGTACCCCGGCAGCGCGAGCCAACTAAAAATCCCGGCCCAATGCGGCAGCGTCAGCCAATACAAGACGACGCCCCAAAACAGAAACCCGGCCGCGTACAACGACAACCACGGCCGTCGCCCCGGCAACTCCGGCACCGCGATCAACCGCAGCCATGGAATCAACGCGACCCAAGCCAGCGGCCACAGATCAAACGGCGGAAAGCTCAGGAACAAGAGGATGGAGCCCAGGCAAGCCTGAAACAACGTCCCCTGCCGCCAGCGCAGCTCATCGCGGAATTTCAACTTCGCGTCATCCATGACCATCCTCACTCCCAGAATTCAATACAGAATTTTTGTATCATACTCTTTTGCGATCCTTTGTAGAATCTCAACGTCGTCGATTCAGGGGAGCGGAGCTCCCGGGCTTCGGAATTCTTCTTCCTCCTTCCTTCATCCTCCTTGATTCCTCTCTTTGCTTTCCCCAATCCCCAACCCCGAATCCCGAACCCCCGCGAAACTCATCCTCGCCTCGCGTTCGCCGCGGCGCAAACAATTGCTCAGCGACGCCGGGTATACCTACGACATCCTCGTGCCGGCGTCGGCGGATGAGTGCGGTTCGTGCAGCCGCGAGAGTCCGGCGGAATTGGTGCTGCGCCTCGCGCTGCAAAAGGCCAAGGACGTCGCCCGGCAACTCGTTGCCGCGAACCGCAACGGAGTGATCGTTGCTTGTGACACGGTCGCCGAAATCGACGGGCAGGTTCTCGGCAAACCCGAGAACATCGACCAGGCGCGGCGCATGCTCACGATGATCCGCGGCCGCGAGCATCGAGTCCTGAGCGGGCTGTGTCTCTGGCAAATTCCAGGCGGCGCACCGTGCACGCAGCTTGATGTCACACGACTCGTCATGGACCCGATCAGCGACGCGCAGCTCGAAGAGTACCTCGACACTTATGCGTGGGAGGGGAAATCCGGCGCGTTCGGCTATCAAGACGGCTGGGATTGGCTGCACATCGTTCAAGGCAGCGAAAGCAACGTTGTCGGGCTGCCGATGGAGTTGCTCGAGCGGATGCTCGAATCACAATCCGACGCGTAAGCGAGGGCGCTAACTTTTTCTCTTGCTAGTTCTAATTTTAAGAACTAGAATCCAAGTTATAAGCAAACAAGGCCAAATTGATGCGTGTCATCACTAAAAGAAAATTGGTAAGCTTTTGGCAGGAAAACCCAACTGCTGAAAAGTCGCTGCGTGTTTGGTATCGCAACGTCAACAATAAGCAATTGGCATGGAAGGATTTTTCCGACCTCAAAGCGACCTACGCTACCGCGAGCAAAGCCGGTGATTGTGTGGTTTTCAATGTAGGCGGTAACAAGTTTCGCGTGATTGCTAAAATTAACTATCTGACGCATCTTATTTTTGTGCGCGCTGTGCTAACGCACGCGGAGTATGACCTGGATCATTGGAAAGAAGATTGCAACTGTGAATGAATCGCTCAGAATGACACGATCATGAAATACCTTACTAAAAACCAACAGACCGAATACCTGGAACTCATCCGCGAGTTTCCTTTGATTCCGATCAAATCCGAACGCCATTTAACGGCCGCCGAAGCTATGATCGATCGTTTTCTTAAAGTAAAAAAACTCTCGGGCGGCGCGCGAGCCTATTTCGAAGTCCTCTGCGATCTGGTGGCCAATTACGAAGATGAACATTACCCCATCCCAATGGCAAGCGACGCCGATTTGCTGGAACACCTCCTCGAAGCCAAAGGCGTCACCCAAAATCAATTGCACAAAGAGACCGGCTTGGCAAAGAGCGGCATCTCGGAAATCTTGTCCGGTAAAAAATCGTTCAGCAAAGCGATGATTGCCCCGTTGGCCGAATATTTTCATGTTCCCACTTCGGTTTTCACCGCAAACATTGGCAAGAAATAACTCCGTCCCTCAATATGCTCGCCATCGGCGGCTTTGTTGAGATTATCCAAACACCAACTTCTTACGAGTTCCCTCATGGACATTCCCGCTATTCAATCCGCGCTGGCCGAGTTCGGCATCGATGCTTGGCTGCTCGCTGACTTTCGCGGGTCGAATCCGCTCGCGCAAAAAGTGGTCGGGATTCCGCCAACCGCTCATCAGACCCGGCGCTGGATGTATTTCATCCCGCGCGTCGGGCAGCCGAAGAAACTTGTCCATCGGGTCGAGGCCGGCACCCTTGATCATGTTCCGGGTGAGAAACGCGTCTTTCTCAAGTGGCAAGAGTTCGAAGCCGGAGTCGCGTGGCTGCTCGCCGAGACGCTGATGCAAACCCCAAGGCCCAAGATCGCCATGGAGTACTCGCCGCGCAACGCGATCCCCTACATCTCGCGCGTCGATGCTGGAACCGTCGAACTCGTGCGCGCCGTGGGGGGCGAGCCCGTTTCCAGCGGCGACTTGATCCAGCAGTTCGAGGCCACCTGGAACGACGAGCAGTGGGCACTGCATCAAACGGCCGAACATGTGACCACCTCGGCGTACGACCTGGTCTGGGATTATCTGCGTCAACAGTTGCTCGATAGCAAAACGCCTACCGAATGCGACGTGCAAGACCTGATCATGGCGCACTTCAAGCGTCATAACTGCGTCACCGATCATCCGCCCATCATTGGCGTTAACGGCAATGGCGCCGATCCGCATTACTCCCCCGAACGAGGCAAGGACGCACCAATCCGTCCGGGCGACCTGCTGCTGGTAGATCTTTGGTGCAAGGTCGACCATCCGCTCGGTGTGTACAGCGACCTGACGCGCATGGCGTATCTCGGCCACGAGGTTCCGCAAAAACACGCCGGCATCTTTGCCGTCGTCGCGATGGCTCGCGACGCCGGGATCGCGCTGGTGCGCGAGCGGTTCTCGCAGAACCAACCTCTCGCCGGTTGGGAAGTCGACGCCGCCACGCGCCGCGTCATCGAAAACGCCGGCTACGGTGAGGCATTTTGCCATCGCACGGGCCACAACATCGGCGCGAGCACCCACGGCAACGGCGCGCACATGGACAATCTCGAAACGCGCGACGAGCGCCGCGTCTTGCGTCGCACGTGCTTCTCGATCGAACCGGGCATCTACCTGCCCGACCAGAACGCCGGCTACCGCAGCGAGATCAATGTCTTTGTCGACGGCGAAGGGAGCGTCCACGTCACCGGCGGGCAGTTGCAGAGGGAGATTGTCGCGGTGCTGGGGTAACCGGCTGCGCGAAAGTTTTTGCCGACACCGCTTCGCGCGATTCATGGATCTTTTCCAATAATTAAGGCGAACCAATTTCGGTCTTTGGTTCTCTAAAATATTTGCCGAACGATCCTTTGCATGATACGTTGAATGCGGGAGGCTTAGTCCAGGCTTCCTTCTACTCCTGAAACTAGCCTGGGCGATTACCTCCCATTTTTTATTGGTTTATGGCAGACAAACCAAAAATCTCTGTCCGTGACATTCTGTTGACGCAGCGGGGCCTCGCTTTTGTCTCTACCGCTGGGGTCTCGGCGCAGTATGCCGTGCGGGCTGTCGAGCTAGAACTCGCGGAGCTGGGATATGTCATCTCTAAGCGCCTGCAAGAGCGCCTGTGTCGTTGCTCCAACGAAGGTTTAACGGCCTTCCGAGCCGAAACGATCAATGCTTTGCAGGAACATCTCGGCGTGCAAAAACACGAGCCGCTGTTCCGCCAGTTTCCCCAGGGCATCCCCAACGACACCGACGACCTTTGGTGGAAGAAGGTACTCGTCCATTTTCTACAAGCCGAAGATCAGCCGTGTTTGTTCTGCGGACGCACCGGCACGACTCACGTGCTGAATCCCTGCAAGCATGTGGTTTGCGATTACTGTTTCGACGGCTCGAACTACAGCGCTTGCCCCACTTGCGAGCACCATGTTGACCGCAGCTCCCCATTTTTCAAAGCAGAGCCTGATCACCAGCCGGGTAAGGAATCTGTCGACTTTCAGCGGCTCGATCTGGGCGGCGATGAAACAAAAGCAGTAAAAGAACTGTTCCTAAGGCTGTGCGAACGAAAACAAGCACTGTCCGAAACGGATCGCACGACGCTCGCGGCTATCGCGCGCGAATACAAAACTCAAATCCTCGCATGGCTGCCGGCAACAATACCCGTGCGCGAAAACGTCGCAATTGTCTTCGGCACACTGTTTCAAGAATGTCCCTCCGCCGAAGTCTTGCCGATTGCCAAGCGATATCTGTTAACAGCGACCGATGTGTTGCGTTTCCTCGCGGTCTATTCCGGCTGCGATGGCTCGCTGCTGCAGGAAACGATTCACAAACAAGTCGGAGTTCAAGAAAAAACGAGCCGATTTTGGAGTAAAGTCGCGAAATTTTTTGGCGACAATACCCCGCCAGCGCGGATCCACACCGTCACTGTTTCGCTGCGCGTGAATCGTTTCAAAGTCGCGAAGCTCTCGCGCTCGCTCCGCCGCGCGCTGCTGGAAATCCTCAATCAACTGCCGCGCGAAGCGCTCTTCGAAGACATGCTCCGGCATCGCTCGTACTGGGTTTGGGCGGGCGAGTTCTTGCACCCTGGCGAATACGCCAAGCGCTACCCGCGCGTGGCGGAAGCGTTTCAAATCGTGCGCAAGAAGAACGAGGCCGGGGTCCCTGCGCCGAAATTCCAGACGTGGTACAGCCGGATTGAATCCGCGGCCAAGAATCGCGACATCGAATCCTTGGCCGCAACCTTGAGCGAACGCCCCGGCGAGTTCGCGCGGCGAATTGATTTCGCGCTGCGCATTGCCCAGGGCCAGTCAGCTCATCTAGAGCTCATCACGCAGTGTTTCCTGGCGCTGCTGCCGAAGATGGCGACCCCGGTGCTGCTCACGCTTTCGGCGCATTTGCCGAAGCGCATCGAACGAGCCAAGATCCGTGTTTATTGGCCCAAAGCCCGAGTTGCGATGGGTGTATCCGCGCCGGATCAACGCCAGTTGCTTACCTGGCAAGGAATTCAGCAACTCGTCCAGGCAGTCCGTGGCGAGTTGCTGGAGCGTTTTGCGAAGAAACCCCGCTTTACTCAAGGCATCGTCGATACCGAGCTAGCCGCGATTCCCGTTCCGTTTAATGAACGAACGGCGAGTCCGAGCGCGGTGACGCTTCCCCGCGGAGCGGCAGTGCAAGTCGAACTGCAAAAAACAATCCGTCTCTTCATGCATTGGTGCGAACCGGAAAAGCATGGCCATGCGACAGATTTGGACCTCTCCGTCGCGCTGTATGACCAGAACTGGAAATACCTCGACGTTTGCTCGTACTACCAATTAGAAATTCGCAAGCAAGGCCGCGTCGTCGCGCAAAGCGCTGGTGATCTGCGCGATGCGCCGTGGCCCGACGGTGCGACCGAGTTCGTCGATTTGCATCGTGACGCGGCGATCAGTCAAGGCGCGCGTTATGCCGTGATGGTGGTCAATAATTATGGCGGCATGCCGTTCAGTCAGTTGGAGCGCGGCTTCGCCGGCTTGATGCTGCGCGATGATCCGCTGAGCCAGCATTTTGATCCCCGAACGGTGAAACTGAAATTTGCCATCAGCGGCGAGAACGGCATCTTCATGCCCTGCGTTCTGGACTTGCAAGAACAAAAGCTGCATTGGCTCGACGTTCAGTCCAAGGGCCAACTGGCGATGAACAATGTGTCGACCTCCAATAACGCGATCACCAAGATCTGTCCGGAGTTGATCACATACTTCCAAAGCGGCACGCGGCCGTCACTGTATGATCTCGCGTTGCTCCATACGGCTGCCCGTTGTCAACAAGTGACTTTGTTTGGTAAGGAAAAACATTATTTCCAGCGCCGACCCAACGAAAGCATTCCCGCATTTTATGAACGCTTACTAGCAGGAACTCAGACCGACCCAGCCAGCCCCGCGAACCCCAACGCGGAGCCTGTCATGGCCCTGCTCTTCCGTGGCAATCTCGAATTACCGGAACAGAGCTTGGTGTACGCGTTATTTCGCGAACAAGTGATCCCCACGCTGGCCGCTAGCGATTTGTTGAGTTAGCTCAGGTAGTCGCGCGGAATTTTCGCAGTCGCTGGCAGAACTCGTTACTTTCCCAAAAACCACCCCTTCGCCAACACATCCGTCTTGCAGAACTCGAGAATCTGCTTCGCCACCTTTTCGCGGCCGGCTTCTGAAGGATGCGTCCCATCGGGGCCAAGATCGCTACGCTCGTAGACCAAGCCGTCAGTCTTGCGCGGCGTGACGCCGTCGGCCCAAAGATACGGGCCCCAGAGCAGCACCGGAGCGACGGGCTTCTCGCCAGTGAACGCCAGCTCTTTGTCTCCCTTAATCTGGCGCTGAATGAGCCAGCGCACGGCAAAGGCTCCTTCGTAGGCGTAGGGTTCGGGATTTAACGAACCGCCGGAGTAACCGCCGTAGATGCGGCTTGAGAGGTAGACGACCTTTAAGTTCGGAAACTTCGCTTTCGCATTCTGGATCACGGCGAGCGTGTCTTTTTCGAGCTTGCGCCCATGCTCGGCCAGATCGCCGCGCGGGCCTTTGTTGGCGAGCTTGATCCAGGCGACTTGCACCTGCGCAGCGCTGATGCCCGCAGCGGTCAGCCGGCGTTCCGCTTCAGTCCATGGCCGCGCGTTGGGATCGACCCATTCGGCCATCGCCTGGCCCCCTTGCGCGCAATCGACGATCGTGACGAGTGGTGACTTGCTCTGATCGGCGTCGGCGATTTGTTTGAACTTCGAAAACTCTTGTGTCGCATTGGACATGCTGATCGAGACGAACGCGATTCGCCCGTCCTTCGCCGGATTGCCGGCGCGATCGCGTGGTTGAACTTGCGCGAGCGCCGCTTCCGCCGCCTTGCGATGTTCGTCCGGCGGCGTGTTCTTGCCAGCGCCGTAGAGTCCGCCGTCCTCTTCCTTGTAACGATCTTCGGCCGACATCTCAGTGAGCGGCTTGAAGCCCAGCTTGTCCTTGCCGCCAGCGGGCGGATTTGCACGGCCCTGTGGTTGCTGACCGGCGCGCCGCGCGGCTTTGGCGCGCTCCAGATAGTCGGCTTCTTCTTTGGTGAGCTGCTCGCCGCGGCTTTGCTTTTGCAGATAGCCGCGAGCTTTGTCAAAGTCGATTTTTTCGGCTTCACTCTTCTCCGCTTCCTTCGCGGGGGCGGCTGGCTGACTCGGCGTTTCGCGAACCTGCGCAAGCAGATGACTCACCAGTCCTACGAGCAAGACGCTGAATATCTTGAATGTTTTCATCACAGAACTCTCATAAAGAGGAGTACGCGCGGGTGCCCTAGCAGCGAATCAACGGCAATCATCCTTATTATTGAAGACGCTTCACGCGACGAAAAATTCGGACTTGATTCCGCAATCAGGCTGACTGAAGCTCCGGGGCACTCATGCATATGCATGAGTGGCCGTTGATCGAATCCAGGTTAGTTACGCCGATTGTAACGATCATCCTCCGTGGCAAGGGGAAACTTGGGCCTTATTCGGGGTCATCGCATAGACGCATTTTTCATAGCCAATTATCATAAGGTGCTATGACCTACTTGCTGGGAATTTCGGCGTTTTATCATGACAGCGCCGCGGCCTTGATCCGCGATGGGCAAATCGTTGCCGCTGCGCAGGAAGAGCGTTTTACCCGGGTCAAGCACGATCCGGCCTTTCCCAGCGAAGCGGTGGAATACTGCCTGCGGCAAGCCGGCATCACGGCCAAGCAGCTCGACGGCGTCGTCTTCTACGAGAAGCCGCTGGTCAAGTTCGAGCGCCTGCAGCAAAGTTATCTGGCCTACGCGCCGCGCGGGTTTCGTTCCTTCATGAACGCAATCCCGGTCTGGCTCAAGCAGAAACTCTTTCATCCGCGCGAGATTGATCGCGGGCTAAAGAACGAATACGACGGGCCGATTTATTTTGTCACGCACCACGAATCGCACGCGGCGAGCGCGTTTTATCCTTCGCCGTTTGAGGAAGCAGCCGTCATCACCCTCGATGGCGTCGGTGAATGGACGACGACCAGTTGGGGCGTCGGCCGCGGCAACCAGCTCGATCTGCTCAAGGAACTCCGCTTCCCACACTCGCTCGGGCTGCTCTACAGCGCGATGACCTACTACACCGGGTTCAAGGTGAACTCGGGCGAGTACAAGGTCATGGGTCTGGCACCATACGGCACGCCGAAGTACGCGGACCTGATCTTCAAACACATCCTCGATCTCAAGGAAGACGGCTCCTTTTGGCTGGACCAGAGCTATTTCAACTATAGCGCCGGCCTGACGATGACGAGTCCAAAGTTTCACGACCTGTTCGGCGGCCCGCCGCGCGAAGGCGAAGCGCGAATCACGCAGCGCGAGATGGACCTGGCCGCGAGCATCCAAAAAGTCACCGAAGAGGTCATGCTCCGCATCGCCCGGCATGTCCGCCGCGAGACGGGCCTGGAAAACGCTTGCCTGGCCGGCGGCGTGGCGCTGAATTGCGTGGGCAACGGCCGTATCCTCCGCGAGGGGCCGTTCAAAAGAATCTGGATCCAGCCAGCCGCAGGGGATGCGGGTGGCGCCCTCGGTGCGGCCCTCTTCCTCTGGCATCAACTCCTCGGAAACCGGCGCGTCGCGATCCCAACCGATTCCCAGCAAGGCTCGCTGCTCGGGCCGTCCTACTCGACCCGCGAGATTCGCCAGTTTCTCGACGC
>JBGSSS010000016.1:0-4956 GCA_041736895.1 Pirellulales bacterium
ACACGCTGACCCACGGGACCCGTGCCGCCGAGGACCAAGGCCGTGGCTCCCTGCAACTCCGTGTGCCGGCTCGCGGCGATGACCGCCGCCGCGGCCGTTGTGTTGCAACCGTTCGCGTCGAACATGACCGAAACGCGCATCGGGCCGAAGAATGTCTTCTTCACCTGGTTGAAAAGCTCTTCGGCCGGCCCGACCTGCGTCCCACCGACGAAGATCGCCGTGTTCTTCAGCTCCTCGCCGCCGCGCGTGAAGATGCAGCCGTAAACCAGATCCCGGACCTGGCTCGGCTCGACCGAGCCGTGACGAAAGAGCTGTTCCACGCCCGCATCGACCGCGACGACGCTGTCAAAGACGCTGGGCTGAACATCGGGGTCGAGTTGGAGGAGGATTTTTTGCATGAGATCGCTGAACTTTGATCAAAAAGAAAACCCAGGGGGATGAACCCCCTGGGCTTAGAGTGACAAATCGATATCCATTCGTCCAGCGGATGACTAGAAGCCTTGGAACGGATGCTTGACTTCCTTGCCGGCAACCATTTCCTTGGCGCTGGGCTTGCTGCCCATGGCGTTGACAATCGCCATCTTCGTGGCTTCGTAGTTGTAGTCGTAGATCTTCTTGTTGTCTTCGGCTTGCCAGTGAATGAACACACCGCAAACGATGACCAGGTCTTCGGCCTTGTCAGCCGGAATCACGCCCGAGGCGACCGAGTCGGCCACGGCTTTGGCCACGGCAGCTTGGGCGGGGCCAAACATCTGGACGGCTTGCTTGGCACCCTTGATGGTGACCTTGGTGACCATGACGGTCGAGGGTTTGACGGCTAAATTTGGCGTCAAAACGGCCAAAAGATTCGAGTGGCCTTCGCTTTGACGGGCCAGGGCATTGGCAAACGCATTGCCAACGGGGCCGTCTTTGCTGCCGATCAGCAAGTCAATATGGGCAATTTCGTTACCGTCACCGGCTAGGGCTTCACCGACGTACATGGACATGGCAGAGGTCTCTTTCTGAAAAAACCTAGAAATAAATCGCCGAAGAGTACCCACTCGTTCGGGGGGATGGCAAAGTGACCGATGGACCTTTGAGTGCGAGAAAACTCGTGAAAAAGATCGCTCTTTGGCTGCCGCTCCTCAAGAAACAAGACGCCACCATACCAACTCCAATCTCGAATGCAACCCGGTAGCTAGCACCCCAGGGAATTTCCGATTTTTGGGGGTTGTCACGTCTCGACCGGCTGATAAGGTGACTCCAGACGTTTCCGGAAAAGTTCGCCTAGTTTGCCTGGTGTGTGGCAGTATCAAGGGATTGACTGCCAAGGATCCGCTCCAGGAATCACAAACCAAGGGCCAGGATCAGGGTTTTGAATCGAGCCGTTTGCTAGCAACGTCAGCCACGCAACGCTCGAACCGGTTTGCCGGATAGACCCTGATTGCCAAGTCGCCCGCGCAGGACGGGCCGTATCGGGACGAGACACACCCAACATTCGGGGTTCTCGGCCACGCCACTGGGGCAATCCCCGCGGAAAGCATTTTCCGTCCGGGGAGCAGTGAAGCTTTTATTCCACGGTTTTTCGCCCGCTATCCCTGCGCGCGGCCGTGACCGAACTCATCAGTTCGGGGCTTTACATCAACCATCGGAGTTGATGTTGGGCCAATCATTTTTGCAAGGAGGAAAGTGCATGTACTTGATGAACAAAGTTGTCTTGACTGTCGCAATCGTCGCAATCTGTGCCGTTTCGGCCGAAGCTCAAAACCGTCGCGGCCGCTCGAATTACAGCTATTCCAATAACAACTATCGCGTCGCCCCCCAGCCGCAAACCGTCTACAAGCCAGTCGTCTCGACCCCGGCACCCGTGACCACGGTCGTCCACGCGACGCCTGTTTCTTATACGACCAGCGCTCCCGCTGTCGCGCCGGCGAACATCGTCGGCGGACTCGAATCCGAGATCGTCGCGCAAACCAACGCGCAGCGTGCTCGCTATGGGCTGCGCCCGCTGTCGGTCGATCCCGGTCTGATGGGGAGTGCCCAACAGCATTGCCAATGGATGGCCCGCTCCAACAGCTTGCAGCACACCCGTGCTGCGGTCGCTGAAAACATCGCGATGGGCCAATCGAGCGCGTCGGAAGCGATGAACTCGTGGATGAACAGCTCGGGCCACCGGGCGAACATCCTCGGCGGCGGTTACTCGACGATCGGCGTCGCCGCGTTCACGTCGTCCAGCGGCCAGGTCTTCTGGTGCCAACAGTTCCGTTAATCCGTAGCGCGGGCTTTCTAGCCTGACTGTGCTGGTCTCGGATTGAAAGAAACTCCACGGCAACGGACTTGCCGCGCGAGCCACAGGAAATGTCACGAAAGGCCGTTGGGAACACGCTTCCCAGCGGCCTTTTTCGTTTGCTCGGTGAACTTGTCGCAGCCTCCTCCAATAAAACTGTTTGGCTCCCTCCCCCTTGCGGGGAGGGCTGGGGAGGGGGTTCTGCTGGCAAGCTAAATCACGAAACTTCAATAGTCATTCAAAGAATTCGAGTCGCGCTTCAAATCTAAGCAACTCGTCGTTCCATCACCCCTCCCTAACCCTCCCCATCAAGGGGAGGGGACCAGACAGGTTTTTGGAGAGGCGTTGCAGCCATTCGCGGTCGGGTAGCGTCGCAGTAAAATACTCGGAACTGCTAACTACAAAACTCTTCCAGCTTCCTCTCATGACCACACTAAACATCCTCGGTGCCAGCACCCGCGCGGCGGCCATGTCAGCCGTGGCCGCTGGTTACGAGGTTTGGTGCGCAGACAAGTTTGGCGACACGGACTTGCAGGCTATTGCCGCCGTTGAACGCTGCGAGCGCTATCCCGACGACTTGCCGGAGTTGCTCAGGGACGCGCCGCACGCGCCGTGGATCTACACCGGCGCGCTCGAGAATTACCCGAAGCTGCTCGCGCAGTTGCCGAGCAAGGCTCATCCGCTGCTGGGCAACACGGCCGACGTTGTGCGGCTCGCGCGCGATCCGGCAGTTTGGCTGCCGCTTTTGAAGACAGCCGATATCGCCGTGCCGGCGATTTCGATGAACGCCGACGAGGTGCCGCACGATGGAACGTGGCTCGTGAAACCGCGCCGTTCCGCTAGCGGCGTCGGGATCGCACGCTGGGATGACGAACTCGCCGCGACCGCGAGCCGCGATGCGGCGCAGCACGTTTGGCAAGAGCACATCACCGGCGAACCGTGCAGTGCCGTCTTCGTCGCTGCCGGCCGCCGCGCGGTCTTGCTCGGCTCGACGCGGCAACTGATCGCGGAATCGTGGTGCTGGGGCTCTCCTCTCGTTACCAAGCCCCAGCTTGGTAATGTGAACGAGAGCAAACACTGCTTCCACTACTGCGGCTCCCTCGGCCCAGTGCATTCGCCTGACGTGATCACCGCGCAGTGGCAAACCATCGGCGATGTGCTGGCTCGCGAGTTGAATCTGGTCGGCCTGTTCGGCGTCGATGCGATTCACACGACCGGCGAACGAATCGTCCCGCTGGAGATCAACCCGCGCTACACTGCGTCGATCGAAGTGCTCGAACGCGCGAGTTTACTCGGCACGTTCGGCACCCGCGCGAAATCGTTGCGCGCGATCACGCTGCACGTCGCGGCTTGCCTCGAGGGCAAACTCCCCGAGCGCGTTATCCCGGTCCCGAATGCGACAGCCGGCAAAGCCGTACTCTACGCTCCGCTCGGCGAACGTCCCTGGCGATTTCCCGCGGCCGCCGCGCAGTGGGCCGCGGTGCAGAATCTTCAGCCCGGCCCGCTAAGCGTTGCCGACTTGCCGAGGGCGGACAGTTTGCATGAACCCGGCCAGCCGATCCTGACCGTGCTGGCCGATGGTCAAGAGGAAAGCGAAGTCCGCGGCAAGCTGCTTGATCTGGCGAGCGAGTTTTATGAGTTGCTTGAAGCGGAGTAGCCGCAAAGACTCGACACAAGATTTTTTCGCCGCAAAAAAAGCAAAGACAGCAAAGAGAATGCAGTGAAGGTTAACCACAAAGAGACACAAAATTCACAAAAGGAGAGAGAGGCATAGAGCGCGTCTGAAATGGTGCTGAATTCTCAGCACTCTTTCTTGGTTCTTCACCGTAGTCCGTGGGTGAAGCTTTGCCGGTTGGTTTGCAAACTACGGGTTCCTCTTCTCTGATTTTTGCCGAATTCGCGGGTTCAAGTTCTTGGCATTCTTGCACTGTTCGTTCGATAGCACGCGGCAAGAAACTCAAACGCTAGAAAAATACGCGGTGTTGATCATTCGCACGTTCCATGCGCAGCAAACGGAAAACAGAGAAGAGGAACCCGTCAACCTATATGAGTGTTACAACCGCTTCCCCCACAAACATGGAAGAAGAACCTCTTTTTGCTTTTCTTGCGGCGAAATTGGTGTTTTGTATTTTTTGTGGCTTCGGCGTTTTTTGTGGTTCAATTTTTCACGCCCTGGCTGACGCCGCGGGCTCTCATTACGGCTGATACGGCAGCAGCGAATCACGCAGCAGCATCCCGTTTGGCGGCAACGGTTGCGGAGCCGGGTTCGGATTCATCGCCGGCGCATTTTGCGGCGGCAAGGCATAGAACGATTGCTGAACCGCTGGCGCGGGCGAAGCTCCTGTCATGGGCACGAAAGCCGCAGGCGGCGCGAGCGTCATCGCTGGGGCAACGTATTGCACCGGTTGCACGGCGGGCAAGCTGTTCTGGCTGGCCGCCATGTTCGCCGAAGTTGCTCCGGGAACTTGCATGCGCGGATCGGGTTGATACGGCAGCAGCGAGTCGCGCATCAGCAGCGGCGCCGGTTGCGGCATTGTTTGGCTAGCGGGATTCATTGCCGCTGGTGCCGTGGTCGTGTTGTTTCCTGGTGGAGTCGTGGTAAAAGCGTCTCGTCGTAGCGGCATCACCGCGCCTGCCGCCGGCGGAGTCGCGGGCGCTGGCGGCGTTGATCTTGCTGGAGCGGTGCCTGG
>JBGSSS010000017.1:0-8097 GCA_041736895.1 Pirellulales bacterium
GCGCGAGCCGAAGGCGGCACCGTTCACGCGCTGACGCCGTTCGCGCGCGAGTTGCCGCTGTGGGTCGCGGCGGGGAAGTTGGATTCGATCCTGGCAATGAATCGGCATCTGCTGCGCGATGGCGTCGTCGATAACGAAGCCGGCGGCAAAGCTCGCGATAAACTCCTGTACCCCGCGCCGTTCGGCAACGGCCGTTGGTCGCTCGACATCTACTACAAGCTCCTCGACGCCGGCATTCGCTTGCCGCTCACGGCGGGCAGCGGCTCGGGCGCGAATGCGAATCCCGTCGGCTACAACCGCGTTTACGCCTGGGTCGATGGCGAGGTGACGTTTGAAAAATGGTGGCAGGCCGTGAAGCTCGGCCGGACCTTCATCACCAACGGACCATTGCTACGCGTCACCGTCGACGTCCATCGCCCGGGGCATGTCTTCGTCGGCGAAAAAGGAACGCCGCTCGAACTGCAAACCGAACTCACGCTCTCGACGCGCGACAAGATCGAGTACCTGGAGATCGTCAAGAACGGCATCGTCGAACACGACGTCCGGATCGACGCCTTCAAAGCGGCCGGCGGCAAACTCCCGCCCATCCGATTCGACGAAAGCGGCTGGTTCCTCGTCCGCGTCGTCACGAACGAAAACAAAACGCTGCGCTACGCGACAACGAGCCCTTACCACGTCGAGTTCGAATACAAACCGCGCATCAGCCGCAAAGCGGTCCAGTTCTTTCTCGACTGGGTAGAAACGGAACTAGCGCCGCTCGAAAAACCATCCTCGGTACCAACACCGGAACAAACCGCAGTCCGCGATCAATGGCGCGCGGCGAAGTCGTTTTGGGAGGGACGGTTGGCGAAGGCGACGATGGAGTGAGGGTGGTTTCCAAGAGTTCATCAGGTGCCAAGATGTTCAGTTTTTTTGCCTATGCAATACGCCACTGCCTGCTGCTTTTCGTTTGCATCGCGGCAAACGCATACGCCGCCGAGCCAGCCCCCACCAAAGAAACCCCGCCCCCCATCGACATCAAGTTCATCGACGTCCATGTCCATGCCCATTCCGTCAAGGAAGATGGCCTCGATGCGGTGACCAAGTGGATGGACCGGAAGGGCGTCGATCGCTGCATCGTTAGTCCGCTCGATCATAAAGGATCGCGTGATTATACGCCCGAGGATCGCACTGCGATGCTTGCCAATTTTCGCAAGTACCAAGGCCGGATCGATCGGATGTGCATCATCTACCCTGACGAAGTGCAGAGCGTTGACGCGGCAGTCGAGATTCTACAGCGTGAAATCAAAGACGGCGCGATTGCGTTTGGCGAACACTACGGCGTTGGCTTGAAATTCGACGACGAGAAAAATCTGCGGCTGTACGAAGCCTGCGAAAAGGTCGGCTTGCCCGTTATGTTTCACATCGATCAGAACAAGAACATGGTCGAGAAGGGAATGGAGCGCGTGGATAACGTGCTCAAGAAGTACCCCAAGTGCAAGCTGATCGCCCACGCGTATTGGTGGCGGCAACTGAAAGACGCCGACCGCCAGTTGCAGGAGCATCCGAATCTGTACGCCGACATGTCGGGCCATGTGGTCCCCGACATACTCGGCCGCGATCGCGCGTTCGCCCGCGAGTTTATCATCCGCAATCAAGACAAGCTGCTTTTCGGAACCGACGAAGGGTGGTGGTCGTTTGGCAAAGAAGTTTCGCCGTTCAAGCACTACACGTTTTTCGAAGAACTCGATTTGCCTAAAGATGTGCGCTACAAACTTTATCGGGGGAATGCGGAGAAGTTGTTTGGGTGGGAGAAGAAGGAGTGACTAGAAAATCACTGAATTTGGAAAAACCACTGCGATTTTCGAAGTGACCGTACGTCAGTTCAATCCGATGACCGGGTATCTTTCTTCGGGGTTCACTCGTGACTTAGTGATGAACCTGCGGTGTCGAAGTTCCGGTAGCAGTTGGCAATAACACGGGAATCGCTTGCTCACTTTGTCGCACTAGCTTCGCACCGGAAGCTGCCTGCCGCTTCCGCAGATCAGCGAAGTAAGCGGCAATGTCGTTATTGTATTGCTGGGCCACTTTTTCACGCGTTCGGTGAACCTCGGCCACAATCGGGTCTTCCCACATGTTACGCTCCCATCAATTCATCGGGGGTGCAGATGATCGGCATTCGATAGCCCAGTTTTGTGCAGACTAATTCTATTCTTCGCTTAATTTGTGCGTTTGCCAAGTGTTTGCAGTTCCAAGTCAACAAATAATCTATCGCATGAACCGCGCAAACGGCCACATGCGCGGCATCGGGAAATGCATGAGGCGGAAGGATGCCAGCAGCAATAATGGCCTTTGTTAGTGTTTCGGCTTCGGTCGTGACATCAAGTTGTGGCAAGCCTCCAATAATTGCTAATCGCTTTTGGGCTTCCGTGGCATCACCGTCGGATGCTTCATCGATGACGACTTGGGAAATGGAGTACTCGAATTGGCTACGTCGATTTGCCCACCAGTCCTGCGTAGTTTGCTGGTGTCCCGCGACGATGGCGTCACGGCTTGGGCGAGCCACGAGATAGCTGATGAACGAAGTTTCCAGGTAGACGGATTCCATAACTTAATCGCAATCTAAGGTTCATCACAGACTGTTTTTCACGCGTGGATTAAAATCAACGCTACTTACTTGCTCGTCGTCTTCAACAACACCGGTAGCAACTTCTCGACCCACTTCGCGTAACCCGTGTCGCTGAGGTGCAACCCATCTTCGACGAACATCGCCTTGTCGGGTTGACCCTCGTTATCGAGCAGCGCTGGCCCGAGGTCGATGAATTCGTAGAGCGGCGACTTTTGGTCTTCGATCAGTTTCGCCAACTGCTTGTTCGTTTCGATTTGCTTGTCGCGGAGGGACCAGCGTTTGATGCTGGGCTTCACGCCGATCAGGACGAGCCGCGTCTCGGGCAGATCCCGCTTGAGCTTCTCAACGATCTTGCGGGTGTCGTCGGTGATTTGCTCCGGCGTCTTCTTCGCGTTGATATCGTTATCGCCGGAGTAAAGGACGACGATCTGCGGCTTGGCTGGCGTGACGATGCGGTCAAAATACTTCACGACGTCGGACATCTGCGAGCCGCCGAAGCCGTGGTTGAGGACGTTGTATTTCGGGAACGACTTGTCGAGTTTCCATTTCGTGATCGACGAGCTACCGGTGAAGACCCAGCGGTCCGTCGCCGGTTTTTGCTTGGCTAGGTTCGCTTCGATCTTGGCGATCGCGGGTTCCCACTTGTCGGTGCTTACGTTTGCAGTGCTTTCCTTGACCGACTCTTTTTCCTTGACCGGCGCAATGGGAGCTTGCCCGCTTAGCAATGACGCGCAGAGAATCCAACACCCGCTTGCTAGCACAAAGTTTCTTACAAGTGAGCGCCGGATGATCGATTGGGTCATGAATTGAAACTCCCCATGAAAAAAGTTTGCTGCAAACGCGTAACTCCCTTGCTGACGCGTCGGGTTTTGATAATTCATGCTATCTCACCCCGCGGCAAAAAGAAACTGGAGCGGTTGGCGGGACTTTGCCGATAAGGGGGACACCGTCATATTCTCGGCGCGATAGCACATTCGTGCCCGCGTCGAAATTCTGACGGCCCGAATTGGAACAAGGGGGGAACCTTGTCCCGAACGGTGCCGCATGGCTCAGCGTTTGGCAATTGTAATTGCCGTCCTTTATCTGATCGCAGGTTGCTCACACCTGCCGGTGATCGAGCATCAGCCGCAATTTCATAATCCGTTCCCGCAACTCTCGCGGGTCGGGGTCGCGCCGTTCTATAATCTCAGCACCGAAGGAACGCTCGACGGCAAGCAAGTCGCGCTCGCCTACTTCAATGAATTGCAAGCGATCCCCGGGTTCGATGTCACGCCGATCGGAATCATCGAGCTCAAGGCGCAAGAGCTCGGGGTTGATCTGAGCAGTTACGAAGGACTGCGCCTGGTCGCGCAAAAGCTGGGGCTCGATGCAATCGTCGTCGGCGCGGTGACCGATTACACGCCGTATTATCCGCCGCGCATGGCGCTGCAAGTGGATTGGATCGCGGCGAATCCAGGCTTTCATCCGATCCCGACGGGCTATGGCTTGCCGTGGGGCACGCCGGCCGAGGAAGAGATTCCGCAATCGCTCGTGCAAGCGACCGAGTTCGAGCTGGCGCGCGCACAATTGCAAACGCAAACACCCGACGCTGGCGCGCCGGCCTTGGTGCCTGTTCCAAGCGCGCGCGGGGAAACGCCGCATGGCGTGCTGGCAATGGTGCAGTCGCGCCGTTTGAAGCAGCTTGAGTTGTCGAGCGCGAAAAAAGACAGCACGCACTCGGGCGTGCGCGAGGCGCGAAAAAATGAAGACTCGAATCGCGACCAACAAGCCGCTAGCGAAAAAGACCGCGTAAAACCGGCATCAGCCGCGCATGTCGCAGAAACCGCAGAGTCAAAAAATCCGCTGACGCTGGCTCAATATCACGAGGCCGCGGCCGGACAGTTGCCAGCAGATTGGCCCGATCCGAGCGGGTTCGTTCCCGCGCCGCCGAGCGCGGTGAAGCCCGCGCTGCGTCCTTCGATGCGTCCAGTGATGACACACACGAGAACATATAACGGTAATGACAGTGATTTCACCCGCACGCTGGAAAACTATTACGCTTTTCGCGATGATGCGCGGATTAGCGGTTGGCAGGCTTATCTCACGCGGAGCGATGATTTCATTCGCTTTTGCTGTCACATGCACCTGACGGAAATGCTCACGGCGCGCGGCGGCGCCTCGGAAAGTCGGGTCGTGTGGCACTGGGGAATTCGCCGATAGAGTTCTTTGTCGAGCCCGCTATGTCACGGATTGATATCGCGGTGGAATCCAAAGAATGTCCGCAAGCAGCGCGAAGGACCGCAACCGAACATGGCGCAACAAGATCTGAACGTGCTGGCATTGGTCAAAGGCGAAGAGCGTTACATCTTTCTCTTTGACGAAGCGAGCCGCGCCGAAACGCTGCGAACGCTGGGGCGCTATGCGTCGAACCCTGAGTTGAGCTTTAGCTGGTATGACGCCGCGGTTCTCAGCCAACGCATCCGCGAACAGCCATCGGGCCAAATCTCGCCGCCAATTCCCGCGCCGCATCACGGCCATAGCAAGCGCCGCTTCGAATTGCCCGCGACGGAGTAAGCAAGTGTTGGGGTTAGGGATTCGGGGTTTGGGATTTGGGAGGGTGAGGCTCCTGCCGAACCGTTCATCGCAGCGACAAGTCTGAACCACCCGCCAGCGTCCCACGCGCCAACCCAAGCCTGCTGATGGTATGCCCATCGGCAGGGGAACTCCGCTAAAATAGTTCCATGCCGCGCAGCACTTCTGCCACTTCCGAGCAAGCCGAGAAACCGAGCGAGTTTCAGGTCGCGGTCAAACGCTTCTTGGACTATCTGCGCGTCGAGCGGAATTCGAGCGAGTACACCACGAAAAGTTACCGCGAAGATCTCACCGATGTCGAGGTCTTCTTCATCGAACAGCAAGGCGTTGCCCCGCCGCCGGATTGTGTGACGACGCTCGATCTGCGCGGATATCTGTCGAGTCTGCACGCGCGCGGGTTGGCTCATACGACGATCGCGCGTCGGCTCGCGTCGTTGCGGAGCTTTTTCAAGTTCGGCCAACGCGAAGGCTGGCCCAACGGCAACCCGGCCAAACCGCTGCGCAACCCTCGGAAGCAACGCAAGCTGCCGCACTTCCTTGATACGGCGCAGCTCGACAAGCTGCTGACGGCCCCGAGCGCCTCGACCGCGATGGGCTTACGCGACCGTGCGATTCTTGAGACGCTCTATTCGGCCGGCTTGCGCGTGAGCGAAGTTGTTGGACTCAACGACGACGACTGGGATCGCGCCGGCGGGATCATTCGCGTGCGCGGCAAAGGGAAGAAAGAACGGCTCTCGCCGATCGGATCGTTCGCGCACAAGGCACTGATCGAATGGCTCGCGCAGCGTGTGCCTGATCCGCGTCTAAAGTCCGGCAGCGTGATGCCCGTCTTTGTGAATCGCTTTGGGCGCCGGTTGACGACACGGAGCGTCGGGCGGATGTTGGAGAAGTACCTACGCGAGACGGGACTTGATCTCCGCACGAGCCCGCATACTTTAAGACATACATTTGCGACGCACTTGCTCGACCGCGGCGCCGATATTCGCAGCGTGCAAGAACTGCTTGGGCACAAGAGCCTAACCACGACGCAAATCTATACGCACCTCAGCACGGCGAACTTGCTCGCGATGTATGAGAAGGCACACCCGCGGGCGAAGTAAAATGCCCGCCGATACCATCGGCGGCTTTGTTAGGCGATTAAACCTTCGGCAGCAGCGACAGCACGCTGTCACTCGGCCGGGCGATCACATGCGCCGCGATCAGTTTGCCGAGGCCTTCGACCTTGGGCTTGGCCGCGTCAACAGCAGCGCGGACCGCGGCGACGTCGCCTTTGATTACGATCGTAATGTAGCCGCCGCCGAGTTTTTCTTTGCCGAGGATCGTGACGTTGGCCGCTTTGCAGGCGGTGTCGATGGCTTCCATCACGGCGGTGAAGCCTTGAGTTTCAATCAGACCGATGGCGAATGGCTTGTCAGACATGGTTGCGGTCGTTCCTAGAGCGGGTGAAGTGTTTGGGTCAAAGACGATGGATTGATTTAGGAGCGGCGATTTCTCTGGCTTGCTCATGATCGCGCGGAGGGCTTCGTCGCTGGGAGCGTTGAGGATCGTCAGGTTGATCTTGCCCTGCATCGCCTCGACGGTTTGCTTGGCCGCGTCGGCCGCCGCGCGAAGGGACGACGGATCGCCGCCGATCTTCAAGAATACGCCGTTGAAGTCGTTCAGTTCCATCTGCACCAACGTCACGCCGGCCGCTTTCTCGAGCGCGTCGAGCGCGGCGATCGCTGGCGTGAAGTTCGTGATCTCAATCAGGGCCAACCCGGGCATGGGTTTGTATCCGTAAGGGAGTGTCGTTGTAGTGTTCTTACTGGGTGCCACTGGCTCCGCCAGTGTGAATTCACGTTTGTCATCGAGCGAACAAAGCACTGGCAGAGCCAGTGGCACCCGATATCGAAGACATATCAATAGAATAATTCAAAATGCGGAAATCCTGCGCCCCCGTTCAGTTTGCGGAGGCGGGAATTTCCAGCTTTTTGAGAATTTCCTGCAATTGCATCGACAATTTCCTCAAGGATACTCGCTGTTCGTCCGTCTGCGGCTGCCGGCCTTGGCCGAATTTGATCCCGCGCAACTCGGCCGCGGCGCGGAAACCCTCGGGGAAGTCGGCCGTGTAAAGCATCGTATCGAAGAGTTCGAGCAACTTGAGTTGCAGCGTTCTTGCTTCGTCGATCTTCCGCGCTTGACAGAGTTCGTAGATTTGGCGCGTCACTTCGGGCACGACGCCGCTTGTCGCGTTGGTGCCGCCTTGGCAACCCATCAGGAGCATCGGCACGAGTGCCGCTTCCCAACCGGTGAGGAACACAAAGTCGGGGCGGATCGGCTGCACTGCGGCCATCATTCGCATCATGAACGAGATGTCGCCCGACGAATCTTTGATCCCGATCACGCGGTCGAACTCGGCGAGCCGGCGAATCGTCGGCACATCGATGGGGCTCGCGAACATCGGGATGTTGTAGAGCGTGACATCGATCGGCGAATTGAGCGCGATCTCGCGAAAGTACGCGTAGACCGAATCGGGGCTCAGCTTGTAATAGAACGGCGAGACAATAGCGACCGCCCGCGCGCCGTATTCGTGATAGATTTCGCAAGCCCGAATCGTTTCGCGCACATTCGCTTCGGCGGCGCCGGCGAGAATCGGAACCCGGCCGCGCGTTTGGTCGCAAGTGATCTTGATCACCCGCCGCCGCTCCTCGGGCGTGAAGCGTGTGAATTCTCCCGTCGAACCGTTGGGGTAGAGTCCATGCACCCCGCGTTCGATGAGCCAATCGATGTAACGGCGCAGTTCGGCTTCGTGGATTTCTCCCCCGGCGTCGAGCGGAATCATGTTCGGGGTGAAGATTCCCTGGAGCGGCACTTGCGACATGACGATTTGATAAAAGAAAAGCTCCGCTGAGCGTCGCGGCTAACCGGTTAGCCGCGAC
>JBGSSS010000033.1:0-18346 GCA_041736895.1 Pirellulales bacterium
TCGGCGGCGACGCCGAGCGCTTTGAGGCTCGCCAAGAGATCGGCGATTGGCCGCTCGCGCATCCGCGCGGTGCCGTCGAGCGTAAAGGTCCCCTGCCCCACGGCGACCATGGCCGTGAGAAACCGGACCGAGGTGCCGCTATTGGCGATGTAGAGGTCGGCCTGTAGCGCCGGAATCACGCCGCCGCAGCCGCGAATCCGAATCTGTCGCAACGCCGGATCGCGCTGTTCCAAATCCGGCACCACCGCCAGCCCCAGCTTCGCGAGCGAATCGAGCATGACCCGCGTGTCTTCGCTATCAAGCGCGCCGGTGAGGAGCGATTCGCCCTCGGCGAGCGCAGCGCAAATCAGCGCGCGGTTCGTAATACTCTTCGACCCCGGCGGCCGCATCGTTCCGCGCAGCGGCCCGCGCGCGGGTGTGATCGTAATCGATGCCGGCCAGGTTTTCTTGCTCATTGATTGTCAGAGAAAATTCAAGCCACAGATGTGCAGGTAAGTTTCAACCGATTTCAGTTCAATCCACCGGGATGACATTCTAGTTTGAGGCGACTCCCTCAAAAACCTAGTTTGGCTCCCTCCCCCTTGAGGGGAGGGCTGGGGAGGGGGTTTTTGATGCCACAGAAATAT
Organism: Pirellulales bacterium; assembly: GCA_041736895.1. Lineage (GTDB taxonomy): Bacteria > Planctomycetota > Planctomycetia > Pirellulales > JALHPA01 > JANRLT01. The sequence continues at coordinate 627 of JBGSSS010000033.1, forward strand.
ATTTATGGAGCAAGATTCTCTTAGGCGAGTTTCTTTTTTTCTCTCGCACTTGATTCCCGCTCCGACCCCCTCCCTAACCCTCCCCGCAAGGGGGACGGGACCAGACAGGTTTTTTCTGCGCGAGCTTGAGGCGAATAATCGATCTCCATGAATGGTCATGATCATTCACTTCCCCGCCGCGATCTTCCACAACTCCCCGCCGACACGCACATACAGCGCCCCGCCGGCGAGCGCCGGCGTGGCCATGACTTCGCCGCCGAGTTTGTTATCGGCGATCAGCTTCCCCTTGTCGCCGCTCAGATCGACCGTTTGAATGTTCCCGTCCTTGGCGCTGACGTACATCGTGTCGCCGGCGATGACGGGTGTGGCCCAGAATTGCCCCTTCAGGCGCAATTGCCAAGCGGCTTCGCCGGTTTTCGTGTCGGCCGCGTTGAGGACGCCGGCGCGGTTGATGACGTAAACGCGGTCCTTGTGAACGACGGGGCTCGCCGCACCCGCATTGAGTTTGGCGTTGCTCCAGAGCACCTCGGGCTCGCTGTCGCCGAACTTGATCGCGCGGAGTCCGCCGCCGGGGACATATGCGACGTCACCGCTGACGACGGTCGAACTAATGCCGTCGCATTCCTTGGCGTTGGTCCAGCGTTCGGTCCCGGTTTTCGGATCGCGGGCCGTAATGCCCGCGGCGTTGGTCAGCAGTACCAACGGCTTGCCGTCGGCCATCGTGGCGACAGTTGGCGAGGACCAGGTCGCTTCCTTGGCACGCGGAATGTGCCAGAGGGTCTCGCCCGTTTTGGCATCGAGGCCGAGCGCGAACGAATCGCCCTGCGCTTCGGATTGCACGATGACGACGCCATCGATGACGGCGACCGACGACGACATGCCGATGTCGTTACCCGCTTCGGGATAGTCGAGCGCTAGGCCGCGAAACCACAGCAACTCGCCGTTCAAATCGTACGCGAGCAAATCATTGGACGAGAAGAACGCAAAGACGCGCGTCCCATCGCTAGCCGCGGTATTGGCCGCGACAGCGCTCGACTCGTGTGTGAGCGTGCGGCCGGTCGCCCAGGCTTGGCGTTCCCAGAGCAGCTTGCCGTCGGCCGTGTCGAAGCAGAGCGTGTGCAAGCGGTCTTCCTTGGCGCCGCTGGAACTGGTGATGATGACCTTGTTCTTGACGACAATCGGCGAGCTGACCCCTTTACCCGGCAGTTTGGCTTTCCAGGCGACGCCGTCATCAGCGCTGAACTTCGTCGGCGGCGCGGCATCTTTCGAGATGCCGCTCCCATCCCCACGAAACGACGGCCAATCCGACGCGGCGAGTGCGGCGAGGGAGAGAGAAAGCAGGCAAAGGTTCGTCAGTAGTGTTTTCATGCGTCTTCAAACGGTTTGTAGTTCGTCAACGATCCCGCGAGGGATCGAAGCAATTAGCCGGTGGTCGCGGCAACGCCGCGCCCACCGGAAATATAGTCAAAGGATTAGAGCATCCCGGAGGGATGCCAGCCGCGTTCCAATGTTAGCAATGTGGCTTGCACCCCTCCGGGGTGCCCGATTTGTTGCTGCGATTTTCCGGTGGGCGAAGCTGCGCTTCGACCACCGGCTAATGGCTGTGATCCCTCTCGGGATCAATTCGGAACTGCACCTTCCTTTTATCGCCCTCGCTAACGCTACGGGCTACAAAAGAAACGCCTGCAGATGTCAATTGTCAATTATCCATTGTCAATTGCTTACTTCTTTTCTTTCGGCGGCGGCTCCAGCGCCGCAGCTGGCGTCTCAGCGCGGTTCTTTGCTAGGATCGGCGTGCCGATGTCGTCGCAGACGCGAAGCTGGAACTGCCAATCCTGCGCCCACTTCTCCGTCTGCTCGTTTTGGCAAATCTTGAGCAGGATCGTGTTGCGGCCTGGCTTAAGCGTGGCTTTGGCCGAATACTGATCGATGTTGGTCGAGGCATGATACACCTCGCGCTCGTGGAGCAGTTCACCGTTGAGCCAGATCTTGTTGGCGCAAATGCAACCGAGCCGCAACTGACATGGCGTCTCCTTGTCGACTTCGAATTCGGCGAGTGCGTACGCTGCCGCACCCATGTGTTTGCCGATTGCTTTGTTGAGATCGACGACACCGTATTGGTCGCTGCTCTGCGCAGGAATCCATTTCACCGGGCCCTCTTTGCCGTCGTAAAGCGCGGCGGGGTTGATTTCTTTCTCCGGCGGGTACGCGACGGCGAAGCCTTTCTTGTCGCGATTGTCGAACGGGCCGATGATTTTCCAGTCCATGATGAAGCCCATGTGCTTCGGCAGGTCGACTTTGGCCCCTTGCTCGCGCAGCTCGGTCGCCATCTTGTCGATTTGATCTAGATCGCGGGCATGGCTAAAGAGTTTTTGATACTCTTTCAGGTAGCCTTCCTTGGACAACGACTTCGCGTCAAAGAGCTTCAGCTGGTAGTCGATGGCATCGCGGCGCAGTTCGAGGCTCGGATCGTCGAGCATTTGCGGCAGGAGTTCCTGCGGAGCTGATTTCTTGATCCGAGTCAGCAACTCGAACGACAAACGCCGCGCGCGGGGCGAGTTCTTGGTAGCGAGCGTGAATTTTTCGAGGTCGCCGAGCATCGCGGCCGAGTGAATTTTGACTTCGCGGTCGAAGACACTCTCGATCGCGCCGCGGAGCCAGTTGGCTTCGAGCGGCGACGCGCTATTGATCGCCGTAAGCAACGGCACGAGACTCGACGCCGGCTGCGCCGAGAGCGCGGCGACGGCTTTGACGGCTTCGGCTTGGCCCTTCCCTTGCACGCCGATGTTTTTCAGCGCGGCAAGGGACTGTTCGAGTGTCGGTTCAGCGCGCAGTGCCGCGAATGGAACTACGCCGAGCAGCAGAGCCAGAGTCAGGAGAAATGTGTGCTTCATGATGGTCAATATTTCGGGTAAACCCTGGGAAATGCTAGTCGTCTCCGTCGCGTCATTGTACTGTATCATGAGTGGCGGAAAAAGCGTTTCAATTCCTCGCTTCACGTTCGGCAAAAGGAACCCGTGATGATCCGATTTACTAAATCTCGAGTGAACCGAAGCATTGCCGTATTGCAACTGGCGACAATAGTGCTGGCGTTGAATTTTGTGTCTGCATTTGGCGCGGAAACGCCGCTGGATGTCACGCAGGCGATTGAACAGTTGGCCGGAAGGAACTCTGTCAAAGCAGCCGACGCCGCAGCTTGGTTGCAGAAACACAAATACACAGCTGAAGAGTTGGAAACGTTGGTCGAGTCTCTCGGCGACGAGCGGCCTGCGTTTCCTGGTCCCGTTTACAAAGACCGCTATGGGGACACTTCTGTCTGTGAATTCGTCAAGCAAGTTCTCATTGACATGAGAAGCCCGGCAGTTCCGACGATGATCAAGTTTTTAAAGAGCGATGCTAAGCCAGTGGCGAAAGTTCGGTGTTTGGAAATCTGTTTTCTGTTGAATATCGATGCAAAAGAGGCATTCCCCACGATTGCCGGATTGGCTAAGGAGCCCGGTGATGTCTCTGTTCGGTATCATGCCTACTGGGCACTCTCTATGGTAACAGATGACACCAAGGCAATTATTGCGGAGTTTGAACCGGCCCTGCGCGACAAAGATCCGAATATTCAATCGATCGTCATCCAGCAACTCTCGTGCTTTAGAGACAACGCCAAAAAGTTCATTCCCGAATTGGTGAAATTTCTCGACAGCGATGCCCAGATCACAATTTGGTTTGCACCAGACTTTGCGGGCACCAGACCATTGGCTGCGGATGTGGCCGAGTCTTTGGCGGGGATGGGAAGTATTGCAGCTGCCGCGTTACCGAAGCTGAGCAGCAAACTTCATGACAAAGATCCAGAAGTACGTCTAGCGGCAGCCTATGCGCATGCGCTGATTAGCAAAGATCAAGACCCTGGAGTTACCTTGTTGTTAAAAACTGTGCGTTCCAAAGCTGCTGAAGACCAGAGTGCAGTTGTCCATGCAGCGAGTTACTTTTTTAGGATGGCCAGTAAAGGTGAATTTGATGATGTTACCGACAAAGTTTTCCGCGAGTCAATCAAGCATCCTGAATCCAAGGTAAGGATGTTCGCAATTCGTGGCATCGTCGCACTCAGACCAGCGGATGCCTTAGAGTTGTTGCGGCCACTCGCGGAGGAAAAAGAAACCGAAGAGAATTATTTCGTCGTTCAGGATGCCAAGCGTGCGATCGGCGAGTTGAACGTAGCACCCTTCCCCAAGCCACCCAGGTAAATGCAGCTCCTCGCTCCCTACGATCTCCTGATCCCGCGCCAAATCGTCTTCGGTTGGGGACGCCGCGCGGAGTTGGCACGGCTGACGCGCGATTGGGGGTCGCGGTGTTGGATCGTGTGCGGCTCGCGCACACTCGCCGAGAACAACACGCTGCATGCGCTCATCGAGCAACTCCACGCGGCCGGCATCACGGCGCAGATTCTTTGTACGCAGACGTCCGAACCGACGGTGCAAGACGTCGATCGCGCGGCGGCCGAACTCCGGCAGCAGGTCGATCGCCTGCGGCACGTCACGGGGCATTGGCTGCTCGCGATCGGCGGCGGGTCGGCGATGGATCTGGCCAAGGCGGTCGCCGCGATGCTGACCAACGCCCACGGTTCGAGCGTGGCGGAGTTTCTCGAAGGGATCGGCACTGGCCGCACCATCGAAGTCCCGCCGCTCTATGTCGCGGCGATGCCGACGACCGCCGGGACCGGGAGCGAAGCGACGAAAAACGCCGTCATCAGCAGTCCCGCGGCGCTCGCGAAAAAGAGCCTCCGCTCGCCGCTGATGATCCCACCGCTGGTGCTCGTTGATCCCGAGTTGACGGCGACGTTGCCAGCGAAGACGACGGCGTGGACCGGCATGGATGCGCTGACACAGTTGATCGAGAGTTACCTGACGCGCAAAGCGCAGCCAACGACGCGGGCGCTCGCCCTCGGCGCGCTCGAAGAATTCGTCCCGGCGCTGCGTACCGCGGTACAGCCGGGCGAGCAACGCGCAGCGCGTGAGCATCTGGCACACGCCGCGCTGACGTCCGGGATTTGTCTGGCGAACTCGGGACTAGGCATGGCGCATGGCGTCGCGGCGGCGCTCGGCGCGGTGTGCAATGTGCCGCATGGGTTGGCCTGTGCGGTGATGCTCGGACCAACGCTCAAGGCGAATGCCGAAGGTCGCGAAGCGGTCTATGAAAACCTGGCTCGTGTGCTGACCGGACGCACCGACGTGAAGCCCAAGCAAGCCGCGAAGCTGGTGATCGACACGGTGCAGGAACTAGCCGACGAGATCGGCATCCCGCGAAAGCTGCGCGAGTTGGGCGTCGAGCCGGCGCAAATTCCGGAACTTGTGCGCGGGTCGGCGGGGAATAGCATGAACGGCAATCCGCGGACGATTGACGAGGCGGAACTGACAACGATTTTGGAGAAGCTGTGGTGATTTTGGCCGCCGGATTGACGCCTGCCTGGCAGCAGATTCTGTGCTTCGACCGGTTCACGCCGGGCGAAGTCAACCGCGCCGAGCGCGCGCTCTGGTGCGGCTCGGGCAAGGTCCTGAACGTCGGCCGAGCGCTCGCGGCGATGTGCCAAGGCGGAGCGCTCGGCGAGGCGAAATGCTTATCGCCGCTCGGCGGCAATGCGGCCGCTGCGATCCGCGAAGAGTTCGCCCGCGATGGCGTGAAGCTCGAAGTGTTCGAGTCAGCGGTCCCGACGCGCGTCTGCACGACGCTTTTGGACAAGAGCGGCGCGACGACGGAGTTGGTCGAAAACGCGGCGGCATTGCCGGAGGATGAACTCGCGGCGTACACGCGGCGGTTTCAAGAGCTGGCGCGCGACGCCGAGTACGTCGTCCTCAGCGGCTCGCTCACCGCGAACTGCCCCAGCGATTTTTACGCGACGCTGCTCGCCGGTTTTCGCGGCCGGGTACTGCTCGATGCGCGCGGGCCGGAGTTGCAAGCGACGCTGCCGCTCAAGCCGTGGGTGGTGAAGCCGAACCGGAGCGAACTGGCGAAGACCGTGGGCCGCGAACTTCGCACTGACGATGATCTGATTGCGGCGATGCGATCGTTGCATGAACAAGGGGCCGAGAACGTCGTCATCAGCGCGGGATCGGAGCGCGTTTGGTTGTTGAACGCCGAGGGGACGTGGAATATCCGCCCGCCGAAGATTACCAACGTCGTGAACCCCATTGGCAGCGGCGACACGCTGGCGGCTGGGATCGCCTGGGCCAGTTCGCGCGGCGGGAACATGCTCAGCGCGTTGCGCTTCGCGATCACCGCGGCGGCGGCCAATGTCGAAGAACTGCTGCCGGCGCGCTGGAAGCCAGAGCGAATCGCGGAGTTGATTCCCGAGATCGATGTGCAACCCGTACGTTAGGCATTCTTGCCTGACACTGAATTGAATCCCGCAAGGGATTCGAGATCATAGCCGGTGGTCGACGCGCAAGCGGGCCACCACCGGTAAAGGACATCCTCCAAAGATTGGCACCCCGCAAGGGGTGCGAGAGCGCTGCAATGGCAACGGTTCTCGCACCCCTCGCGGGGTGCCTATTTTTCTACTTTGCGTATTCCGGTGGTGCGCCGGGTTGCGGCGACCACCGGCTAAGTTCTCAAATCCCTTCGGGATAGAAAAAAAGTGCTACATGTTTGATTCGGTTAGTTCGTAGCAATGGCTACGAACGACGGTTTACTTCCCGTGGATCGCCGGTTTGTCGAGGAGCTTGAGCATGAACTTGACATCGACGCCCCCCTTGCCGGCTTCTTGCCAGTACTTGCGGGCTTCGTCGATGCTGCCGGTTTTGCTCACATAGTAGAACGCGCCGAGCACGGCACTGTTGGGTGCTTTATTCCCCTTGCTGTTCTCGAACCATCCCTTGACGATCGCCAGCGCCAAGCCGGAGGGCAGATTTGCAAACTTGTAATTCCTGTTGTTGCCGGCGATGCGGATCGTAATCTCATTCGCTTCGGAATTCACGACATTCGCCAGACTCGAACCGACTTGAATCTCGCCCTTGAGCGTGCGCATCGACGATTGCACGGCTTGCCAGAACTGTTCGCTGTAATCGACGACCAAATCCATGCCCAGATGGAGTTCTTCCATGTCGGGCGTTTTGGCCAGAGCTTTGACTGCGTTCAGTTCTTGCTTGGCCTCGGAAAATTTCCGTTCGCCGAGCAAGAGGCGAACCTCGGCCAGCTTGGCCAGGATGACTTTTTGTTCCTCGGCCGTGGCGACATTCGGAGCCGGCATCGGCGCTGGCTTGGGCGTTTCGGGCTTGGTGACTTCCGGCTTCATGAGTTCCGGCATGGCCTTCTCCGGCATCGGCATGATGGGCTTCACCGGCTCCGGATTTGTTGGCTCGGGCTTCATTGGTTCGGGCATCGCCGGTTCCGGTTTCATTGGTTCCGGTTTGACCAGCTCCGGCTTCATGGGTTCAGGCTTCATCGGTTCGGGCTGAGCCGGCATCGGCTCGGTGTTTTTCGGTTCCGTGTTTTTTGGTTCTGTATTTTTCGGAATCGCCGGCACCGAGACCGGCACGACGTCGTTGGAGGGTTTATCCTTTTTCGTGTCTTGCGATTGGTCGGTCTTTGCCACGGAATCGTCGTCGCGATTGCCGCTCATTTTGGCTTTCACCACGAACCCGCCGATGACAAAGACCACGGCCAGCACGGCCAAGACCAGATACTTGACCGGCGATTCTTGCTTGGCCGCGCGATACGGATTTGGGGTCGCGATCGGTTCGCCAAAGCTCGCGTCTTCTTCAACGTAGTTCTGGCTCGTGCCGGGAAGCGGGCTGCGCGCATTGTTCAGCGGTGCCATCGGATTTACGGCCGCCGAGAAAGCCCCGGGCCCGCCGTTGCCAAAGTTCGAACTGCCGCCAACCGGTGCCATGGGGTTCGGCAGGCCAGCGGGTTGAAACGGATCGTGGGCTGGCGTCGCTTCGTAGACCGGCGCTACTGGCGTGTAGCCATAGGACTGCGCCGGAGCTGGATTGTAAACCGGTTGACTATAGGCCGGAGGGGAATAAGGGGCCGGCGCAATGGGTTGCCCATACACGGGTTGGCCATAAGCCGGCGGCGCAGGCGGCGCTTGACCATACGCCGGTTGTCCATATGCGGGCGGCGCGTAAGCTGGCTGTGCGTAGGGTGCTTGACCATACGGCGGCTGACCATAGGGCGGCGGCTGAGTATATGGCTGCGCGTGTGGGGCGACCGTCGGCGGCTGTTGGGCGTAACCCGGTTGTTGATAAGCCGGTTGGACGAATGGAGGTTCTTGGTAACTCGGTTGACCGTAGGCTGGGTAGGCCTGGTCCGGAGTGTAGGCCGGCGATTGCGACGCGGGAGTTGAAGGGAGCGGGACGAGAACCGATGCCGCGGCAGCGGTGGTGCTTGGTTGCGGCGCGGGCATTGCTTCGGCCGAGGGCGTTGTCTCGCCGCGCAAACGATTGTCATAAGCCGCTTTATGTTGCGGATGTGTCAACGTACTCTGGGCTTCGGCCAAATCGTTGATCAATTTTTGCCACAGCGGGCGATGCTTCTCGGGTTTGATGGCCAAGAGTCGGCTCAGTTGCTTCTCCGCCGCCTTGCTAATGATTTGCAGATTTTCTTCGAACTCCGCTAAGCCGAGCAATTTGTAGTACGTCGGCGTCTCCCCCAGCGACGTCGGGACTTGCAGCCAGGCTTGGTAAGGATTGAATTCGGCCATGTCACTCAAGTTGCAAAGGTGGAGCAGACGCCGGGCGTCTTTTATTCAAGCGGGCAAGATACAAATCACTTCTAAAGCCACAGCCAACTATAAGTAAATTTTATTCTATTGGGACGCTTCCCGCGAGGTGTGACCGCATCCAATTCGCTTCCGGCTGTTCAAAAAAGCAGCGTCAAAATCGGCAAAATGCCGTCTTTCGTTCCGACGAGTCATGCGAAACGCCTCGGAAATCCGTCACCCCTCTACAATTGCCTCTGCTTGCTAGCTCAACTAGAAATCCGCGCTTTGCAAGCAAGCGCAAATACTCTGACCCCCGCAATCTCCGACAAGTTCCGAAAATCTGCGACGAACTTTTCACCACTCGATACTGAAATTACGCAAATCCGGCAATTCTCGGGCGGCATTGGGAACTTCCCACAGTGGCGAATCGTCTGATCGCGATGGGAGTCCTTTTGCTACATTGAATCACGAGCCGGGTTCTGTGAATTCGCCGCAACCCGCGCATTTTATTGCATTTTGCCGAGAGGGAACGATGTCGCTGCCCAAATGGGGTTTGTTCACGGGTTTGTCGTTGTGCATCGCGGCGGTGGCCGCGGGGGCTTTTTTTGCGGAGCAGAAATTGCTGACTTACGAGCAAGCCCTGAAACTTCAGCAGGCCGGCAATTACAAAGAGGCGTACGAAGCCTTTCGCGCGCGGGCCCTCGACGCCAAGGCCGACCCGGCCAAGGTCGGCAACGATCTACAGCAAGCGACGCAGTGCCTGCAAGCACTCGCCCGCACCGACGAGATCGACGATTTTCGCGAAGCGGTGATTAAGCTCCATGCCGGCAATTGGAAGCTGCTCCGAGCGGCGGGGCAAAACTACGAGCAAGTCGAACACTTCGGCTATCGCATCGCCGGCAAGTTCGTTCGCGGCTCGCATCGCGGCGGCGGAGAACCCCTCAATAGCACGGCCCGCGATCGGGTCCGCGCGTTGCAGCTTTACGAACAGGCGATGAACCTCGCGATCAAAGAAAACAAGCCGCGCGAGCTGGGGCAATTCTATCTGCAACTGGCTCAAGAGATGCTTGGCCCCTATGGCTATGGCGGCGCGTGGCGCTTGCAGTTGCTCACCGATCTGAAAACACTGCCCGACTACGAAGATGGCTGGTACTATCCTCACGGCGAGCAGCGCGGCGCGCCGGTCGATGCCGAAGGGAACCCGATTTATTACGCGATCCCCAAGTCGTGGGACGCGGCAAAGAGCGACGGCGAGCGGTATCGTTGGTGTCTGGCGCAGGCAGCCGAGTCGGATGCTTCGCTGCTGAATCAATCGCGCTGGGACTACGCACAATTTTTGTACAACCAATTCGGCGAGCAGACCCTCGCGCAATGGGGGTGGTACTTCGGCCGCGGGCAAGACGACGACGACGACACGAAGAAAGACACCAGCGGCACCTACGAACTGCACACGCTGAAGGACAGCGAAACGATCGCGCGGCTGGCGACCGGGATCAAGCGCTTCACGCTGCCGGACGAACACAACTTTATCAAGATCTTTTACCAGATCGCCGACACCAAGGGTTCCTTGTCGTCGAACGCGCTTGACATGCTCTCGAGCATCTACCAGAACCGCCGCCAATATCCGAAGGCGGCTGAAATTCTCCGCCGCGCGATCAAGGAGCACGGCAATAACGGCCGGCAGCAGCAACTCGATCAGATCGTCAAAAACTGGGGCCGCTTCGAGCCGCTGATGCAACTCCCCGCGGGCAAAGGGGCGACCGTCGAGTACCGCTTCCGCAACGGCGACAAGGTCAGCTTCACCGCGCACGAGATCAAGGTGCAGGAACTCCTCACGGACGTCAAGAATTACCTGAAAGGGGCCAATAACGCCAACAATCTCGACTGGAACAAACTCGACATCCAAAACATCGGCCATCGCTTGGTCGATCGCAACGAAACCAAGTACATAGGCGCCAAGATCGCCGGCTGGGATCTCGAATTGAAGCCCAAGCCGGATCATAACGACCGCCGCGTTACTGTCGCCACGCCGCTGCAAAAAGCCGGCGCGTACCTGCTCAAGGCCGTGATGAAAGACGGCAACACGAGCCAAATCATCCTCTGGCTCGACGACACGGCCATCGTCAAGAAACCGCTCGACGGCGGGCAGTACTATTTCGTCGCCGATGCCGTCACCGGCGAGCCGCTCGCCAAGACGAACCTCGAATTCTTCGGCTACCGCCAGAAGCAAGTTGGCAACACCAATAAGTATGTCACCGAGATCAAGAACTTCGCCGAGTTCACCGACGCCGATGGCCAAGTCATCAAGCAGGGGAACAACAACGACGAGATCAACCAGTACCAGTGGATCATCACCGCGACCAAGGAGGGCCGTTACGCGTATCTTGGCTTCACGGGCATCTGGTACAGCAACGCGTACGACGAAGAATACAATGCGACCAAGGTCTTCACCATCACCGACCGCCCCGTCTATCGCCCGGGCAACAAGGTGAAGTACAAATTCTGGGTCCGCCACGCCAAGTACGATCAAGAAGATTCATCCAGCTTCGCCAACAAAACCTTCCAAGTCGAAATCCACAACCCCAAGGGCGAGAAGGTTCAAACCAAAACCATGACCGCCGATGCCTACGGCGGCTTCGATGCCGAGTTTGATCTGCCGAAAGATGCGACGCTCGGCGTGTATCAATTGATGGTCGTCAATCACGGCGGCGGAAACTTCCGCGTCGAAGAATACAAAAAGCCCGAGTTCGAAGTCACCGTCGACGCGCCGACCGATCCGATTATGCTCGGCGAAAAAGTCACGGCCACGATCAACGCCAAATACTACTTCGGCGCGCCCGTCGCCAAGGGGACGGTGAAGTACAAAATCAGCCGCACCAACAAGTCGCAGCAGTGGTACCCGATCATGCCATGGGATTGGTTCTATGGCCGCGGGTACTGGTGGTTCGCGTACGATGCGCCGTGGTACCCGGGCTGGCAAAATTGGGGCTGCTGGGCACCGATCCCGTGGTGGTACGGCGATAACCGCCAACCACCCGAAGAAATCGCCAACGCCGAGATGCCGCTGCCCGCGGACGGCAAGCTGAAAATCGATATCGACACAGCCCCGGCCAAGGAACTCCACCCTGACCAGGATCACGAGTACACCGTCACCGCCGAAGTGGTCGACGAATCGCGCCGCGTCATCGTTGGCACGGGCACCGTCCTCGTCGCGCGCAAACCGTTCAAGGTTTTTGCCTGGCTCGATCGCGGCTACTACCGCACGGGCGACACGATCAAGGCGATGTTCTCCGCCCACACACTCGACGAAAAACCGATCGTCGGGACTGGCAAGCTGACGCTCTACAAGATCGCGTACAAGGACAACAAGCCGGTCGAGACCAGCGTCCGCGAGTGGGACCTCAACACGAAGGACGAAGGCCGCTCGGAGTTGCAACTCAAAGCGAGCGAGCCGGGCCAGTACCGGCTCTCGTACAAAGTCACCGACAAGAAACAACACACGATCGAAGGAGGCTACCTCTTCACGATCATCGGCGCCGGCACGGACGGCGCGGATTTCAAGTTCAACGATCTGGAACTGATCCCCGACAAGGCCGAATACAAGCCCGACGAAAAGATCAAGCTCCAGGTCAACACCAACCGCGCGAACAGCACGGTGCTCCTCTTCGTGCGCCCGACGAACGGCGTCTACCAGAAGCCGCGCGTCCTGCGCCTCAAGGGCAAGAGCACGGTCGAAGAAATTGCCGTCGTGAAGCGCGACATGCCGAACATGTACTTCGAAGCGCTCACGATCTCCGGGGCCAAGGTCCACAACGAGACCAAGGAAGTAGTGATTCCGCCCGAGAAGCGAATCCTCAACATCACGATCGATCCGTCGAGCAAGGAATACAAGCCGGGGCAAAAGGCCAAGGTCAAAGTCCGCCTCACCGACAGCACGGGCGAGAACTTCGTCGGCTCGACGGTCGTGGCGGTTTACGACAAAGCGGTCGAGTACATCAGCGGCGGCAGCAATGTTCCGGAGATCAAGGAGTTCTTCTGGAAATGGCGGCGGCATCACAACGTCAATCAAGAGACGTCGCTCCAGCGCTGGTTCCACAATCTCGATCTGCCAAGAAAACCGGGGATGAGCAATCTCGGGATGTTCGGTGAAATGGCGGTCGAAGAGCTTTTGGAAAATGATGCAGGATTAAGCAATCGTGATGATCACGTAAGGTTTTTCCAAAAAGGCCTAGGCGGCGGCTACGGCGGAGGTGGCATGCACCTCCCCGGTGCGATGGCCGAGAGCATGCCGATGGCGGCCGCACCCGCAAGGGATGCCGCGATGCCGATGTCAAAGTCGATGGCTACTGGCAATGCGGCCCCTCTCAAAGGCGAAGCCGGCGGCGCTCCCGGTGCCGCCCTCGTCCAACCCACCGTGCGCTCGAACTTCGCCGACACGGCACTCTGGGTCGGCGCGCTCACGACCAAGGCCGATGGCACGGCCGAGGTGGAACTGACGATGCCGGAGAATCTGTCAACGTGGCGGATCAAGGTCTGGGGCATGGGCCACGGCACCAAGGTCGGCGAGGGCCAATCCGATGTCGTCACGAACAAGGATGTGATCGTGCGTCTCCAAGCGCCGCGGTTCTTCGTCGAGAAGGACGAAGTTGTCCTCAGCGCGAACGTGCACAATTATCTGAAAACCAAGAAGAGCGTCACGGTCAAGCTCGACCTGCCGGGCGAGTTTTTGTCGGTGCTCGATAATTCAAAGACGCCGCTCAGTCGCGTGATCGAAGTCGCGGCCGGCGGCGAAGAGCGCGTCGATTGGCGCGTCAAGGTCCGCGCCGAAGGCGAAGCTACGGTCCGCATGTCGGCCCTGACCGACGAAGACAGCGACGCGACCGAACAAAAGTTCCCGGTCTACGTCCACGGCATGCTGAAAATGGAATCGTTCAGCGGCATGCTGCGGCCGCAGGACGAAAGCGGCAAGCTCACGTTCACCGTCCCAACCGAACGCCGGCCGGAGCAATCGCGGATCGAGATTCGCTACTCGCCGACCCTCGCCGGCGCGTGCGTCGACGCGCTGCCGTATCTCGCGAGTTACCCGTACGGCTGCACGGAGCAGACGCTCAATCGCTTCGTGCCGACCGTTGTCACGCAGAAGATCCTGCAGCGGATGAAGCTCGACCTCGCCGCGATCAAGGCGAAGCGCACGAACCTCAACGCGCAGGAAATCGGCGACCCCATGAAACGCGCCGAGCAGTGGCAAAAAACGACGCACTGGAAACACAATCCGGTCTTCGACAACGAAGAAGTCGCGAAAATGGTCAAGGACGGCGTGCAGCGTCTGACCGAAATGCAGCTCAGCGACGGCGGCTGGGGCTGGTTCAGCGGCTTCGGTGAGCACAGCTACCCCCACACCACAGCGGTCGTCGTGCATGGCTTGCAGCTTAGCAAGGCCAACGACGTCGCCCTGGTTCCCGGCATGTTGGAAAAGGGCGTTGACTGGCTCAAGCGTTATGAAAAAGGCGAAGTCGAACGACTCAAACGCGGCGATCTCGTCCGCGACAAGAAAGAGGGCTGGAAGGACATCCGCGATTACAAACTGCAAGCCGACAACATCGACGCGCTCGTGTATTACGTCCTCAGCGACGCGGATCACAAGAACAACGCGATGAACGAGTACCTCTATCGCGACCGCACGCATCTGGCCGTGTACGCGAAGGCCCTCTTCGGGCTGGGCCTGCACAAGCATCAGGACAAAGAAAAACTCGACATGATTCTGCGCAACATCGCGCAGTTCGTCGTCGTCGATGACGAGAATCAAACGGCGTATCTGAAACTGCCGCAAGACAACTGGTGGTGGAACTGGTACGGCAGCGAAGTCGAGGCCCACAGCTTCTACCTCAAGCTGCTTAGCGCAGCCGAACCCAAGAGCGAAGTCGCGCCGAAGCTGGTCAAGTACCTGCTCAACAACCGCAAGCATGCGACCTACTGGAACAGCACCCGCGACAGCGCGTACGCGATCGAAGCCTTGGCCGATTACATGAAGGCCAGCGGCGAAGACGCCCCCGACATGACGGTCGAGGTCCTCGTTGACGGCAAGAAGCAGAAAGAGGTGAAGATCACCGCGCAGGATCTCTTCACCGTCGACAACACGGTCGTCCTCGCTGGCAACGAAGTCACTGCCGGCCCGCACACCGTCGAACTGAAGAAGGTCGGCAAGGGTCCGCTCTACTACAACGCGTACGTCACGAACTTCACACTCGAAGACGACATCAAGCGTGCTGGGCTCGAGGTCAAGGTGAACCGCAAGTTCTACAAACTGAAAAAGGTCGAAAAGGAAGTCGCCGTCAGCGGCTCGCGCGGCCAAGCCGCCATGCAAAAGGTCGAGAAGTACGAACGCGAGGAGATCGCCAACGATGGCGAGCTCAAGAGCGGCGACCTGCTCGAGGTCGAACTCGAAATCGACAGCAAGAACGACTACGAGTACATCCTCTTCGAGGATCTCAAGGCCGCCGGCTGCGAAGCGGTCGAAGTTCGCTCCGGCTACAACGGCAACAGCATGGGGGCCTACGTCGAGTTCCGCGACAACCGCGTCGGGTTCTTCATCCGGGCATTAGCGCGGGGCAAACACAGCGTCAGCTACAAACTCCGCGCCGAAATCCCCGGCCGCTTCAGCGCCTTGCCGGCGAAAGCCAGCGCGATGTACGCGCCGGAACTGCAAGGCAACAGCGACGAGATGAAGCTCAAGATCGTGGATTGAGCGGGCGCAGCCCGCCCACAACAAAGCCGCCGATGGTATCGGCGGGCATTCGCGGGTCGTTGCGAAGAATGCGGGACACTGATTTTACTGATGTGACTGATTTTCACTGATCTGCAATTTCAAATATTCTTGTCTTTGCAGATCAGTGTTTCATCAGTCACATCATAAGAATCAGTGTCCTGTTTTGCCATTTCCTAGAAACTTGTGATGTTCAAGATTCTGCTCTATAGCTGTGTTTTGGTGTTTGGGATGACGTTATCGCTTGCGCGGCCGGTGAAGAACTGGGAGCCAGCGGATCTCTTGAAAGAGGCCGATCTCGTGATCATCGCCACGCCCAAGGCGACAACCGACGTCAAAGATCAGGATCTCACCGGGGCCAAGTACCATACCAGGGTAGCAGTCGAGACAGAGTTCGAAGTTCAAGCCGTTGTCAAAGGCGACTGGAAAGAAAAGTCGCTTCCAATCCGGCATCAACGTTTCTACGGCATCGCAGGCAAAGACGACGAGCGCGCGGGCAGAACCATCAACGGGCCGCGCTTCCTCGAATTCGATCGAGCGCAAAAACACTCGTTCCTGATTTACCTGAAGCGGACTAGCGCGGGAACTTACCAACCGCTCACCGGGCTGACGGACCCGGGTTATTCCTTCTTTCCCCTAGAGACGTTTTACCACTCGCGTGAACTCAATAAAGTCGCGGAGCCGGTGATCACGCCTGCCACGCGAGAATGAACTCCCGCTGATCCCCCTCGAACGGGTCATGATTCTTCGGTAGCGTCGAACGCAAACGCGTAACTTCCGCGATCGCTTGCTCCGGCGTCATCCCTTGCTGGATCAGATAACACGCCGCGACAGTGCCTGTGCGGCCGTGCCCGCCCCAACAGTGGAAGTAGGTCGGCACTTTTCGCGCGATCCCCTGGTCGAGCAACGCCAGAATCTCCCGCATTCGCGCGGTCGTCGGGGCCGATGCATCGCGCACGCCGAGCCGGTGCCATTCGATCGTTGTGCTGCGTTCCGCGGCGAGTTCCTCCAGCCGCGGTAAGTACGGCACGAACTGCGCGCCGTTGCGGGCCTTCTCATGCTCTTCGATCAAGCAAACGATCCGCCGCAGCCCGAGGTCGAGCAACCCGCGGAGTTTTTCATCGCGGGTCTGGGGATTCAAGTCGCCCGGGTAATGTCCGGCGCAGAGCAGACCCGGGATGACCCAGTACGATTGTTCGAAGGGGCTGGAGGGCATAAAAAAACAAAGCCGCCGCTGGTATCGGCGGGCATTACGTTCGACGTAGCGAGGGCAAAGCGGATTGAATCGCCAATCCGCGCCGTTGATTGTGCGCTTCGATGTAATCGAACATATTCTCCCAATGCTCCGGATCGTCGATGTATTGCCGCCAGCGGCCGTGACACCAAAGCGGCCCCGTGTGCGAGGTCAAACGATGGACAGCCTTGGTCGTTTCTTGCGCTAGCCATTTCAGCACGCCATCGATGTCGCGCTTTGTTGGCGTGAGCAGCACATGGATATGCGTTTCTTCGATTGCCATCGTGGCGATTGTCCAATCGGACTTCGCCTGGCAGAGTTGCAGCGTTTCCTTGATCACGGCCCGCATTTCTTCGTTGAAGCGTACTGGTTTGTCGATGAGCAACTCTTCGGCCATGCGCTTGCGAACCGGATCGCCAGCGTGAAGTTGATGGTGCTCGATGTAGCCGATTTGCTCGTCCCAGGCACTCGACCAATGCCCGCGCTCGTCGCCAGGAAGCCAGAGGCCGTAGCCGGATTTCACCCAGTGATAGCCCAGGATTTTGACATAAAAATATCCGCGGATGTTATCCGCGGGATTGCCCTTGGATAGTCGTTCGAGAAATAGAGATTTGCGCTATTGGAGCGCCGCGCGAATGCCCGCCGATACCATCGGCGGCTTTGTTTTGCGGCTGTGCCGCTTATTTCCCCAACTTGCTCAACTGTTCCTGCGCCGCTTTGAGTTCGGCTTGGACTTTGTTGTATTCGTCCGTGGCGAGTTTCAGGGCCGTGGTTTGCGGCGTGAAGTTCGCGGCGGGGAGCGTCGGCGTGTTTTCGCCGGCCTTGGCCGCGGCGTCCTTCGCTTTTTGTTCCGCTTCGCGGTGCGACTTTTGCGCCTTGGCCAAGGCGTCCGCGGCGGCGGTCTTCACCTTCTCGGCGCTCGTCGCCGATTCTTCTAGCGCCTTGAGCCGATACGTCAAGCGGTCCTTGTCATCGCCGCGCAGTTCCGGCGGCGCGGGCAGCTTGCCGGCTTGCAAATCCTTGAGCACCGTTTG
>JBGSSS010000034.1:0-10126 GCA_041736895.1 Pirellulales bacterium
ACCTGCTCACGCCACCAAGCTTCCTTCGCCGCATCCCGGGGCACTCGACGCTGGGACATGAATTCGCTCCGAGGATTCGTTGTGATAAAACAAATCCCAGCCTAACATGCCACACAAGATGCGGTTCACCGGACGCTTACAAAAGTTTCACCATACGACATTATCTTCGGTCCAGCCACCAGCATCGAAACTGGAAAAGATTGCTGCATCAAGTACACATGGGTATAGAAATCGGCGTAGTCAAGGTCGATGACCTTCATCAAATAAGGCTAACGGATATTGGAATGTTCCGGGCCAAGACACTATTTGAATGAAAATTACTTGTAATTCGGTGTACTCCAGGTATGCCCCTGCGGAAGATAAGCGACTGGCAACGGCAACACTAGGCATGGATAGCCTAGATTGCCGCATTTCTCCGCTGTTGATTCCGCCGCCTTCAAATCCTTTTCGAGGCCAATTATTTTCAAGTCAAAATTGATTTGAACAATGGCGAAGCCGTTTGTGATCTTCTCAATTTTTTGGTGTGACAACATAAAAAAGCTCCTGGGATTGAAGCCCCAGGAGCAAGGATACGGATGTACAGTATTCCTGTCAATCTTACCCATACTTTTCTTTACGCCAGATTCGATCTACATCATTGCTGTATTGGGCTTGCTGGGTGCGTTGTGAAAACTGCTTAGAAAATTCAATCTCTCGTTGCCGATTCACGAGTCCCAGTACGTGTTCAGCCTCATATTGATCCAGGCCGAACGAGTTTAGAAAGCCAATTACTTCATTTTTTTTCTCATCAACGATCATGCCATTGTGTGTTGCCATCATTGGAGGCCGTTCGCCGCCGATGCCGTCATCATCCGATTTGGTGAATGTGTGTCGAATCTCTCCATTCGCTTCAATCAACCAAACATTTCCCGTGTTCGATGCCAGGATGCCGTAAAGTTCCCGCTCTAGGTAGTTTATTGTCCTGCCTTTGTCGATTGCCATTATCAGCCCTTTTACAGTGAAAAAAGTTGCTCGCCCCCGTTATCGGGGTTCTGTACCAATAAGTACGAAACAGTGATGGTTTCGGGTTTGTTAGAAATTCCAATTAGGTACAAATTGCTGCTAGCGGTTTTCAGATTAGGTACAACAAAATTAGGTACAGATTAGGTACAACATAAAGGCACGAAAAAACCCCATAAACCATTACGGCTTATGGGGTTATGTCACTGGAGGATAACGGACTTGAACCGATGACCTCTTGCATGCCATGCAAGCGCTCTCCCAACTGAGCTAATCCCCCGAATAGGGTACGATTTCTTATCGGCTGTTCCAGCTATTTTGCAATGCTAGCGGCCGCAGAAATCTCTTGGACAAGCCTTCAAAATTATCATTGCGTGCCCCAGATGTCAAGGCGGTGAAATCAGGCAAAGTCTAAGGCTGGGTACCCAACGGCTTGCTGCTTAGCACAGTTACTGCAATGCAGGAGCATTATTCCAGACTCGGCAGCGCCGCCGGCCAGAGATAATACATTCGCGGTGCCGTTAGCGATTGCAGTTGCTGCAGCACGCGGCTAACGCCATCGGGGGCTGCTGGGCTCTTGCCGAGCAATGATCCTGCGTCCCCGAAGAGACTAAACGGTTTATTGTACTTCACCGCGCGATAGGTTTTCGGATCGCTCAGCCCGGCGAGCTTCGCGGCCTGCGCCACGGCGTCTTCCAAGAAGCCGAGTTTGTCAACGAGTCCGAGCGCGAGGGCTTGTTTGGCGGTAAAGATCTGGCCGGTCGTGGCTTTGGTCAGTTGCTCGGCGGTCAGGTTCGGCCGTCCGGTTTGCACGATCTTTTTGAAATCGTCGAACGATTCGTCGATGATGTCTTGAAAGATTTTCCGTTCCTCGGGCGTCATCTCCTTGGTGGGACTGCCGGCTGCTTTGATCGGGTTGCTGGTGATGCTGTCGTCCTTGATCTTCCAATGTTCCATGAGGGCAGAAACATCGTAGTGCGGAAAAATGACGCCGATCGAGCCGGTCAGCGTCGCTGGTTCGGCCCAGATCACGTCGGCTTCTTTGCCGACCGCCATCGAGATGTAATACCCCCCGCTGGCGCAGATTCCGCCCATGCTGACGACGAGGGGGATTTTTTTCTCGGTTCGGAGTTGCTGCAATTGGTGCCAGAGATAATGGCTACCGGTGACGGTCCCGCCGGGCGAATCGACACGCAGCACCATGGCGACGACGTTGTCGTCATCGCGGATTTGGTCGATCTGCCATTTCGGAAACCCCTCTTCGTGCATGATGGTTCCCGAGATGTCGATGATCGCGATTTTCTTGGTTGCGGCGAGCGTGCTCGCATCTGTAGCCCCGCTGATGCGGATGTTTTTTTCGGTCAGTTTTTTGTCCATGCTCGTCAAACTGGATGACGAAAGCATGAATCCAAGCAAACAGAACAGGGCCACCGCCACGGTGATTCGTGTGATCCAGTGGCCCCAACGCGATTGCACCAGTTCAATGCGAATGGGCTGGTTCGCCGTCGAGGAGAGCGAAACGGTGTTCGTTTTCTGTTGCGGGTTGACGGGCGTGTCCATAGTGTGGTCCAGAAGGGCTGGGCAAAATTTCGTTGGGTGGGAAGATGCAGGCACCGCGTTTTTCGCGCTGATGCTTTATTCTTTGCTTTTTCCGCCGGCTTTCCTAGTCTTGTTCGCAAAGTAGCTGAAGTCGTGAGACTTCGGACGACACATCTGAATTCTCACGAATTCAGCTACAAAAAATGCAATCGTCCTGCTTGTTCGTTCCGGCTGTTGCCAAGTTCCCCCGCGCGGCGGTAAGCTAGGGGCATTCGCAAAGTTTCTCGGCTGCTGCAGTCCGAGGGTATTTGTTGTTTTGGCAAGTCAAAGGAGTGTCTGCCCGTGTTAGTCGCTGCCAGTACGGAATGTTTTCCCGAGTTGGGTGTTGTCGCCGCCATCGAGCGGCTGGATGGTCTCGAGTATACGAACGTCGAGATCGCGCTCCACGATGGACCCAATCAGATTTCACCGGTCCAAGTCGCGGCCGATCTCGACCGCGCGATCAAGACCTGCCGCGACACGCATCGCCTCGGCATTGTCGCCTACGCGCTCAAGTGGGCCGAGACGCCGAGCTATTACGACGAGTTCAAAGCCGTTTGCAAGTTAGCCAAAGCGACCAAGGTCGTGACGCTGACCGTCGGGGCGGGTGAACTCGGCACGCCGTTTAATCAAGAAATCGAGCGGCTGCGCGAATTGGTAAAAATCGCGTCGACCGATGGCATCGTCGTCGGCTTGCGTACCGAAGTCGGCACGCTCACCGAAAACGCCGACACGGCGATGTCGCTCTGCGACAATGTGAAGGGTCTTGGGATCATGCTCGACCCGAGCCACTACATCTGCGGCCCGTGGAACGGGCGGTCGTACGACAACTTGCTCAAGTACGTCGTCCACTGCCAGCTTCGCGACACGAAAAAGGATCGCTTCCAGGTCCGCGTCGGCCAAGGCGAAATCGAATACGGCAAGATCATCAGCCAGTTGGCGCTGTTGGATTACAATCGCGCGTTCGCGGTGAACATCACTAAACAAGACGACATCGACCACATCGGCGAGCTGCGGAAGCTGCGGTTGTTGTTAGAGAGTATGATGTAATGCTTCACAAAGCCGCCGATGGTATCGGCGGGCATTCGCACGGCAACGCACTAGCGCCAGGCGCGTGCGTCGCTCATTCCGACTTGCAGAGCAAGTCGGCTACTCTCTCGGCATTCACCGGCGAAATCACTCCGCGCTCGCAGATGATCGCCGTGATCAATTCCGCCGGCGTGACATCGAACGCCGGATTCCAGACGGCGACGCCGTCGGGAACCGTCTGCCGGCCGAAGCCGTGGGTGATTTCACTCGCCGCGCGTTCTTCGATTGGAATGCCGTCTCCGGTGGGTAGGCTCATGTCGAACGTGCTGCTCGGCGCGGCGACGTAGAACGGCACCTTGTGATATCGAGCCAAGATCGCCAGTCCATAGGTGCCGATCTTGTTCGCCGCATCGCCGTTCGCGGCGATGCGATCAGCCCCGACGATCACGGCTTGGACTTTTCCTGAGCGCAGCAGTGCCGCGGCCATGTTGTCGCAAATTACCGTTACCGGCACGCCGGCTTGTTGCAATTCCCACGCGGTGAGACGAGCGCCTTGCAATAGCGGCCGTGTTTCGTCGGCGTAGATCATGAGCCGCTCACCTGCTTCGTGTAGCGTGTAAATCGGCGCGAGCGCTGTACCGTATTCCGAGACGGCCAGTGTGCCGGCGTTGCAGTGCGTTAAGATGCCTGCGCCCGTAGGCGGGAGATTCAGTTCGCGCAAGAGTTCCGCCCCGTGTTGACCAATCGCACGGCACATCGCGGCATCTTCGTCGCGGATGCGGTGAGCTTCGGCGAGCAAATCCGCGAGCCATTCCTTGGCTGGCTTTAGAAAATCAATCACCCGACCGGCGGCCAGCATTCGTTCGCACGCCCAAGCTAAGTTCACCGCCGTTGGCCGCGCGGTCGAGAGATGCGCGGCGAGCTTTTCTAGCGCCGAGGTCCATTGTTCTGCGTGGGTCGAAGTAACCGTCTGCATGCCGAGCACGATTCCATACGTCGCCGACACGCCGATCGCCGGCGCGCCGCGCACGCGGAGCATTTGAATCGCTTCGTAGAGCGTCGGCACGTCACGGACTTCGAGCCAACGCGTTTCGGCGGGCAGCAACGTCTGGTCAAGGAGACGCAAATGTCCGTTTGTGTCGCCGGTCCATTCAATCGGGCGAAGCATGGTTTTTATAGCCCGTAGCGTTAGCGAGGGCGTGAATAAGTAACGACGCGGATCCCCCCGGTCATTGACCGGGGGCTAATGAAGAAATCCATTGCTCACTCGCACTCGGCCCAGTTCCGCCCAGTGTTCAGATCGACGCGCAGCGGCACGCGGAGCTTCATGACGCCGGCCATTTCTTCGATGATCATCTGACTCACGGCGTCGACTTCCTCGGGCGGGGCTTCGAAGACGAGTTCGTCGTGGATTTGCAGGAGCATCCGCGTGCGGCGATTTTCGGCGCGCAGGCGGCGATAGACCGCGAGCATGGCGAGCTTGATCAAGTCCGCAGCGGAACCTTGGATCACGGTGTTGATCGCGGTGCGTTCGCTCAGGTTCTTTTGCCGCGACGGATGGCTCGGCGCGAGTTTCAGCGTCGCTTCATTTGGCTCACGCACGCCGGTGATCGCGCGGCGGCGGCCGAGGATCGTCGTGACGAAGCCTTGCTTAGCACATTCACGCAGCACTTCGGTCATCCAGCGTTCAACGCCGGGGTAGCCGCGGACATACGCGTCGATGTACTGCGCCGCGACGTTTTGCTCCAGGTCGAGAGCCCGCGCGAGGCCGTAGGGACTTTGCCCGTAGATGATGCCAAAGTTCACCGCCTTGGCGACGCGGCGCTGAGCCGAGTTGACCTCGGCCAGCGGCACCGAGTAGACACCGCTTGCGACGAGCGCGTGAATGTCGTCATCGCGTTCAAACGCCGCGATCAGGGCTTCATCTTGCGTGTAATGGGCCAAGACCCGCAGTTCGATTTGCGAGTAGTCGGCCGCAATGAGCTTCCAGTCGTCTTCGGCGGGGAGAAATGCCGCGCGGATTTCGCGGCCCGCTTCGGTCCGAATCGGAATGTTTTGCAGGTTCGGATCGCTGCTACTCAAGCGGCCTGTCGCGGCGACAACTTGGTTGAAGCTCGCGTGGACGCGATTCGTCTTGGGGCAGATCAAGAGCGGCAGGCTATCGACGTACGTGTTTTTGAGCTTCGCAAATTGGCGGAATTCGATGATCTTCGCGGGCAAGGCATGCTGCAACGCGAGTTCTTCGAGAACTTCGACATCGGTACTCGGGCCGGTCTTGGTCCGTTTCAGGATCGGCAGCTTCTGCTCGACAAACAGGATTTCCTGCAACTGCTTGGGCGAGGCGATGTTGAATTGACGCCCGGCGAGCGCGTAGATTTCGACTTCGAGTTTGGCGAGCAGCTCTGTGTACTTCGAGCTCAGGGCATTTAGCTGCGCCGTATCGATCCGAATGCCGTTGTATTCTAGTTCGGCAAGGACCTCGATCAGCGGCACTTCGAGCGTCTTGTTCAAAGTGGTCAGGCCGTACTTCTCCAACCGTTCGGTCAGCAACGGCAGCAAACGCAGCGGCACGTCGGCATCTTCGGCGGCGTAGTGTGTGATAAGCGGGACGGGCACTTGATCCATCCGCTTTTGATTCTTGCCCGTGCCGATCAGCTCGCTGATCGTGGTCGTCTTGTGATTCAAGTATCGCGCGGCCAACTCATCCATGTTGTGATTACGTTCGCCGGCGTCGAGCAGATAACTCGCCACCATCGTGTCGAACGCCACGCCGCGCAGATCGATCCCCGCCGCGCGCAGCAAAATCCAATCGTATTTCAGATTCTGCCCGATCTTCTCGATCGCCGGATTTTCGAGAACCGGCTTGAGCGCGGCGAGGACCATATCTTCGGCCAATTGCGGCTCACCTGCCGGCGCGCGGATCGGGATATAACACGCCTCACCCGGGATCCAACTCAAGGAGATGCCGACCAGATCGGCCCAGCGAGGGTTGACGTTCGTGGTTTCGGTGTCGATTGAGAGCAGTTTTTGCAAGGCGAGTTCCGCCGCCAGCGCAGCGAGTTGCTCCGGCGTTGCGATGGTCGTGTACTTCGCCGCCATGCGGACCGGTTTTTTGCGCAGTTCCTCGCCGCGCATCTTGTTGGTCAGCGAATGAAACCCTAGCTCCTCGAACAGTTCGCGCGCGTGTTGCGGATGGAAGCCGCTGCAGAACCCTTGCTCCCACGGGATCTCGACCGGGACATTGATATCGAGCCGGACCAATTGCCGCGAGATGGCGGCCTGGGCTTGGCCGTTGCTTAGGTTTTCCTTGCGCTTGGCACCGGCGACCTTGTCGATGTTGGCAAAGATGTTGTCGAGCGTGTCGAATTGCTGGAGCAGTTCTTTAGCGATCTTGGGCCCGATCAACGGGACACCGGGAACGTTGTCGACCGGATCCCCGACGAGTGTTTGATAGTCGACAACCTGATCCGGTCGGATGCCCCATTCTTCGAGCAGCACGGCTGCATCGACCGCCTGGTTCTTGCGCATGTTATAAAGCCGCGTCCGTTCGGTGATCAGTTGGCGGTAGTCTTTGTCGGCCGTGACGAGCATACACTCCCCGCCCGCGGCATCGACCTGATGAGCTAATGTCGCCAACAGATCATCGGCTTCGTAGCGCGGGTGCTCCAGGATCGGGATGTCGAGCACCTCGAGCATTCGGCGGATCAGTGGAATCTGCGGGATCAAATCCTCGGGCATGTCCGCGCGGTGGCCCTTGTAGTCGGGGTACATTTCGTGGCGAAACGTCGGCCCGCTCAAATCGAACGCGACGAAAAAATAATCCGGCTTCTTTTGCTCCAAGATCGTCAACACATCGCGCGTGAACCCAAAGACGGCGTTCACCGGTTGGCCCGTGGGGCTGGTCATTTCGGGGACGGCGTGAAAGACCTGGAAGATGAGCGACATCGCGTCGACCGCCCAGACTTTGGACTGGCCGAGTTCCTTCATTTCCAGCGGTTCGTCGGCGGCGGGGAGGGCGATTTCGGTGACGGCAACTGTTTCCACGATTTCGGCCCCCGCCGGCATGGCAACGTTTTTCGGTGTTGGCATCTTCGGCGCGGCGACCTCGTCCCAGGCGAACAGATCTTGTTGTTGAGATTTCTTGGGCATGTCTTGGTTTTTTGTAGGCGCGTAGCGTTAGGGAGGGCGACAAAAAACACCCCAGAGCCACGAGTAAATCGAAGTACAGTATGCAATTTGACCAGATCACCCTGAGGAATCAAAGGCATCGCGTAGGGCCGTGCAATTCCGTCGAGTGCGAGAAAAAATTTGTGACTCGAATCAAATCATTGGATACCAAGAGATCGCCAATTCAATTTCGCCAGTGATTTGTGCGAGTGGCATCACGTTTTTGTAGGAAATGAGATCATGACGGCGATTCTTGTCTTTGCTGTATGGAAAACACTGTTTCGCAGGAAGGAAATTCTGCCTAGCCCGCAAAGTTTATCACCTTCGGACGATTGGAATAGCGGCTAAAAACGGCACAGTCGTCAAGGTTTAACAGCCGTCTAGCGGGCATGATCGTCATCACCGTTAGGCCTTACCAAAAAGTGGGAAATAGTCTCTGCGGGTAGCGTCAATGTACTTGAAAACGCTGGAATTTCGTTTCGTGCGGGGACGATGAGATATCGCAGCATCAAAGTCCAGGAATGACTGTGGCGGCTATTGCTGGGATGCGTGCTTGCCTGAATTGCGTTTTTTCTTTTCCGCATAGTGTGAAAGACACACTGCACCCCGTTTCCTCAATGGATTGGAGTAACGGACCATGAAGGTTACGAAATGGGCGATGTTAATCGCCATGGCCGGCGGTTTGTCGGCCACGACTGCTTCTGCCCAAACCGGCCTGCGCCAGCCATCGACGGTGATGCGCACGGGTTTCGAGTATGGCAGCTATTACCAAGCCTCAGCCGAGCAACCCGCTGCTTCCCCAAGCGACGCTCCTGCTGAAGCTGCTCCTGCCCCTGTTGCTGCCGCTCCTGGCTGCACGACTGGCGGTTGCACGACGGGCTGTGCCCCGACTTGCGAAGCTCCTGCGACTTGCGCTGCAAGCTGCGGTTGCGAATCGTCTTGCACAAGCTGTCAAGATTGTGCGATGGAATGTCCCGAAGGTTGTGAACCTTGGCGTTTGTTCGCTTGCCATCAAGATCCCGAATGCGGCCCAGTCATCAAGGGCTGGGTTAACGCCGGGATCATGGGCAACTCGGACAGCCCGCCAAGCCGCTTCAACGGCCCGGTCACGTTCTACGATCGCAGCGGCGAAGCTCAATTGAGCCAGCTGTATCTGATCGTCGAAAAGGCGGCGGATCCCACGAGCTGCGATTGGAACTTGGGTTACCGGATGGATCTGCTGTATGGAACCGACTACCGGTTCAACATCTCGCGCGGGTTGTCGGCCAACGACAACTTCACCGCGAAGTGGGATAGCAGCCGTTTCTACGGCTTGGACATGCCGCAGTTGTACATCGACCTGGCGAAGAACGATTGGTCGATCAAGATCGGTCACTTCTACACCATCATCGGGTACGAAGTCGTGACTGCTCCTGATAACTTCTTCATGACGCACGCCTATACGATGCAGTACGGCGAGCCGTTTACCCACACCGGAGCGTTGGTTTCCAAGAAAGTCAACGACCAACTGACGTTGATGGGCGGCGTGACATTCGGCTGGGATAACTTCGAAGACGTGTACGACAATCTTTCCTTCCTTGGCGGTGCCACGTTCACCGCGAGCGACGGAAACAGCAAGTTGGCGTATGCCTTGAGTGTTGGCGAAGAAGAAGTCACGTTCGGCACGGTGAGCCCGGATGATACCCGCTTCGTCCAGAGCATCGTTTATAGCCGCACGCTGACGGATCGCTTGAACTATGTGTTCCAAAGCGACATCGGCAACCAGCAAAACGCCAACGGCACGGGCAGCACGGCGCAGTGGTACGGGATCAATCAATACATGTTCTACAAGATTGATTGCTGCTGGACGGCTGGTGTTCGTGCGGAATGGTTCCGTGATGACGATGGCTACCGCGTGGCACCTGCTGGTGACTATGCTCGTACGGGTCAATCCCCGAACAGCAACCCGGCTTCGGTGGGCGGCTTCGAAGGAAACTTCTTCGCCCTGGCTGCTGGTTTGAACTACAAGCCTTCGGATAATCCGAACCTGATTGTTCGTCCGGAAGTTCGCTGGGACCATTTCGATGGCCGCGGCGTGAACGGTCAACCTGATCCGTTTGACGACGGCAACAGCGATGATCAATTCCTGTACGGCGTTGACTTCATCTACCTCTACTAACCACGGCTCAAGGATCGTCCAAGGGTAATCGCCCTCGGGTGATCCCGCAAGCAACAGCAACACGGCCCGCTGGATTCTTCCAGCGGGCCGTTTGCGTTTTTTGTAGGCCCGCTGTGCCGGGCGAACAGCAAGCGTTGCCGTCAGATGGAATCTTCCAAGCCCGGCGGCTCGGTCAGCGCAGCGTCTTGGAGTTGG
>JBGSSS010000041.1:0-8494 GCA_041736895.1 Pirellulales bacterium
CATCGATCGCGAGCAGCCGCTCGTCGCGGCGCAGTTCCTGGACCAATCGACGCTCGACCTCGGCGCGCAAATCGCCGACCGCGAGTTGACGCCGGCCGCGGCGGCGACGTGGCACGAATTGCAACGGCGCTTCCAAACGGCGGTCGATGAACTCGACGAGCAAGACCGCGAAGTCGTCCTGATGCGGCACTTCGAGCATCTCAGTAACAGCGAAGTCGCGCAAACCCTCGGCCTCAGCGAACCAGCGGCGGGAATGCGGTACCTCCGCGCGATGCGCAAGCTCCGCGAAAAACTCAACGGCGACGACCCGGCCAAGGATTTGGAATCGCCATCATAAAATACCTCTTCAGCCACAGATGAATGCAGAGAGGCAAAAGAATGAAGGCAAGAGAATAATTCGGATTCATTCTTCTGCCTTCATTCTTCTGCAATAAGCTCTTATCTGCCTTTGCATTTCTCGGTGTTAATCTGTGACCATCTGTGGGCCGTATTTTGCATTCCTGAATTTTCCTTTGCATGAACTCGATGAGCAACCCTGAACCAAGCGCCGATTTTTTGCAGTTGGCCGGCAAGGCGATTCTTGTGACCGGCGTCGCGAATAAGAAAAGCGTTGCCTGGCATATCGCCACGGTGCTGCGCGAAGCAGGGACGCGCGTGATCTTCGCCGTGCGCTCGCCAGCGCGGCGCGAGCAACTACTAAAGCTGCTGCCGGACGCCAAGGTGCATGTCTGCGATGTCGAGTTCGAAGACCAGATCGCGGCCCTCGCCAATGAACTCCGCTCGGCCAACATACGGCTCGCCGGGTTCGTCCACAGCATCGCCGCCGCGGAGTATGAGGATGGACTAAAACCGTTTCACGAGACGAAAAAACGCGAATTCTTGCGGGCGATGGATATCTCGTGTTATTCGCTCGTCGCGCTCGCGCGCGAGTTGCGCGAATTGCTCGAACCGGATGCGTCGGTCGTCGCGACGTCGATCTCGACGACCACGATGGCGAGTGAAAACTACGGGTACATGGCCCCGATCAAAGCGGCCCTCGATTCGGCGATCGTGTTTCTGGCCAAGTCGTTCAGCCAATTCTCGCGGGTCCGCTTCAACGCCGTCGCGCCGGGCTTGCTCAAGACGAGCGCCAGCGCCGGCATCCCCGGGTATCTCGATGCGTACCTTTACGCCGAGCAAATGACCTTGCGTAAGGAAGCGGTGAAAACCAGCGAAGTCGCCAACGCCGCCGCGTTTCTCTTGAGCCCCCGTTCCAGCGCGATCAACGGGCGAAGTATCATCCTCGACGCCGGCATGGAATTCAACTACTTCGACCGCGACATGATCTCGCGTGCGATGCGGTAATCGTAGGTGCGGCTGTGCAGCACAAACGCAGAGCTCTGTTCGAAGCGAAAATCTTGATCCGAGTGTTGCTCCGACAACACGTTCTGCCCGCTGTGGTTTCTTGCTTTGGAGAATCCGCACGCTGCCCGGCACAGCCGGGCCTACGACCGCGACACGATCGCCCGCGCGATGCGGTAAATGCAAAATACTTCACCACGCAGGGACGGAGAGAATTCAGAGCGGCACAGAGAAGAGAAATACGAGCCACAAATACGGAGAGGCAAAAGAATGAAGGCAGAAGAAGAATTTTGAATTATTCTCCTGCCTTCATTCTTCTGCTTTAAGCCCTCTTCTGCCTTCTGCATTTATCTGTGTCCATTTGTAGGCCGTATTTGCATTACTTGCCTTCTCGGTGCCGCTCTGAATTTCCTCTCCTGCTCCGTGTTTCGTATTTCACTCTGGCTGCAGCGTCAGCAAACTCGCTTGCGGGCAGGACCCCCAGCGAAACGGCAGGTCCGACGAGAGGCCGCGGCTGACGTGGAGGACTGTGTTCTTGCGGCGGAAGGTGCCGCGTTGCAGCCGCAGCCCATAAGCGCTCGGCGTGAAGATCGGGCCGAGTAGCGGCAGCGAAATCTGCCCGCCGTGCGTGTGGCCGGCGAACATCAGGTCGAAATCGGCTGCGACTGCCTTATCGATTTGATCCGGCGTGTGGGCGAGGAGGATGCGGAAGAGCCGTTGCCCATGCTCCGCCGTCTTCGGCGCGAGCGTCAATTCGAGCGACGGGCCGAGCCACGGTTCTTCGTTGCCCGCGATCAAGATCGGCCAGTTCCGCGCCGTGACAAATTTCCACGGTCCGCCGCCGGCATCGATGATGCCCGCTGCCGCGAGCGCGCGGTTGATTTCGCGCTGCTGGCCGTGCTTGGAATCGTGATTGCCGAGGACGAAGAACGCGCGGCTCGGGTCGGACAACTTGGCAAAGACGCGCGTCAGCCACGGCAGGCAATCGTCGTGGTCTAAAAAATCGCCGGTCAAGACAACCAACTCCGGCTGCCACGCATTCACGCGCTCGATCACATAGTCGAAGTACGCTTCGGCGAGGCAACCAGTGAAATGCAAGTCCGAGAGATGAGCGATTTTCAGGCCCGCGATTGCTTGCGGCAGACGCGGCACGCGGAGCGTTTGCTCTTCAAAGGAGCAGCAGCAAAACTCGTTGCCAGGGATCAAGCCCAACAACTTGGCTTTCAACCCACTGACCAGCGGTTGCTTGAGGGTTTGTGCCACATTGACGCGCTCAGCGCTCACGTCGCACTTTTGCCGCCAGGAATCGCCGATGATCTTGCGCCAAAGCCAAACCAAGATCGCCACCGCGCCGAGCGGTGCCATGAACAGCGTGTAAGTCCAGAACCACGGCTGCGCTTGATCCAGCGCCGGCCCATCCGCGCCGTCGCGAACGACGGCGATCAGCGGACGAATCCAGGCGAGCCAGCCCAGCGGAATCGCAAAGATTGCCGGCCAGGAAAATTGCTTGACGATCTTGCGCGGCCAAGCTTGGGCGTGGACCCGGTTCACAAAAAACGCGAGCGTCACGGCATGACCGATCGCCGCCACGAAGAGCCAGAGCAACAGAAGAGACAAGGGTCAACTCAGCGTTTATTGGTAGAGAACTAAACGTGAGTGGAGGCGGGCTGTGCTTCGATGACCTTTTCGGCCACGCTCAGCAATTGATCCAAGCGGAACGGCTTGGAGAGAACGGCATACGATGGCAGCCCCGCTTGGCGCGCCTTGGTCATCGAATGCCCCGGATCGTAACCGTAGCCCGTCATGAGGACGAGCGGGACATGATCGCGCATTTCCTTGAGTTTCATCATCAACTCGTAGCCGTTCATGTCTGGCAGCCGAATATCGGCGATGATGACGTCGTAGCCCCCTTCCATGGTGTTTTGACAGCGCACCATGCTGACCGCTTCGTTCGCATCGTGAGCCGTTTCGACAAAACAGCCGTAGCGTTCCAATAGCGAGTGCGCTTGGTTGCGCACCGTTTCGTCGGCATCGACGACCAGAATGTGCTTGCCGCGGAGCAGCGGGCGGCGGTCGACTTGCTTGTTGGTCGGCAGCGCCTGGCCCGGGGCCAATTGATGTCCGACCTTTTGGATGACTTGCTTGATGTCGCGCGCATTGCGGAGGATATTCTGCAATTGCTCGACGACTTCGGGTTCGTGGCCGATGTAGCGCTCCATGACCTTGACCGCTTCGTTCAAGATCACGTCGATCGGCAGGGCGACCGCGCTGTGAATACTTTCGACGTTTTCGACCGTCGTGTTGGCCTTTTCGGCTTCGAGCAAGAACAGCGTGTTGATCGCCTGGGCGACGTCGCGCGTGAATATCTCGAGGAACTGCCGATCGCTTTCGGTGAAGGCGTGCGGCTCGGGGCTTTCGACGTTGAAGGTGCCGATCACTTCGTCGTGCAACAGCAACGGCACGGTCAGAGAACTTGCAGCGCCGAGACAACCCTCGAGGTAGAGCGGATCGTCGTGCGTGTTGTCGCAGAGGTAACTCTTGCCGGTCGCGGCAACAAAACCCGTCACGCCGTTGTTCTGAGTCGAGGCGCGCAGGACGCGGGACTGAGCATCGCCGCACATCCCGACCGCGAGCAGCGGTTCGAGCAGGCCGGTCTTTTGGTCGAGCAAGCGAATCTCGACGACGTCGAATTGCAAGAGATCTTTGGTGTAATGCAGGATGTTCGACTTGAGATATTCGATTCGTTCTTCGATCGACATCTGCGTCAGTTCGTCTGGCTTCAAATCGGCGAGTTCCATGCCCGCCTGATGAATGGCCGCCAGCTTTTGCTGCTGGTGCATTTCATCGGTCACATCGCGAACGGTGACGATCAGATGCTTGCGGTGATGTTCGCCGTGATCGACCGGCGCGGCATGCATCTGATAATACTGATTGTCCGTGGTGCGGAGTGTCGAGCCGCTGGGCTGACCCGTGCTCAACGCTGTATGGAAGGGACAAAAGTCCGGTCCCAAAATATCCGGCCCGTTCAGGACCGTGTAGAAGTTCTCGCCCGAGAGATTCTGCCGGCCGCTCCAATGCTTGACGCGTTCGTTGGCCCAGAGAATCGTGTTATCGGCGTCGAGCAGCAGCAGCCCGTCGGGCATCCCTTCGAGAATGCGTTCGTTCTGAAGGAGCCGGCCGAGATCTTCGGAGCGGCTGAGCATCTGACCCGAGATGTAGACGCCGGCGAAGGGTTCGCGGGCCATCTTGACCATCGCCCGCCGCGGCGTGGCGACGGTGACGACGTCAAAGGCTTCGCCCCAATCCGGCAGGCTTTCTTGGGCCTGGGACTGTGGGTCGCGAATCACCAGAATTTTCGGCTTCGGGGTCAAGTGACGTGCCTCTCCTGAACCTAGCTGGGAAAATTCCCGAACGCTTGAATTATAGAAAGGTAGGTTGTAGGAAACAACCAAACTTTTACAATATTCAAGCAGATTACTTATCTTTCGACTTAAAAACAGCAGACATTCAATAGCAGTTAAACTGTAGCGGTTACTTGGAAAAATCCGAAGGCAACTACGAAATCAGAATAAACCGCAATGGCCGTCGTCACTCTGACCACGCTTTGTTGCATTCCGCTACAGAAACCACTGTTATTTCTACGCAGCGAGGTCTTATGAAGATTCGTTGCACTGTTTAGATTGCGGCCAACCGTACGCACGGAAGAGCGCTAACTCGACTGTGGAGCGAAGCACTTTGCGCGTGACGGGCTTCATTAAGACCGAAAAAGTTTCGAGTAATTGCGCTTCGGCCAAGATTTGTTCATCGAGCGCGGCCGACAAGAGGATGCACGGAAGCTGTTTCTTGAGCTGCCGCAGTTGAGCGATCGTCTCTAACCCGGTGAGCCGCGGCATGTGATTGTCGCAGAGCAACAAATCGATTGGCCGCCGCCGCACGATGTCGAGCGCTTCGGCCCCGTCGCCCGCGATCGTCAATTCGTACCCGCACGGCGCGAGCATATCGCTCAGCGTCGAGCGAAAGGCTACGTCATCGTCGGTGATCAGAATCGAAGGGGCGTGCATGGGGTTTCAGACGATCCGCATAAAATTAAACGGTGACCGTAGAAAATGACTTCGAAAGAGGTATCGCGTCATCAGCGCCAACCAAGCCTGCGGATGGTAAGCCCATCCGTAGGAGATTGTCACGCAAATGCATGACAAATCTGACATGCCACTCTACGTCACTCTAATTCGGGGCAAATCGAATACCAGACATCGATCTCGGCGCGGTTTTTGCCGTGGCGGCCCGGTTTCAGGCTGTTTCTTGTAGCAAAACGGGCGAAGTCCGGGAAGTTTGATCTAGGCATGCGGCTCTGCACAGGAAAACGCTGCCAAACCGGCAGGATTTGCCAACTGCTGGCAGATTCATTAGCCCCCCGTCAATGACGGGGGGAATTGCGCTTGATATGTTAAAGCTGTCTCCATCTTCAAAAAACGTCGTCTAACGCAATATCTGAATTGGCGTTTCTCACCACGTCTTTTCCCCACGGTCATTGACTGGGGGCTAATTCAATGAGACCCCGTATCAATAACAGTTCGCCAGCGCTCTTTGCCGATGATTATTCTTTCCTTTCCCTCGCGAAACCCTATTCACCAAGGAAAACGCTTGACTTTGCGTTTGTCCTGGGATTAACTAACTTGCGAATCTTCGCTGGATGCCGTCCGTCCCAGCACGGAGCATTGGCGGGGGAAATTGCGGGCCTATTTGCGTCTTGCGGACGCAGCAAACTCACCTCGGGAGACACACGACGATGAAGAAGTATTGGAAATTGATCGCTCTGCCGCTCGTGGCCGCCGCCATGCTGTTCTCGGGCAATTCGGCTTGGGCGGTCAAGCAGTTTGAAACCGAATTCAAGAAGATGTATTACAAGCCCGACGGCGACGCCAACGAAAAGAAACTGGCCGCGGCGATCGACAAGATCACTGACGCCGAAACCAAGAATAGCTGCGGCATTTGCCACGGCAGCGACAAGAAAGAACGCAACGAGTATGGCAAAGCCGTGAACAAGCTGCTCAAAAAGGCAGATAAGTTGGAAACCCAGAAAATCATCGACGCGCTCAAGACAACCGAAGGCGAAAAGAACGCCGCTGGCAAGTCATTCGGCGAGCTGATCAAGGCCGGCACGTTGCCCGGAGGTTAATCCGTGTCGCACACGAGATAACGTGTCCATAAAACAAAGCCCAGGGGTTCACCCCCTGGGTTTTTTCGTGCGCGGCACAACGCGCCATCTCCCGAATGCTTGCCAACTGCTCGCACGGATTCAATCGAGCTTCTTAGCTTGCCACGTCCACTTCTTCTTGGTGATGTTCCAAGCCCGGCCCTGAATGGTGTCACCGCGAATTTCTCCTTGGTACTCGGCGTAGCGTTTATTGGTTTCGAAGTAGATCGCGTTTCCAGTTTGTGTCCAGGTTCCATTCCGGAATGACCCATTCCGGGTCTTGTACGACAACGTGCCGTCTTCCTCGAATGTCCACGACGTCCGTTCGCCCGTCGTTTCGGGACCTTCCCAGGTTGTTCCCGCCACCGAATTGGTCATCACATCGGGCTTCACCCCCGACATGGCGACGTTGGCCAAGACAGCGATCCAAGCGACAGCAATCGTGCCGCGCCATTTCATAGCAGGGTTTGCGAATCCTGACATCGCGTCCACCTTGGCCAGATATCGATTTTATAAAGCAAAGCGAATCCGCGAGGGATTCGCTTTGCATTGATGCGGGGCTTTTGACAATTCATGATTAATTCATTGCCGTGAAAGTTGCTCGCGAATAGCGGCGATCACGGCGCTTTCTTCGTGCGACTTGCCTTCCCACGGGAGCAGTCTGGCAAGTCCGCTCGTCGCGCGGGCGACTTCTTCACAGGCCTTGATCATGCCCGCGATTCGTTGCTGCGCTTCCTCCGGCGGCAGGACCGAAAGCCCTAGCCGGATTGCTTCGAGCGAGGTCCGCAAGAGTTCGTCCTCAGGGCGGCGCTCCAGCCAAGCGACAAGCTGGCGCTGATCGGCCGACTCCGGCTCGATGCCGCGCTGCTTCGCGATCCTGAGAATCGTCTCGCGTTCGGCATCGCTGACGCCGCCATCGACCCAGGCAACTTCGACCAGCGGCGCGAGCATGAACGCCGCCCCGGTGTCGAGCGTGACGCCGAGTTTTTGGATACGCTCCAAGAGCGCGGGTTCATTGGCCTGCAGTTTCTCGGCCAAGGTGTGCGCGATCTCGCTGAGCTGCGCTTTTTGGCGCAGCTTCTCCAGCAGCTTGGCGTCTACCTGATTAAAGTAAGCTTCCTCCTCCGCACGACCCCGTTCACGAAACATGTCCTTTGACATCGTCACACCTGATTGGTTGCCCACAGACTTCCGCCTGCGGTTGAAAAGATTCCAACACCTCTCTCAACGAACATCCCCAATGCAGAAACGTTTGTTCTGCCGCACCGCCTTTATTGTATGACGAATCAGTGCCCGTTGGCTA
Organism: Pirellulales bacterium; assembly: GCA_041736895.1. GTDB lineage: Bacteria > Planctomycetota > Planctomycetia > Pirellulales > JALHPA01 > JANRLT01. Next base: position 7,842 of record JBGSSS010000041.1, read on the forward strand.
TCGGGTCCGCAGCACCGGCGCGAAGTTCAACTTCCATTTGATAGAACTTAAAGGTGTTTGCGTCCTCCGGGCCGACGGCGGCGACAGACTGGTAGCGGTCAAGCACCTCGGCGATGAACGGTTCCCATTCGCTCTGCGGCAAATGCTGTGTCCATTCGACGAACGTCGCACGGGCGAAGGCCGCGAACGCCTCGCGCGTCTGGAAATCCCAGGCCAGATCCTCCGCCTCCAAGCGATCGACCCGAAACCCCGCCCGCTCGGCCAACGCGCGGTATTCCTCGGGTGTGAAATGCGCATACGGCCGGCGAAAACCAGCGAAGTTCCCGGCCCAGTGTTCGCGCTGCCGAACCTCTTCGATGATGTCTTCCAGCGCTTCGCGCTGGCCGCGCGAGACCATCCGCAGCATGGCTCGACCCATGGGCTTCAGCGCCGCGTGGATCGAGTCGAGGGCCGCGTCTTGCTCCGGAACCCAGTGGAGCGCGTTGAAGGAAACGACGAGCTCGAATTCGTCGCGGTAAGGCAATCGCCGCGCGTCGGCCACCTCGAAGCCAAGGTTCTCGTGCGCGGGCGGACCAAAGTGACTCGCCGCGAACGCGATCATGTCCCGCGACGGATCGACCCCGAGCACCGAGCCGCGCGGAACGCGCGCGGCG
>JBGSSS010000076.1:0-10029 GCA_041736895.1 Pirellulales bacterium
GACCCGTGGGCGCTGCGGTTGGCGCAGTCGTCGGCGGGTTCGCAGGGCACAATCCCAAGGCAACCAAGGAATTCGTATCAAGTGCCATCCCTGACAAGGTGAAGACCAAGGTCAAGTCAGGTGCCAAGAAGGTCATGAAGAAAGTCATGCCACAAAAAAGTGTGACGAAGAGCGCGAAGAAGTCCGCCAAGAAAACGGCCGTCGCTGACAAAGCAACTCCCCAGAAGGGCGCACCGAAAAAAGCCGCTAAGAAATTCGCAGCCAAGCCGGCTCCGAAGAAAGCAGCCAAGAAGACCGCGAAGAAAAAAGCCAAGAAGTAAATTCTTGGCAATTTTGCCGCGAGTGATACGGCTGGTTTGGGAAAGCCCTCCGCCGCCGAACGAAAAAGTTGAGCAGCTCGCAGCCAACAGACTCACCATACCGCAGGACGCTATCGCGAGTCTGCTCCAACGCCTGGTTAGGCGCTCCCATCACCACGCCCGAACCTTGCCCCTGCTGGTTGCTTGTCCTGATTCTGCTTCCAAGCGCGGCCATTTCAGAGAAAGAGCCGCTTCATGACGACGCATCCACCTCACTCCTCGCGCAGATGCTGGCGTCACCTACTCCTACCATCCGCCTCCATCGAGATACCGCAACTGTAGCCCCTTCTTTGGGTCTCTGAGATCCAGTGTCCAGACCTCCCAAACCTCGCCGCCATCCAGGATCAGCTTCAGTTGGGCATCACCTGGCTCAATCCTGTTAGCCCGGCTGATGTCATGGTCCGGCGTATTGAACTGCATTCCATTGATTCGCCACACCTCAAGCGGATGCTCCTGGATCAAAACTGGGGCCGCCTTTCCATCTATCAACGGAATGCCAAACCCAGTGCCGGGAATCTTGACCCTTATTGCCGATGTGCCAAAAGACGCATCCCAGGGAATCCTCTCCAGCGTCACATGCTCAGGTCCATTGCTAACCGAGCCCTCCTCTCGCGTGACTGCAACTTTACCCTCAGCAAGAGTGATGCCCGCCGGGGCGGTCGCAGTCGCGATTTGGTCAGCACAACCAATGGATACCACACCGACCGCAAGGCCCGCGACTGTCAGCAAAGCGAGGTCATATGGTCGCATGTTCTTTCCTTCGCCTAACGCTGCCGCTCAGTGGCGAGCCGCGTGCGGGGCAGGACGCACAAGGCTCGAATCAAACTTTCAACGCACGCGTGCTCGTCCACTGCAGCGACTGGTTAGCCCTTGGCCTGTTGGCGAAGAGCGTCGTCCATGTATGGACTTTCACGCATGAACAGGAAATACGCGAGATTATGAATCAACTCTAAAGCATGATCATAATCTTCTTGATTAGGTCGAGAGAAGTTAGGATGCGAAGTCCATTCGCTGATCCACGTATCGCAGAACCAAAAACCACCGGCGATCCACAACTCGATTGACTCATTGTCTTTGACCTGATCCGCAACATCGAACATGGCGGAAGTCAATCGTCGGAAGGCGTCCCAATCCCATAATAAGTCACATCGCGCTCGAAGAATGAACGAACCATCTTCGCCGTCGAATTCCCTGCGTAGTATTTCAAGGGAGGTCATCGACAAAGTGGGCTAACAGTTTAGTAACCAACAAAATCGTTGGATAGCAACAATTGCTGCTCTCAAATTAACACCCGGCTTATAGCTGTCAAGTTTTTTCTGGGCAACGACTTGAGATTTTTCTTGACTCCGCAATATCCAACGAATCTGTTGGATAGCAAGGAGAACTTTCATGATTCCCGAGAACTCAACGAATCCCTTCCCGCCAGCGGAGTTGGGACCGGATGGAAAGCCGCGAAAGCTGCTTGACCGGCTACGAGATCAACTGCGCCTCAAACAATACTCGCGACGGACGGAAAAATCCTATGTCCAATGGGCTAGACGCTACATCTATTTCCATCACATCAAACATCCGCAACAAATGGGCGCTCCCGAAGTCGTAGCATTTCTGAAGCATCTAGCGCGTGATCGACACGTTGCCGCAGCAACACAAAATCAAGCCCTCAATGCCCTGGTCTTTCTCTATCATCAAGTCATGGGGCGCGAGTTAGGCGAGTTTGGCCAAATCCAACGGGCACAACGGCCGAAACGGCTTCCCGTGGTCTTAAGCCGGGATGAAGTTCGTCAGATCCTGAATGCCATTCCCAGGGAATTTCAACTTCTGGCCAGACTACTCTACGGGACAGGAATGCGAGTCACCGAAGGGCACATGCTCCGCGTCAAGGATGTTGATTTTGATCGTCAATTGATTGTCGTGCGCGATGGCAAGGGACGAAAAGACCGAATCGTGATGCTGCCCGCCGCTGTCCGCGATCCCTTGATCGCGCATCTGAAAAGAGTCCGAATGCTGTGGCAACAAGATCGTCGGAATCGAGTTCCCGGGGTTTGGCTCCCTGATGCTTTGAGTGAAAAGTATCCGCGCGCTGGGGAAGAGTGGGGCTGGCAATGGATTTTTCCTGCCAGCGGATTATCCGTCGATCCGCGCAGCGGCATTCGCCGTCGGCATTATGTCCACGAAATCGGCATGCAACGGGCCATGAAGCAAGCAGTCCGCTTATCGGCAATTGCCAAGCCCGCCACACCACATACGTTGCGGCACTGTTTTGCGACGCATCTTTTGGAGGATGGGGCCGATATCCGCACGGTGCAAGAGTTGCTCGGTCACACAAATTTAGAAACGACGATGATCTATACGCATGTGCTAGGCCGTGGAATGATGGCGCGTAGCCCGTTGGATATACTGTAAACTTTGGTTTAGTAGTGAAAAATGGGTCAGCTCGAAGTAAAAAATCTTTCTGGTCTTTTTTTCGGCCCGCTCTTCGAAGTAGCCTTCTCGCCTCCGCCCGAAGGGATTCGTGGGATGATCAAACTTAGTGACGGATGGTTTTCGCATCGCCATCATCGCGCCATACCTACTCGCGGAGCGAGTAGGTCACTTTGGATGCCGCTCTGTCTAACTTCAATACGCTATCTCTCCCCGAACGCTCAGCGCAAAATGAGACCGCTTCCTTGCTTTTTGCGTCCTTGAAGAACTGCCCCCCTTCATGCTAAATTCGTGAGATTTTCCAGAGCGAACTGTTTCTTCATGACGGTCGCGCAAATTGCTGGAAATCCCGCGGCAAATCGCCTGTTTCGCGATCTACTCGGTTGTCTGCCCGCTTGGCTGTGTTTTCTGAAAGGCTGCGCCTGTGCCTCGTCGCAACGATATTCACAAAATTCTGATCATTGGCTCCGGACCCATCATCATTGGGCAAGCCTGTGAATTCGACTACTCGGGCACGCAAGCTTGCAAAGCCTTGCGCGAAGAGGGTTACGAAGTTGTGCTCGTCAACAGCAACCCGGCGACGATCATGACCGATCCGAGTACGGCCGACCGGACGTACATCGAGCCGCTGACCTGGCCAATCGTCGAAAAGATCATCGCCGCCGAACGGCCCGATGCGCTCCTGCCGACGCTCGGCGGGCAGACAGGCTTGAACCTTGCGATGGCGCTCGAGAAGAATGGCGTCTTGAAAAAGTACGGTGTCGAGATGATCGGGGCTAATGCCAAAGTGATCGCCAAGGCCGAAGGCCGCGAAGAGTTTAAGCAGGCAATGGAAAAGATCGGGCTTGAAGTCTGCCGCGGCAAGACGGTGCGCAATATGGACGAAGCCCGCCTCGTCTTGGCCGAGATTGGTATGCCGTGCGTGATTCGCCCGAGCTTCACGATGGGCGGGTCCGGCGGCGGGTTCGCTTACAACAAGGAAGAGTTCGAAACGATCACCGCCCGCGGGCTCGATCTCTCGCCAACGAGCGAAGTCCTGATCGAAGAATCGATCTTCGGTTGGAAAGAATACGAGATGGAGGTGATGCGTGACGTTGATGACAATGTTGTCATCATCTGCTCGATCGAAAACTTTGATCCGATGGGCGTGCACACGGGCGACAGTATTACGGTCGCGCCGGCGCAGACACTGACGGACAAAGAATATCAACGGATGCGCGATGCCAGCTTGGCGGTGATTCGCGAGATCGGCGTCGAGACCGGCGGCTCGAATATCCAGTTCGCGGTCAATCCGCGCAACGGCCGGATGATCGTCATCGAAATGAACCCGCGCGTCAGCCGTTCGAGCGCGCTGGCGAGCAAGGCAACGGGTTTCCCAATCGCCAAGATCGCGGCGAAATTGGCCGTCGGGTATCGGCTGCATGAATTGAACAACGACATCACGCGCAAGACACGAGCCTGCTTCGAGCCGACGATCGATTATGTCGTGACCAAGGTTCCACGGTTTGCGTTTGAAAAATTCCCTGAAGCTGATCCGCGCTTGACGACGCAAATGAAAAGCGTTGGCGAGACGATGGCGATTGGACGGACGTTCAAGGAATCGTTCCAAAAAGCTCTCCGCGGGCTCGAAGTCGGCAGCTTCGGGTTCGGCTGCGACAACAAGGATCTCTGGGGGACGCCGTTGCAGCCGAGCCTGGACGACATCCGCGCCAAAATCGCGGTGCCAATGGCCGACCGCGTGTGGTACCTGCGCTACGCGATCAAAGCCGGCATGACCAACGAGCAAATCCACGAGATTACGAGCATCGACCCGTGGTTCATCGACGAGCTGCAGCAAATCGTCGAGGTCGAAGAAGAACTCCGTGCCGTGAAGCATTGGCAAGCCATCGACCCTGCCCTGCTCCGCAAGGCGAAGCGATACGGCTTCTCGGATCGGCAGCTTTGCCACATGTGGGCGACAAGCGAGATGCAGGTCCGGAACCTGCGCAAACAACTCGGCATCATTGCGACGTTCAAATCGGTCGATACGTGCGCGGCGGAGTTCGAAGCCTACACGCCGTACTACTACTCGACCTACGAAGACGAAGACGAAGCGCCGAACAAGCAGCCGGGTCTGAAGCGGATCATGATTCTCGGCGGCGGGCCGAATCGCATCGGCCAAGGGATCGAATTCGATTATTGCTGCTGCCATGCCAGCTTTGCGCTGCGTGAGCTGGGCATTGAATCGATCATGGTCAACAGTAACCCCGAAACAGTCAGTACCGACTACGACACAAGCGATTTGCTGTTCTTCGAACCGCTGACGACCGAAGACGTGCTGAACATCGTCGATCGTGTCCAGCCCGATGGCGTGATCGTGCAGTTTGGCGGGCAAACGCCGCTGAATTTGGCTCGTGCGTTGTGGGACGCCGGCGTACCGATCATCGGAACCAGCGTCGATACGATCGAAGCAGCCGAAGACCGCGAAAAATTCTCCGCCATGATCGAACGCCTCGGCTTGCTGCAGCCGGAAAACGGCATCGCGCGGAACATGGACGAAGCCCGTGCTGTCGCGGCGCGTGTCGGGTTTCCGTTCTTGGTCCGGCCGAGTTTCGTGCTGGGCGGGCGGGCGATGGAAATCTGCTACGACACCGCGCAGTTCGAAAAATATGTCGCCGAAGCATTCATCGTCGCCCAAGGCCAGCCGGTCTTGATTGATAAGTTTCTTGAGGACGCGATCGAAGTCGATGTCGATGCGATCGGCGACGGAAAAGACGTCATTGTCGCCGGGATCATGGAGCATATCGAAGAGGCCGGCGTTCACTCGGGCGACTCGGCGTGTGCGATTCCGCCGTACAGTTTGCCTGGTCCCGTCGTTGCCGAAGTTCGCGCCGCGACGGTGGCGCTGGCGAAGCACCTGAACGTCATTGGGCTGATGAATGTCCAATTTGCGCTCAAGCGTGATGGCGACGATCGGTTCACGCTCTATGTGCTCGAAGTGAATCCCCGCGCAAGCCGTACCGCGCCGTTTGTCGCCAAGGCGACAGGGTTACCCGTTGCCAAGATCGCGGCCAAGGTCATGGCCGGTGTTTCACTCGCCGCGCAAGGCATCACTAGCGACCCGATCCCGGCGCATGTCAGCGTCAAGGAATCGGTCTTCCCGTTCGCCAAATTCAGCGGCGTGGATATCGTTCTCGGACCCGAGATGAAGAGCACCGGCGAAGTGATGGGAATTAGCGAACGCTTCTCGATCGCCTTCGCCAAGGCACAACTTGCGGCCGGCACGGTCTTGCCGCAACAAGGGACGATCTTCATCAGTATGCACACACCTGCGGCGAAGAACCACATGGTTCCGCTCGCGCGGCGCTTGGTGGATCTCGGCTTCAAGCTCCTCGCCACGGTCGGCACCGCGGCGCGCTTCGAGCAAGACGGTATTCCCGTCGAGCGTGTGAAGAAGCTGAGCGAGGGGCATCCGAATCTGCGCGATTATCTTATCGACGGTCGGGTGCAGCTCATCATCAACACTCCCGGCGGCAAGGGGGCTCGTACCGACGAAGGGAAGATTCGCGCCTCGGCCGTAAGCGCGGGCGTTCCGTGCATCACGACGCTGCCGGCGGCAGAAGCGGCGATCCGCGCGATGGAAGCGCTGCGTGAAGAGGAGATGGGCGTTCAATCGATCCAGGATCGACTGGGGGCGGAACGCGTGTTGGCGGGGAAATAACGAGAGAGTAATTCATGGTATGATGAAGGAGGATCAATCCCTTATCGGAATCACGAACATGTCCACTGCCCCGCAAAAACGCTGGACTCTCGAAGAGTATCTTGCTTGGGAAGACCAGCAAGAAACTCGACATGAATTTTGTGACGGTCAAATTATTGCGATGGCCGGCTCGACCTACAGTCACGGCCGGATCTGCGGGAATCTTCATTACATCATCGCAGCTCAAAGCGATCAAACTGGTTGCGAGGCCCTTGGTCCAGACCAACGGGTCCGCTGTCCACGGGGGATGAATGCTTACCCTGATATTGTCGTGGTCTGCGAGAATCCCGTATTCGCCGACAATAAAGAATTGACTTTGTTGAATCCGAAAATGATCTTTGAAGTTTTATCGCCTTCGACGACTGACTTTGATCGTGGCGAGAAACTGTTGCAATATCAGTCTATTCAAAGCCTGACCCGTTATTTGCTTGTTTCGCAAAACCGTTCCTTGGTGGAAATCTATAGCAAACAACCAAACAATGAATGGGTCTTTTCGTTTAAGGAATCAGGGAGTTTCGAGCTGCCTGGATCAAGAAAGAACATCAACATCGCGTTTGCTGAATTATATAAGGGCGTCAAATTTTCCAAGCTGGAATTGTTTCGCAGCGATGATCCCGATCAAGAATCGCATTCTCCATGAAGAGTCTCTGCTGCGCGAAGAGATGGGCGTCCAAGCGATCCAGGATCGGCTGGGGACGGAACGGGTGTTGGCGGGGAAACAAGAAGTCTCGTTTCGAACTCTTGAGAATCATTGGGATCTGAAAGGCAAACCATGTCATCAGAACCGACAAAGTATTGGACTTTTGAAGAGTATCTTGCTTGGGAAGAGTTGCAAGCAGAGAAGCACGAATTTTACGATGGCGTGCTTTTCGATGAAGCAGGTTCTCCGTTCGCGCACAACCGGATCGTTATTAACTTGCATCTTCTGCTTGCAAAACAGTTTCACAACAGTATCAGTCAAACCATCGGCCCTGACATCAAAGTTCTGTGTCCCTCGGGGTTCATTGCGACTCCAGATATTATCGTGCTTAAGGAACCGCCGATTTTCACGACGACGGAAATGGATGTTATTACTAATCCCAGTATCTTGATCGACGTTTTCACGCCCGAATCATCGGATAGCAAGGGCGGAACGCTGCATTATGAAATGATCAAAATTAAAAGTCTATCGTATTATGTGGTGATTTCTCAGGAACGTCCTGACATTGAAATTTTTCATCGTCTTGATAATCGAAACGCGAGAATCTCTACGCATACGAGCGGAACTTGCAAGTTAGAATCGTCGGTTGGCTCGTTCGAAATATGCTTCGAGGATGTTTATCAAGGCGTGACTTTTCCCGCCTTGAAGTGGTTCAATGGTCCTAGAAAACTAGTTCAATAGGTGTTAACCAGTTTGCAGGTCACGCATTTGAATCTTCATCGCCTGAAAATAATCTTCCGAATCATCTACGGCGTCGGCTTCATCGCCGCCGGCATCAGCCATTTCGTGATCACGGATCACTACGCCAAGACCGTCCCGCCGTATCTACCGGCTCCGGAAATTCTGGTGTACTTGAGCGGCGCGGCGGCGACTGTTTTAGGGGCTTTGTTGCTCTGGCCGAAAACGTCGCGCTATGCGGCGTGGGGAATCATCGCATTTTTACTCGCGGTGTTTCCGTCGAACATCCACATGGCGATGCATCCCGAGCAGTATCCGCATATCCCCGAGTTGAGTTTGTGGCTACGACTGCCGTTACAGACGCTGCTCATCAGCTTGGCGTATTGGTTGTCGAAGCGTTAGCGCCGTTGCACCAACTGCCCGCTAACCCGCCGGATCAACTTCTTCATCTCCAGCACGCTGATCGTTGCCAGCACCTGCCCCGGCGGGAGACCGGCTTGGGCCATGATCGAGTCGATGCTGGTGGCTTCAATTGCGATCTGGTTGAAAACGGCGAGCTCGATTTCATTGAGCTGCAACTCCGCCGGGTGCTGGATCACTTGACCGGTGATGGTTTCCGTCGGTTTCATCAACGGGCCGAGTTCTTCGAGGATGTCATCGATTGTCTCGACCAGTTTTGCGCCGTCGCGGATCAAGCGATGGCAGCCGCGTGAGCCTTCTTGATCGGCGCGGCCGGGAACGGCGAAGACCTCGCGGCCTTGTTCAAGCGCGAGCCGCGCGGTGATCAGCGAACCGCTCGTGAGGCCCGCTTCGATCACCAGCACTCCGTGCGAGAGCCCGCTGATGATTCGATTGCGCTGGGGAAAGGCGCCTTTGACCGGATCGTCGTTCGGTTCGGTTTCGCTGAGGAGCGCGCCTTGCTTGATCACGCGCTCGGCCAAGTCGTGATGTTCGGCCGGGTAGATTTTGCAGACCCCGCCGCCGAGCACGCCAATCGTGCGTCCGCCGCACTTGAGCGTTGCCTCGTGCGCTGCCGCATCGATCCCGCGTGCTAACCCGCTCACGATGGTGAAGCCGTTGCGCGCCAGACCGGCTGCCAAACGCTCGGCCATTTGCCGGCCGTAAGCCGTGCAATGCCGGGTGCCGACGATCGCGATAGATAGCTGATCGCATGACAGAACTTCGCCGCGCTGAAACAGCAACCCCGGGGGATCGGCGATCTCGGCGAGCGCCGCGGGATATTCGGGGCTACCCTCGACGAGCAACCGGACTCCCTGCTCGCTCCAGCGTTGGCAATCGGCCGCCAAATCACGCTGCTGAATTTTCAGCAACGCACTGCACAATTTCGGGCCGATGCCGGGGACATCGCGGAGCGTACTCGGAGCCGCACGAAAGACGGCCGCCGCACTGCCGAAATGATCCAGCAATTGCCGCCGCAAACGCGGCCCGATCCCGGGAGTGAGGCACAGCAGCTCCTCCGAGAAATCGGGTGCATTTGGCTGCGGATCATCGTGCAGATTCGAAAAGAGCTGCCCTGCGTTCGTGCTCAAGAGAGACTCAACGATAAAGGAAAACAAACTATCAATTCATAAAGCCTATCCCAAGAGCAGCCAGGAGCGTAAGCAAGGGGGGTGAAAAAGGGACTTACACCCTTGCTTACGCTCCTGGCTGCGAAAGTCGAATCAGTTCCGGGAAAGTCCTTATCCAAAATGCGAAAAAACTTATTGTTATCGATGGCATATTCCAAAGAAAGTTAAAAAATCTAACAGGGGGGATTTTCTTGGCCGTATAATACGTTATACTTTAGATGGTAGCACCACTCGGTCCCTGGACTACTGCCCCAGTCCACCCGGGGGGTGCTGCTTTTTTATGCTCTTTCAAGGGCTTCCTTTTCCGTCAGCAGCATCTTTGGGGAGCGATCATTCTTGGCAAAAGCTGCGTAAGAAGAATGGGGCGATTCTTGTCTGCACCTATTTTCTTCTTGCCTCTATCTAGTCGTCCCTGAAAAACGCTTTTCACGGCGGTTTTACGATTAGGCGGCGTAAGCGTGGGTTGTTTGTTTTTGCCGAAGCGCGGTGCGGACGATATTTTGCACGTCGAGCAGGGCCAACAGCCGACTCAACAGACACCCT
>JBGSSS010000077.1:0-25785 GCA_041736895.1 Pirellulales bacterium
TAGTCGTCCCTGAACTACTCTCGACATTCCGTATTCCGCGGGCTTTTCTTGTCCGTTCGTGTGGTTACAATTTGCCGGGTATTGGCACGGACGACCTTCTTTTCTGGCAATTTATGCAACCATCCCCCCGGGTCCCGCAGCGCGAATTGTTCGGCGGCGAATTGACCGAGCTTCTGAATCACATGCATCCGCTGTTTCTCTTGGCCAACCGGATTGATTGGAAGAGCTTCGATGCGAAGATCGCCGCGTGCTACACGCAGGACCTCGGCCGACCGGGCCTGACGACCCGGATGATGGTCGGGCTGTTGTACCTGAAGCACGCCTTTGACGAGAGCGACGAGTCACTGCTCGCGCGGTGGGTCGAGAATCCGTACTGGCAATACTTCTGTGGTTGCCAATACATGCAACATGAGTTGCCGATCGACTCGTCGAGTTTGAGCTACTGGCGGAAGCGGGTCGGAGCCGAGGGTTTGGAGCAACTCCTGCAAGCGACGATTCAAACAGCGCTCCAACTGAAAGCCGTCAAGCCAAGTGAACTCGCGGTGGTCAACGTCGACACCACGGTGCAGGAGAAGGCGATTGCCTTTCCCACCGACGCGCGGCTGTATCACAAGATGCGTTTGGCACTCGTGCGCCGCGCGCGGGAGTTGCACTTGCCCTTAAGACAAACGTACGCGCGGGTCGGCCAGCGCTGCTTGGCGCAGCAAGGGCGTTACGCCCACGCGCAACAATACCGCCGGGCCCTGAAGCTGACCAAGCGGCTGCACACGATCCTGGGCTGCGTGCTGCGGGATATTCAGCGTAAAGCCCCGCAAAACGCGGGCGAAATCGCGGATGAACAATTGCGCATGTTAGTCGCGCGAGCCGAGCGATTGTTGGCCCAGACCCGCCATAGCAAGCAGAAGTTGTACAGCGTCCATGAGCCGGAAGTCGAATGCATTGCCAAAGGCAAGATCCACAAAAAGTACGAGTTCGGCTGCAAGGTCTCGCTCACCACGACCAGCCGCTCGAACTGGATCGTCGGCGCGCGAGCCTGCCATGGCAATCCGTACGACGGTCATACGTTGAAGGAAGCCGTCGCGCAGACCAAGCAACTCACGGGCGTTGAACCGCAACACGTCAACGTCGATCAAGGCTATCGCAAGCATGACTACGTCGGCAGCGCCGCGGTCCATGTGATTGGACGAATCAGCAAGACGCTCAGCCGCACGCTGCAGCGGATGTTCAAACGCCGCGCGGCGATCGAGCCGACCATCGGTCACTTGAAGAGCGACAATCGGCTCTGCCGCAATCCACTCCGCGGAACTGCGGGCGATCAAATCAACGTCCTGCTGGCCGCCGCCGGATACAACCTGCGCAAGCTGCTGCGCTGGCTGGCCAGTTCAAGTTTTTGCGCGCAGTTGGAGAAGTTAGGGTGTCTGTTGAGTCGGCTGTTGGCCCTGCTCGACGTGCAAAATATCGTCCGCACCGCGCTTCGGCAAAAACAAACAACCCACGCTTACGCCGCCTAATCGTAAAACCGCCGTGAAAAGCGTTTTTCAGGGACGACTAAGTAACTCGGCGATTGAGAATCGAGTTTTGCGATTGATGAAACGTCCCCGGGAGACTTCCCCGGGACTTTTTCATTTTCAATGCTGCGTATTTTTTATCGAAGCGGGTCGAAAGAACGCTCCTCTTCGAGTCGCCGCTAAACGATCTTTGTTGCTATTCCGTCGTGCGGCCCGTGGCAACATCGAACGCCGCGATCGCCGGGACGAGCATCGCCGTGGTCGCAAAGCCGTACGTGCCGACGATGACAAAGAAGACACTCAGCGTCTCGCCGCCGAGGTAATTCATGATCCCGACAAACGTCAGCGCGGGGCACAGGAGCGACGCGATCAAGAGAGCGCCGCTCGGGTTGCGTACGCCAAGCGCGGCGTAGAGCACCACGCCACCGCAGATGATCACTGCCGAGAAGGCGATCAATTGAATCGCCAGCGAACTCGTCCCAAACGCGATCATGATTCGCATGCATGTTCCAACGCCGACGAGCAAAAAAAACACGATCCCGAGACTCACCGCCGTCGCCTGCCGCGAATTGTCGTACGCCAAGCCCACATGGACGCCGAGCATCGCGAAGTAAGCCTGAAATGCAAAAAGCCCCATACTCAAGTAAATCGCGTACTCTCCGCGTAACACGCCGCTGAGCCATAAGCCCAAGACCAAAAGCCACGGCAAGACGACCATCTCCTTGGCGGCGTAAATAATCCCGGCCAACTTGCCATAGATGAATTCTTTCGGACTAAGGTCCGTGACCAACAGCAAATCGAGTGCGTTCAAATCCTTTTCATTCGTGATCGAATTCACCGCCAGCGCGTTCAGCAGAACGAGACTTACGACCAGCAACGGGACCACAATCGCGGCCATCGATTCGGTTCCTAGCACGGCTCCCGCGCGCATGCGAAACAGCCCGTAACATGCCACGGCAAAGACCGCGACATACGCGAACTTGACCAACAGCATCCGCCGGCCGTAGGCCCAGGTTCGAACCTCGCGCCACAAAATCGGGTTATCCCAAACGGGCCGCGTTTTCTGTGCCGCGGCGTGAATATTCGCCGGCGTCGCCAAACCAGCCGCATGTTCCAATTCCGTCGGCGGCGTTTCTTCCTGCCGAGGAGCCGCTTCGCGTGAGGGATTCCAAACCCGCAGCCGGAGAATCGTCCAACTGTTCAACAGCAGCGAAGCGACGACCGTGAAGAGCAAATACTCGAACACCACACTGCCGATGCCTAACACGCCGCGCGTTTCGAGCGGCAACGGTTGCAAAACGCGCGACAACGTTTGCAGGGGACTAAACGTCGCCGCCCAGAGCGCCGTCGCTTGCCCGTTCCAAAATTCTCCGAACAAGCCGGCGCTCACCGCCGTCCAAAACCCGAGCCAAACGCAGATCACGAGTGTCGTGATGGCGAGAATCAAGAAAGACTTCTCGCGCCAATAAGCGACAAGCGCGCCGAGACTACCGGCGACGAGCATCGTGCCGAGCGTCACCGCCACGGCGAGCGCGATCTGCAAAAGAGAGATCCCGCCAAACCCCCGCAGCAAAACCAACAGCGGCACCGAGACCGCGAGCGAAACAACTAGCGGAAACAAACTGGCGAACAACCTGCCGAGGACCAGTTCGCTATTGTTGAGCCGCGTCAGCAAAAGCAAGATCAGCGTCCGGCGATCTTTCTCCTGCGCAATGGCACTCGCGGTGAAGAGCGCCGAGAAGAACAATCCGAGCGTCAACTGCAACAAGACCAGAATCGGAAAGATGGTCATCCCAAACCGCGCGAAGTCGGCCGGCGTACGGAGTTCCTGCGTTCCGGCTAATAACATCCACGCCGCGAAGACCAGGAGCAACTGCGCGCCCAAGAACAACGCCGGCAGCGCGTAGAACCTCGTCCGCAGCGGCGCGGTGGCAAGTTCCTGGGTAAAGATCGGGCCGATGATCATGAGCGTCGCGTGTGTTGATCCTCGAAGAAGTTCCCATGATACGCGAAGCACGTAACTTTTTCAGCACTTATAACAGGACTTCGTTTCCTGATGCAAGAATCTCTCCTCTCCTTTTCAGCGTGCCGCTTATCGGGGATAATGAACTTGCAACCCAACTTCATGTAAATTTTTTGGATCGCTACCATGTCTGATTTCACCGCAGCCGGTCAACAACTTGTTAACACGATCTCCTCGCGCTACGGGATTTCCGCCGATGCCGCACAATGCATGATCCTGGCGGTGTATCGTGGTCAGGGGAGCATGGCCCAATTCAATTGCCCCGAGCTGGGCGGGTCCGGGCAATGGATGCGCGGCGGCATGATCATGGTCGGTGATATGTTCAACAATGGGCTCAAGTCGCGCGTCGATTCCCTCTGCAACGACATCGCCATGGAACTGTCCAAAGATCCGACGATGACCTACGGCGGGTCATTCCAATCCCAAAGCCAGAATGACCACACACAAGCTCAACAAGCTGGAGGCTATTCGAACGGCGCGGGCAACGGCATGTTCATCAACGACACCAGCCGCAATTGGTGGCCCACCGAACTTGGCAACCCGAGCGCGACCGGCGCGCAGAACAATATGCGGTACGCCTACTTTCCGCAGAGCCAACGGCTAGCCGTTTCGACCGGCTCCAGCGTTTGGGTCTATGACACGCTGAATCATCAAATCGGCGGCTTTGCTCAACAGCAAGGATCCAGCGGCGGGATCACCCTGTCCAGCCAATTCGGAACAGTCAATCTTTCAACGCTCCCCGTTGTGTCGCGCGATGGCGTCCCGGCTCAACCAACTTACAGCCCACCGCCACCACCACATTCTCAGTTCTCGAACAGCAATGCCAGTTCAAATGTTCCCGGCCCCGGTGCCTCGCACACGGAAATCTTGGAAACGCTGGAACGCATCGGCGGCTTACGCGACAAGGGCTATCTCAGCGAAGAAGAATTCAATCGCAAGAAGAGCGATTTGCTGCAGCGGTTGTAGACGCATTTCCAGAGATTGTAGTTCAGGTCGACGAGAATTCTCCAAGCGTGCAATGCTCACGCAATAGCTTGAACGCCAAACGGCGAAACGGCATCATGCGTGAGCATGTTCCCGAGAGGTCAAGCGCAGACATGCCCACGCTCAGCGATCTTTTCTAGCTTCAAGTGAACTGGGCTTGCGTGGGCATGGCACCCGTCACGCTGCGACGAGTTGGCTACTTTCGCGCCTAAGGCTATAACAACGGCATGTTTGGCAAGCCGTCACCGCCGAAGTTGGATGCACTCGATCACGACATCGACGACGCGCTCGCGCATGATGCGGAGAGCCCGGATGACATCATCGTCCGCAAGCCGGACAACTATTGGACGCTCTCGCGGCAGCCGTGGACGAGTCTCGTCTTTAGCGCGCCGCTGCTGATCTTGTACGAGGTCGGCGTCATCATGCAGCCGCCGGGCGAAGTGCGCAACGGGGCCGAAGTTTGGCTCCGGCGTTTTTTGGCCGACATCGGGTTCGGGCAACACTACTTTTTGCTGCCGATCTTGGTCGTCGTGATGTTACTTGGCTGGCAACACGTTAGCGGACGAACCTGGCGCATCAAGAGTTCGGTTCTCCTTGGCATGGCGATCGAATCGTTGCTCTTGGCTTTCCTGTTAATAGCGATCGCAAAAACGCAAAAAAACTGGTTTCCGATCGCCTGGTATCAGCAGCCTCAGGTTTACTTGGCTGCGATTGAAATGTCGCCGCTGGTTGGGCTGGTCAATTACTTTGGTGCCGGCTTCTATGAAGAGGTTCTGTTTCGGCTTTTACTCTTGCCGCTCGTCGCTTGGATTTTGCGAAAAGCAGGCCTGAACGAAGGCCAAAGCTGGGGCTGGGCAATCCTGGGAACTTCGGTAATCTTTGCGGCCGCGCATCATTTCGGCGATCTCGGCGATCCGTGGGCTCTTCGCCCAATGGTTTTTCGGACCGTCGCGGGCTGTTTTTTTGGGGTTCTTTTTCTCGCGCGAGGGTTCGGCATCACGGCTTGGAGCCATGCACTATATGACGTGATCGTGGGCGAGTTCTTTGCGTAAGCTGTTGTCGTCGACGATTAGCCGCAACGCGCAGCGGAACTCTCAAAACACCCTGTTTTCTCAAGAATTTGCCTAACTGTCCGCAGACTACAGCATTCTCGTGACGGCATTTTGTGAATCAACGCTAGCGGTCGACTTCGGCTCCTGGCTAACCGTCTAGGCCAAAATATGCGCTTTGGCGCACGCTCGTCTGAAGGGATTTCCGCGAGTTTTCTGCCCAAGACTAGACCGAGACTTATTCGCGACTAGAATGTTAAAGGTTCTGGAACGGCATTGATGGCTTCCGGATTTCGCTTTCCGATTTTGCCCTTTCACGCATCTCCGATCATACAACTTGGGTGCCGCGTTGCCGGTTCTGATTCGCAAACGCAATCAGTTCTATAGCGACCCGCCCTCACGAGTCGTCCCACTCTCGACGGGATTTTGATCTACAGCGTGCAAGCACATTCGAACGAAACGAGATCGTCATCCAAGGATGAGGGGGCGGGAAAGGTTTTGTGCTAGTCACAATTACTCGTAACCGCCACCGACTGGACGGAATACTACTGAGCGGATGTTTCAGAACAATTTTTCGAACCCCTTGCATGTTGAACTCGTCTTGAAAGGACGGGAGATCATTCGGAGTGTTTGAATTCTGCTAGTCGAGAGAGACCTAATCTTTTCGAACCTAGTGTGGTGTTCAATTTTTGTTTGTCGTCGTGGCTTCGTGTAAAGATGGACTGACTACACAAGCTCTCCGGCATAGTGACTTCGTCGTTTGGCCGCGATTGATTGACCGGCTACTGATTAACTTCTCATGGATGATGGTATTTCTTACCAAATGGTCGCTTGGCCCCGTGCCGCGCCGTTTGGGTGGTAGACTTGTTTTGCACCATCAAAACAACGCGCTCGTACTGTTCCCCTAGCTGGCCTATTCCCTTTGCTGGGCAATGTCAGCCTAAACTGTACCGACGATTGTTGTTTTGCACTGTGGTTGGTTGTTCGCGTTGGAGTTCTTGAACTCGCGCTTGAACACCCCGCGGTGTTCCCCTCACGCCATCAGGAGAGTTCGCCTTGTTTGATGCATTGCTCGATGAATTGGATGACGACGTTTCGGCCCACATTGACGATTCCGTGGAACTCGTCGACAAGGACGCCGAACTCGATACGGGCGACGACGATCTGATTGTTGCCGATACGGGCGAGATCGATCTCGATCTCGATGCGAAAGCCGACGAGCTGCTCGAAGATGCCGGCGAAAGCGAAAGCTGGTCCGATGATCCAGTGCGCATGTACCTGACCCAGATGGGCGAGATTCCCTTGCTCACCCGCAAGCAGGAAATCGCACTGGCCAAGAAGATCGAAATCACCCGCGCCAAGTTCCGCCGCAAGTTGCTCCTGTGCGACTATGTGATCCAATTCGCGGTCAAGATCCTGAAGCGCGTCCACAAGGGCGAGCTCCCGTTCGACCGCACGGTTCAGGTTTCCGTCACGGATCACCTGGAAAAGGAACAGATCCTTGGCCGGATGCCGCATAACCTGAAGACGATCGACGTCCTCTTGGCCAAGAACAAGGACAACTATCGCCTTGCCCTAACCAAATCGGCCAAGGTTTCCGTCCGCCGTGAAGCGTGGAAGAATCTCGGCCGCGGCCGGCTCCGCGCCGTGAAGTTGGTCGAAGAACTCGGCCTGCGCACGCAGCGGATCGAAACGATGATCCGCCATTTGGAGCAATTCAGCCGCCGTTTGGACGAGCTGAAGCAACAAATCGCCGAAGCCAAGAAGAACAAAGTCAGCTCGCACGACCGCCAGCCGATGCTCGTCGAATATCGGGCGATCCTGCGTGCTTGCCAAGAAACCCCAACGAGTCTCCGCAATCGCGTCCGCGAACTGCGCGGCATCTACTCGGAGTATCAACGCGCGAAGCGCGGTCTCAGCGAAGGCAACCTGCGCCTCGTCGTCTCCATCGCCAAGAAGTACCGCAATCGCGGCCTGTCGTTCTTGGATCTGATCCAAGAGGGCAACGCCGGCCTGATGCGGGCCGTGGACAAATTCGAATACCGCCGCGGGTTCAAGTTCTGCACCTACGCCACGTGGTGGATTCGCCAAGCGATCACCCGCGCTGTGGCCGATCAAAGCCGCACGATTCGCATCCCGGTTCATATGGTCGAAACCATGAGCCGTGTACGCAACGTCAGCCGCGACTTGCTGCAGAAGCTCGGCCGCGAACCGTCGATCGAAGAAGTCGCCAAAGCGAGCGGCACCCCGATCGAAGAAACGCGCCGCGTCCTCGCAATGAGCCGCTATCCGATTAGTCTTGATCGTCCGGTTGGCAACAGCGAAGACAGCCACTTCGGCGATCTGCTCCCCGATGGCGGAGCCGAAAACCCCGCAATCGGTGCCGCGCAGGAAATGCTCCGCGGCCGGATCAGCAAGGTTCTCAAGACGCTCAGCTACCGCGAACGCGAGATCATCAAGCTTCGTTATGGTCTCGGCGACGGCTACAGCTACACGCTCGAAGAAGTCGGCCACATCTTCAAGGTCACCCGCGAACGCATCCGCCAAATCGAAGCCAAGGCAGTCCGCAAGCTGCAACAGCCGACACGGAGCACAGAGTTGGTGGGGTTCTTGGATTAAGAGTTCATGCCATCAACCTGAGCCGGGGACGTAAGTCCCCGGATGTGCGAGTAGAAACCAACGATGACACACTAAGCCCAGGGACTTTACGTCCCTGGGTTTTTTGTTTCAGTTTGCATGGCATTTCGGCAGATACTTATTGACAGCTTGCGCATGTCCCCATCATGATAGGCTAATAGCAAACCCGCCGGGCCTCTGCCGCAAGGCATGCTCACTTCGGCGGGTGTTCTTTTTAATAGGCAGTAAATTTGGGGGCTATAAATGCAATTTTCCAAGCCTTCTTTGGCCATTGAGCAGCAAGCCGATCTCCTGCTACAGCGTGGCATGTTAGCCGACCGAGATTTGCTGATCTCGCGACTTCAATCAGTGAGCTATTACCGCTTGAGCGGTTACTGGTATCCGTTCCGACAGTTCGATCCAAAAACTAGAAATCAACGGATCGATAATTTTCAATCTGGATCGACTTTTGAAGAAATCTGGAATCGTTATGTGTTTGATCGTCATCTCCGCCTACTCACGATGGATGCCATTGAACGAATCGAAGTAGCTGTTCGTTCATTGATCGCTCACTACCACGGCCAGGCGCATGGGCCGTTTGCCTATTACGATGATGCTGCAGCATTGCCTAGTTTGCGTGCAGATCAATTGCTGCGGTTTCTTGGAGACATGGATGTTGAGTATGATCGCAGCAAAGAAGCTTTCGTTGAACATTTCAAAAGTAAATACGGCGACGAACATGGCTGCTTGCCAATCTGGATGGCTTGTGAAGTGATGAGTTTTGGCAGCATCTTAACTCTTCATCGTGGTTGCTCTCATCACATACGCCAACGTATTGCCAAGCATTTCGAAGTTCATGACACAGTCTTCGATTCATGGCTCTTGGCACTGAATGTGATCCGAAACATTTGCGCCCATCATGGCCGCCTTTGGAATCGTGAACTGGGGATCAAACCAAAAATCCCCAAGAACCAATCTCATTTCCACGCTCCCGTTTTGATTGGAAATGATCGTCTGTTTGGGAT
The DNA here is from genome assembly GCA_041736895.1 of Pirellulales bacterium. Classification (GTDB taxonomy): domain Bacteria; phylum Planctomycetota; class Planctomycetia; order Pirellulales; family JALHPA01; genus JANRLT01. Next base: position 9,206 of record JBGSSS010000077.1, read on the forward strand.
TCTCTCCATCTGCCGTTTCGCATTACTGAGAATTGCTCCGCAAAGCAGTTGGGCATCGCGACTCAAAGAATTGCTTCTGCGATTCCCGAACATTCCAATTCAACCAATGGGCTTTCCGCTAAACTGGCAAAACAGTCCTATTTGGCAGTAAGGTATTACCTGTTTGTATTTTTGAATTTGAAAGCATTTCAAAGTTCAATTACATCCCCACATTTTTTGACCTTATGCTCCGCTGGTTCTACCCCAAAGACCGCGATTACTCGTTCACGCTGTGGGATTTTTTCGTCTCACTGACGCTGCTCGCGGTGTATGTGGCTGGGTTTCGGTTGCTGCTTCTTGTTTACGGCTGGGGGCATACGTTTGCCGCGGTCTATCACAACCCGCAAATGATTTACTGCGAAGGGACGAAATCTCAGTATGTCTTTCGTACAAAACAGCCGCAGCAATTGCATGTCGTGGTTTATCAACTGCAGGACCGAACGAATGGCACGGCAAATTATCAACGCGTCGTCGTCCCTTTACCCCCGATGACACAAGGCACTCTGTTCTATACGACGACTTTGGTTTATGCGGTTATCCCAGAACGAAACGAACTGCGGTTCAACGACCAGTCTGTCGCGATGGTAAAGCTAGAAACCCTCCGTTCGCAACCTGACTTTGGAGAGCTTTCTGGTAAAACGATCAACGGATCTTTCGAAGATTGTAAAAGATGCCTCCTCGACAGTAACCAGTATCGAAAGTTTATTAGTGACGACCACTTTGTCCCTTTTCCCGATAGTTATTACGTCGTCCATGTCATGAACGACGACGCGCTTCGTGCCGCTCCAGAACAAGTTTCGGTCCCACTTCCACCCGCGATGCTCACTCCATGAAATGCGGCAAAGAGATTTCGTGGTGGCGAAGCTTGGCAATCGCGTTGTGTTGCCAAGTGTTGTTGATCTACCCCTGGGCAAAGCACTATTTCGGTGGCTGGCGAATTGAAGTCCCGCTGCAAATCGCGATGATGTACTTCGTCGTACCGCTCGTCACCGCCACGATTTGGCAATCCTGGAAAGTCTTCTTTGCGGCGGTGACGATACCCATCACGTTGGTCGTAGGCGAAACGCTTTATTATTTGATCCGCCTCAAGCTGGGCTGAGAGACTACGACAACAGGATTGCGTTGCTTCACGGCGTCCGTCGCGCGCGTGGCAAGTCCTCAAATTTTCCAAGTCGCGCCGTAAGTCTTTATTTGAAGTTGTTTCGACTCGCAAAAAGCGGGCTGGATTATTTTCGGACCTTTTCCACTAAGGGGTTTGATTTTGTGCCAACGACTAGCGTAGGTTGATTCTGTTCACTGTTAGCGGCTGCTTCTACTTGAGTTCATCTCTCTTGCAGAAGTTCTGTGCTTGAGGCATTCATGATCCTTATTGGCGAACTATCCTCTGATCGGAAACTCGCTTACAGCCACCGCGCGACATATCCGAACAAGTGTTGAAAATCCCCTATCAACGTTGCCTTTTAACGAAACACGTCGCACTTCGCAGGAGCTGTTTTCCTGACCCCAACTGTGCGGAAAACGCGAGGATTCGCGGCCTTTTGATAGACAAACGAGTGCGAACGAAATCGCTCCGATAGTCGTTGAAATGCTCTGAGATTAAGATGAATTGTTTCGTACCACTATCAAACTCCAAATCCCCTGCCCTACGATGCTCCACCTAAACATCCTCCTCAACGTGACGCAACCCGACGACATCGGCAAGGTCCGCGAACTTTTGGCCGAGCAGGCGCGTCTCTCGCGACAAGAGCCGGGTTGCAATGCGTTTCGGGTAACGCAGTCGAACAACGACCCGGCGCTGTTTTTCCTGTACGAAGAATGGACCGACCAGGCGAAACTCGACGACCACCGCAAGGCGACGGCCTACACGACGATCTACGCCCCGCAAGTCCTCCCCCTCGTCACCCGCGTCCCGCACCCGAGTACGCTGGTGGGGTAGAATAAACATTGTATGTATTGCAGAAATGCAAAATACATTTTTGAACAGAAGGCAGCAAAGGAAGCAAAGGAAAGACAGGATTCCCGATGAGCAAGCATCCCAAATACGATCAGGCACACCTACTCACAAAAGAAGTCATCGCCGCAGCGATTGAAGTTCATCGGAATCTTGGACCTGGCTTACTCGAATCGATTTACGAGTGGGCCATGATTCATGAACTTGGCTTGCGTGGCCTTAAAGCCGTGAGTCAAAAACCTGTTTTGATTCGTTACAAGGATGCTGTGCGTGAAGAAAATCTGCGGTTCGACATTTTAGTAGAGGACTGTCTGTTAGTCGAAGTAAAAGCTGTTGAGGCTGTGTTGGGGGTTCACAAAGCAATCGGCATGAGTTATCTAAAACTGCTAGATGTGCCGCTGGGACTTGTAATCAACTTCCATGAACTTCGAGTCGTTGATGGTGTGAATCGCTTGATGTTGCCTGGAGCATCAGGCGAACAATAGTTCCTTTCTGTCTTCTCTTTGCTGCCTTTGCTACCTTCTGTTCAAAACGCATTTTGCATTTCCGCATTCCCATGATCCTGCTCATCGATAATTACGACTCGTTTACTTATAACCTCGTCCAGCGGCTTGGCGAGATTGATGACAAGCTCGACTTGCGTGTCGTGCGCAATGACCAGATCACGCTCGACGAGATCGAACGGCTGAACCCCTCGCACTTGATCGTCTCGCCCGGACCATGCACCCCGCTCGAGGCGGGCATCTCAGTACCGGCAATCGAACGATTCATCGGCAAGCTGCCGATCCTCGGCGTGTGCCTCGGCCATCAATCGATCGGGCAAGCGACCGGCGCTAAAATCGTCCGGGCAAAGCGGCTCATGCATGGCAAGGTCGATCAGATCCACCACGACAATCGCGGGCTCTTCGCCGGGTTGCCAAACCCGTTCACCGCAACGCGGTATCATAGTCTGGTGATCGAGCCGGGGACGTTGAGCGATGACTTTGAAGTCTCGGCCTGGTCGGATATGCCCGATGGCTCGCGCGAGATCATGGGCGTTCGGCACAAGCGCTATCCGCTATTCGGCGTGCAGTTCCATCCCGAAAGTTTTCTGACGCCAAACGGGACGGACATGCTGCGGCATTTCCTGGCCGTGCGTTGGCCAGCGGACGACGGAGCCGTGACCTCGCCGCCAGCCCATGCAATTCCGCACGGCCAGCATCGGCCCTACACGCACGATCTGCCGATGATGAAACTGGAACGCTTCACGAAAGTGGAAGAGGATTAAGTCGATCTTATCGCCTAGCTCTTTATCAAACCGACCTTTACGCCAGCTTGCGGCTTAGCCGGACCCTTTCATTGTCTGCTCATCCACGCTTTTGCATTATGGCCGATTTGCTCGAAGTCTCGGAGGCGTTGCAAAAAGTGCTGCATCACGCGGCACCGCTTGGGTCAATCGAGCGAGATTTGCCCGCGGCATTGAACGAGATACTCGCTGCCACGGTCATCAGCGACATCGATTCGCCGCCGTACGACAAATCCATGATGGACGGTTTCGCGGTGCGCTTGGCCGATGTGCCGACGAGTGGAACACCTTTGCCGATCAGTCAGCGCATCATGGCCGGTATGTCGCCGACGGGTGAATTGAAAGCTGGCACGACAGCGCAGATCATGACCGGTGCGCCGATTCCGCCCGGCTCCGATGCGGTGATCATGGTCGAGCGAACGGTAACTGCCGGTGAGCAGGTCACGTTGAACGAAGTTCCCCGGCCGGGGCAAAACATCCTCCGCCGCGCGGCATCGATTGCCGTCGGTCAAACCGTCTTGAACCCTGGCGAGCCGCTCACGCCGGCGCGGATCGGACTCTGCACCGAAGTCGGTGCCGCGAGGGTCATGGTTCATCGCCGGCCGCGCGTCGCGATCCTCAGCACCGGGGACGAACTTGTCGAATACACACAACGGCCTGGCCCGTCGCAGATCCGCAACAGCAACAGCCTGCTCCTCGCCGCCGCCGTGGAAGAGGTCAAGTGCGAAGCTGTGCCGCTGGGCATCGCCCGCGATGAGCCATCGGAACTGCGTCGAGTGATCGCACGCGGACTCGAGTCCGATGTCTTGATCCTGAGCGGCGGTGTTTCGGCTGGCGTGCTCGATTTGGTCCCGGGGACGCTTGTTGAACTCGGCGTGGTCCCCGTCTTTCACAAGATCCGGATAAAACCGGGCAAGCCGCTTTGGTTTGGCTATTTGCCGCGCGCGAACGAGTCGCCGTGCTTGGTATTTGGGTTGCCTGGAAATCCGGTGAGCAGCGCGGTGTGCTTTGAGCTTTTCGTCAAACCGGCGTTACGGCGCATGCGCGGCGAAGCGGTGCCACTCGAACATCAATTTCTGACGGCTCGCTTGGCCAACGACGTCAAACATCGCAGCGACCGCCCCACATTTGTCCCGGCCGTGTGGGAGCAACCCCATGAAGTCCTTGAAGTAAGAACCCTGCCCTGGACCAGTTCCGCCGATTTGAATGGATTCGCGCGGTATGAATGCTTGGTGCTGTTTCCGCCGGGCGAGAAAATCTATCACGCCGCGGAAATTGTTTCCGTGCTGCGGTAAGGCACCATGCCGATGTTGGAGCAGTGCCTCTCTGCTGACTCGGGCAATTGCATCTTGGAAGGAACGCCATACAATACATTTGTACACTTTCTCTAGGCAGGTTCCGCAGAAAAATATTTCCGCGTGGGTTATAAACCACGCTACGATGTAGCATGGACGTTCATCCCCGCACGATTGGCCGCGGCACGGGTTCAACACCAATCAACCGCTTTGAGCGGCTGAGTGTCGTCGACGATTGGGAGCATCTGGAACACGACGCGGATGAGGCTCTGAGTGATCGCCGCGTCAAAACCGAAGTTTACATCGACGCGACCAAGAGTTTGATCGTCGCCAATGATAGCCCCGATATTCCATTCGGTTTCAGCATCAATCCGTATCGCGGCTGCGAGCATGGGTGCGCCTATTGCTATGCGCGGCCGTATCACGAATATCTTGGGATGAACGCGGGGCTCGATTTCGAGACGAAGATCCTCGCCAAGACCAACGCCGCGGCAATTCTCCGCGAAGAATTGAACAAACCGAGTTGGACCGGGGAGCAGGTTCTGGCGATCTCCGGCGTGACCGATTGTTATCAGCCGCTGGAGCGTTCGCTGCGTATCACGCGGCAATTGATCGAAGTGCTCGCCGAAGCGCAGCAAGCCTTTGGCACGATCACCAAGAACGCCCTGATGACACGCGACATCGATCTGCTCGCGCCGCTCGCGGCACGGAACCTGTACCAGGCCAACATCAGCATCACGACACTCGATCCGGACCTCGCGCGCGAGTTGGAGCCGCGAACATCCCCGCCGGCGAAACGGTTCGACGCGATTCGGCAATTCGCCAACGCCGGGATTCCCGTCCGCGTCATGGTCGCGCCGATCATTCCCGGACTTAACGACATCGAGATACCCGCGATTTTACAGGCCGCGGCCGAGGCCGGCGCGCGGACCGCGTCGTACACACTGCTGCGGTTGCCGTTTGCGGTTAAAGAGATTTTTCTCGGATGGCTGGCCGAACATCGGCCGTCGGCGCTTTCGCGCGTCGAAGGCCATATCCGCGCGACGCGCGGCGGAGAATTGTCTAGTCCCAAGTTCGGCGAACGAATGCACGGCACCGGCGAATACGCCGCACAGATCAAGCAAACGCTTGCCGTCTTCACCAAAAAATACGGCCTCGATCGCGAGATGCCGAATTACGATACGTCAGTATTTCGGCCGCCGCTGAATGCGAGCGGGCAAGGACGGTTGTTTTGAGATGTAGATCAGGCTGAGCCTGACGACGTTTGACCTTGAATATCGACCCACATTAAGCACAGCCTAAACTACGAAGGGTCCGCATGGCGCGGTTCCTTTAAGTCCCAAGCTAATCCGCAGAAAGCCATCCCGCGAATGATGCAATACGTCAGATCGAACTCCCACCAGCGATGCCAGTTCGAGACCGAGGTCGGATCGCCGTGGTGGTTGTTGTGCCAGCCTTCGCCGGCTGCGATCGCCGAGACGAACCAGTTGTTGCGGCTTTCTTCGCGCGTTTCATAATTCCGATAGCCGAACAGATGCGATAGCGAGTTCACGCTCCACGTCATGTGCCATACCAACACCGTGCGGGCGATCACGCCCCAAACCAACCAACTCGCCGCCAATTGCGTTCCGGCGGCCGTGGTTCCTTCGCTAAGATACCCGACGAGAAAACCGGCCAAGGCAAACAAGAGCGCATGAGCTAAATAGACCAAGAAGCCATTCGCGCCCCGTTGCAGCCAAAAGTACCAACGGTCTTGCAAGATGTCCCGCGCGACGCGGTCATAAGTAGCCGAGTTATGAAGCGCAGGGTTTTTCTTGAACAACCACGTCATGTGCGACCACCAAAAACCTACTTGCGGCGTATGCGGATCCGGTTCTTGATCGGAATCCTTGTGATGCAGCCGATGCGTCGCTACCCAGGTGGTCGGATTGTCCTCAAGACAACAGAGGGCCAAGGTGACAAAGCCATACTCGACCCACTTGGGGCATTTGAAACTGCGATGGGTCAACAAGCGGTGATAGCCGATGTTGATCCCGCTGCCAAAGAAATGGCTCCCCACCAAACAGAGTACGACCCCTGACCAACTAAATAGCCACGGCACGAAAATCAATACCGTAAGCAAATGCAACGTCGCAATCGGAATCACATACCGCCATGCGATCGGGCCGGAGATTTTCTTACGAGACTCCGTTGTCGGGGAAAGTGTCTGCGCGGGAAACGAGGCGGACTCTGTTTCTTCCGACTCCGTCAACAAGGTAGTATTAGCCAAGGGAACTATTCAGAATGAAGAAAGGGAAACTTGGAATTTCAGTATTCTAGCGATTCCAGGGATATACTGCTGCATCCTATCTATAATACTCGTCCTGTAAAATTTTGCCCAGCTTATTATGACAGTTTGATCGAGTTCACCGACTGCTCTTCAGGAGACCTCACATCATCAAGTGCTCAGCCGCAGGGCACACAAGCCCAAAAACAATTCCAATGACTACAATAATGTGGGTCTACAAGAATATTCTACTCCCTGCGCATGAGAAAGCTGCCTAACAAGAATCCGCTAGCATCCCCCCCGCATCTGGTGGAAACGTGGCTTTCGGCCAAGGGCTGGAAACCGTTCGCGTTTCAACGCGCGGCCTGGGATGCCTATTTGAGCGGTAGTTCAGGCTTAGTTCATGCCGCGACCGGCATGGGCAAGTCGTATGCGGTGTGGCTGGGAATCGTCGAGGAATGTCTCCGCGAACAGATGGCCTACGCCGCGGCCCATGGCGGAGAACTGCCCGACACCAGCGAACCGTTGCCGCTCCGGGCACTCTGGATCACGCCGATGCGGGCCTTGGCGAATGATCTGGTCAATAACCTCAGCGTGCCGCTTCATGCGCTCGACTTGCCCTGGTCGATTGAACTTCGCACGGGCGACACGACGCAGTCGATGCGTAAAAAACAGCGGCTGCGTTTACCGACGACGCTTGTCACGACGCCCGAAAGTTTATCGCTGCTGCTGTCGTATCCCGAGGCACGCAAGCTCTTTCAAACCCTGCGCTGCGTCGTCGTCGACGAGTGGCATGAACTGCTCGAAACCAAGCGCGGCGTGCAGACGGAACTTGGTCTGGCGCGGCTGCGCAGTTGGCTGCCGAATCTGCGCACCTGGGGCTTGTCGGCAACGCTGGCAAATCTCGAGCAAGCACTCGGCGTTTTGCTCGGGGATGGTTCTGATGCCGCGACACCGCCGCCGGGCGTCTTGATTCCCGGCGACACGCAGAAGGAGATGGCGATCGAGACGATCCTGCCGCCGGATATCGAACGATTTCCCTGGGCCGGGCATCTGGGACTGAAGCTGCTCAAACAAACGATCGAACGAATCGAAGCGGCGCGCTCGACATTGGTCTTTACTAACACGCGCTCGCAGTGCGAGATTTGGTTCTCGGCCATCTTGCACGCGCGGCCCGACTGGGCCGGCAGCATGGCGCTGCATCATGGTTCGCTCGATCGCGATATCCGAGAGTATGTCGAAGGCCGTTTGCGCTTGGGCGATCTCAAGTGCTGTGTCTGCACGTCGAGCCTCGACCTCGGTGTCGATTTCTCGCCCGTCGATCAAGTGCTGCAAATCGGCAGCCCCAAGGGCATCGCGCGGTTGCTGCAGCGCGCCGGACGGAGCGGGCATCAACCCGGCGCGACGAGCCGCGTCGTCTGTGTGCCAACGCACGCGTTTGAATTAGTCGAATATGCCGCGGCGCGCGAGTCGGCGCTTGCGCGCGATATCGAAAGCCGCGAGCCGCTGGACCGGCCGTTGGATCTCTTGGTGCAGCACCTGTGCACGATTGCGATTGCCGAAGGTTTCCAGCCCGAGGAACTCCTCGCCGAAGTCCGCCGGACGCATGCTTTTGCCCGCTTGACCGACGAGCAATGGTCGTGGGCGTTGGATTTCGCCGTGCGCGGCGGCGAGGCGTTGCGTGCCTATCCGCAGTTCGCGCGGCTGGCCCTCATCGATGGCCGCTATGTGCCCGCGACGCCACAATTCGCGCGGCAGCACCGCATGACCATCGGCACGATCAGCAGCGAAGCGGCGATGATGGTCAAGCTGATGAGCGGCGGGATGCTCGGGACGATCGAGGAAGGTTTCATCGGCCGGCTCAAGGCGGGCGATAATTTCGTCTTCGCCGGGCGCTTGCTCGAATATGTCATGACGCGCGACATGACGGCCTACGTCAAAAAAAGCAAAAAAGCCAGCGGCATCGTGCCGCGTTGGGATGGCGGGCGGTTTCCGCTCAGCACCCAAATGGCCCGCGCGGTGCGCAAGAAATTCGCCTCGGCTCGGGCGGGCGATTTGCACGATCCGGAGCTCGAGTGCTTGAAGCCGCTCTTGGACTTGCAAGCGCAATGGTCGCTGATCCCCGGTCCCGGCGAGACGCTGATCGAGCGGGCCAAGGTGCGCGAAGGACATCAGACGTTCCTCTACCCCTTCGAAGGCCGCAGCGTCAACGAAGGTCTCGCCTCGCTGGTCGCGTATCGCATCAGCCGCGAGACGCCCTGTTCGATCACGATCACGCCGAACGACTACGGCGTGGAATTGCTCTCGACAATCCCGCTCGAGTTTGATGATGCGAAGTGGCGAAAACTTTTCTCGACCGACGAGTTGCTCGACGATCTCCTGGCCTGTCTAAACACGACAGAACTCGCCAAGCGGCAATTCCGCGACATCGCGCGTGTCGCCGGCTTGGTCATTCCCGGCTTTCCCGGCGCGAATCGAACGGCCAAGCAATTGCAGGCCTCGACGAGTCTGTTGTTCGATGTCTTCAACGAATACGATCCGCAGAACCTGCTCCTGCAACAAGCACGGCGCGAAGTTTTGGAGCGGCAACTCGAAGTCAACCGGATGCGCACTGCCTTAGAACGGATGGCCGCGGGAAAACTTTGCATCTACTTTTGCCAACGGCTCACGCCGCTCTCGTTTCCGCTCTGGGCGGCGCGGATTCAATCGACGCATCTCACGACCGAGAAATGGTCGGCGCGCGTCGAGCGGATGGTGCTGCAGTTGGAGAAAGCGGCGGGACCGGTGTGAGCAATGGATAATTGATAATGGACAATGAAGACGGATGACAGTGGCACGAGGTTTTGGTTGCTAGCAAGGGATTTTCCGCCGTTGACGTCAGTGATCGGCCAGTCACTTGCTCAAGTTGGAATTACTTCTATCATCTAGGAGTACCCTTCACGGAGGAAAATCTTAATGCAGGTTCATGAACTGGCGGATGAGCGGCTGGTGCTGTTGCCGGAGCGGGCGATTTTTCGTCCGCAGCGGCGGCAGTTGCTGATCGCCGATCCGCACTTCGGCAAAACGGCGACGTTTCGCAGCTACGGGATTCCGATTCCTTGCGGAACAACGAACGACGACCTACGCCGCTTGTCTGCGGCCCTGCGCAAGACCGGGGCGACCGAACTGGTCGTACTCGGCGATTTCTTACACGCTAGCCGCGGCCGATCCGAAGAACTGCACGCTCAATTCACGGCCTGGCGCGCGGAACACACGGAGTTAAAGATCCGGATCGTCCGCGGCAATCACGATCAATCGGCTGGCGATCCGGCCGCGGAATGGAATTGTGCATGCGAAGACGAAGGAACCGTCGACGGCCCCTTCATTCTGCGGCATCACCCGCGCGAAGAAGACGCTGGCTATGTGCTCGCAGGACATCTGCACCCAGGGTTGCGGCTTAGTGACGGTTCCGGCGCGCATGCCAACGGACCATGTTTCTGGTTCGGTAAGCGTATCGGCGTGCTGCCGGCCTTCGGCAGCTTCACCGGCGGTGCGGGCTTCGATGCCGTGGCGGGCGATGCAATCTACATGGTTGGCCCGGATCGTGTCGTGGCTGTCTCTACGGTCGAAGTTTCTCGCCCGAAACGCGGGCGCGTGCGGAGTTCATAAAAAAGCCTCGTTGAATCATCAGCGCGGCTTTGATTCCGTTGGCGATTCCGCACAACTAGTCTGTAGCCGGCGCTTTCTCGTCGGGAAGCTCGATTGCTTTCTCGGTTTTTTTGATCCGCTCGCGAAACTCCTCCATCCGGCGTTGCTGCTCTTCGAGCAGCGGAATAAAGATGCCCGCGACGACGGTGTTGACGCAATCCTGTTTGATGTGCAGCGACAGTTTTGTCGTGGTGCCGTCTTGGGTGATGCTCAAACCATTGACGGCCGTTTCAATTTCCTTGGTGACCTTGTCAATGTTCTCGGCGGGAAGGTCAAGTTGCAACAGCAGCGGCCTCAGCATCGGCAGCATGCCCTTGCCCATTGCCACGGCCCCTTCGAGTGCCCCCTTGAAACGGATCGCTGCTTCCGGCGTCGCGGACTTGGCTAGGCCCGTGAGCTTGATCCCGTCGGTGGTATCGAGCGTCAGCAAGGCATAGTCGGATTCTTCATAGAGCGGCTTGAGCCCGTTGACGAACATCGCCTCGCTTCCGCGCGGCGGACGGCGTTTCAATTCCGCTTCCAGCATGACCCGCAGCTTCGCCGTATCGATGAGCAGCACTGATTGCGACGTGGCAAGGTTCTTGAAATCGCTGCCCCAAGCGCCGGCTGTCGCGGGCTCTTTGGCCTTCGCAACCTCGATCAGCTTTTCGGCCGTCATGGCAGTGGCAAGCGTTTGAGGATCAAGCTGCGCCGCGGCGTCACGTAATAACCATTTATCTCCTTCTGGGTAATCTTTGACTACAGGATACGGAGTAGACTCGGATTGATAAATGGGCATGGAAAGTTCGGGAACCGTACGTGCTTTGTATTTTTTGACCCTTATGTTCATCTCATACAAAGTCTTTGCAGCGTCGAGATCCGTCGTATGCATGACGATGACCGGGACGGGAGCTTCGGTGTCGCGGTCATACCACCGCTTGCCCGGGGTCATCGACATCTTGAATGAGTCGATTTTCGGAACCGTCGCGGCAACGGTAGCGCGCTCCGCTTCGGGAGCGGTCTTCAAGATCGCTTTGAAGAGTTCCGCAGCAGCTGGGTTTTTCAGATGCTGAGCTGGACTCGCCCACAGCGCAATGATCGGCTGATCGGCGATCAGCTTTAGATCATGCGGTTGCTGCGCTGGCGCGGCAGGAAGTTGGCTGAGGGCAATCAGCAGCGCGATTGCTGCGAGCAGACGTGATCGATTAGAAATCATCTCGGATACCATGACGAAAAATTGCTGGTGCCGTCTTCAACCCCTGAAGACCAGCCAGCGTCCAGTGTAGGCGGGAAAATCAGGAGCCGCAAATGCGCAAAAAAGCCGCGCTGATTGCTCAGCGCGGCTTCACGGGATACTGCACTGGACACTGCTGACTATTTTGCTGGGATTTCTCGCGGTGCTTCCTTCGCAGGGGAATCAAAAGCCGGGACGGCTTCGGCTTCTTTCTTGTAACGTTCGCGCCGTTCTTTCATCCGTTTTTCTTCTTCCTCCAAGAGCGGCACAAAAATGTTCGTGACCACTTGGTTGACGCAATCTTGCTTGATATTCAACGCCAACTTGGTCGTCGAGCCATCCACGGTGATCGTCATCCCGTTGACGGCCGTTTCGAGCTCTTGATAAATCTTGTCGACTTCGGCCGTGGTTTTGCCTGGCATCTGCGCCATCAACGGTTTCAACAACGGCATGAACCCTTTGCCCATCCCGAGCAGCGAGTCGAGCGCGCCTTTGAATTTTTGCGCCGCTTCGGGCGTCGCGGATTTGGCCAAGCCGGTCACCTTGATTCCATCAGTGGTATCCAGTGTCAAAAACGCGTATTCCGAATCTTCCCAGAGCGGTTTGGCCAAGCCAAAGATCGCGGCTTCGGGTCCGTTGGTTGGCGGCGGACGACGTTTGAATTCCTCGGCCAGCATGGCCCGCAGCTTCGAGGTATCGACCAGCAGCAACGATTGCGAACCGGCGAGGGCTTTGAAGTCGCTGCCCCACGCGCCGGGGGCGGCGGGTTCCTTGGCCGAAACCACGGCGATCAGCTTTTCGACGGTCTCGCCGCTGACGAGTGTTTGCGGATCGAGTTGCACCGTGCCGCTGCGCAGTTTCCACTTGTCTTCCTCGGGCTTGCCGTCGGCACCAGGATAAGGCGTGAACTCGTACTGATAAACGGGCATCGACAATTCCGAGATCGTCCGCGGCTTGTACCGTTTGGTCATCATCTCGAACATTTGCTTGGCTGCCGCCGTGTCGCTGATATGCATCGCAATCACAGGAACGGGATCTTCGCGATCACCACTCCAAGACCGCTTCCCAAGGGTCATCGACATCTTGAGTGAATCCAATTTCGGAATGGCCGCGGCAACGGCCTCGACCTCGCCCTCGGGGCCGGTTTTCAAGATCGCTTTGAAGAGTTCCGCCGCGGCGGGGTTCTTCAGGTGCTGCTCGGGATTCGCCCAAATCGCCATGATCGGCTGGTCGGCGATCATTTTCAGATCATGCGTTTGTTGCGCCGGCGCGACTGGGAGTTGGTTGAGAGCAATCAGCAGGGCGATTGCGGCGATCAGACGCGGTTGATGGGAAGACATTTCGGGTTCCATGCGAAAAATGTTTGTGCTGTCTTCAACCCCTGAAGACCAGCCGTTGGTTAGTTTATGCGGTTCGGTGGGGAACTGCAAATTGCGATGAAAAAAGCCGTGCTGATTGCTCAGCGCGGCTCGCGGGGACGATAAAACAGGGCCGACGAGTGTTCTACTTTGCAGGCGCCGTATCAACCGCCTTGGCGTCTTCTTTTTTCCAGCGTTCGCGGCGTTCCTCCGTTGCTTTTACCTCGGCCTCGATCAACGGGATGATGACCCCTTTGACAACCTGATTGACGGTGTCTTGCTTGATGTTCAAGGCAAGTTTGGTCGTCGTGCCATCCTGGGTGATGCTCAAGCTTTTAACGGCCGTATCAAGCTCTTGATATATTTTGTCCACTTCGTCGGCAGATTTTACTTTCATCTGCACGATTAGAGGCTTCAGCAGCGGCATAAAGCCCTTGCCCATTCCGACAGCTGCTTCAAGTGCCTCTTTGAATTTTTTCGCAGCCTCAGGCGTCGCGGACTTGGCCATGCCTGTCAACTTGATCCCATCGGCCGTATCGAGTGTCAAAAACGCATAGTCCGCTTCCTCCCAGAGAGGCTTGGCCACACCAAGAAACATTGCTTCCGGAGTACCAGGTCGCGGCGGATGGCTACCTAGTTCCTTAGACAAAATGGATCGAAATTTCGTGATATCAACCATCATCAACGATTGCGACGAAGCGAGACTCTTGAAGTCGCTGCCCCAGTCGCCAGCCTTAGCTGGCTCCTTGGCCGAAGCCACGGCGATCAGCTTTTCGACCGTATTGCCGTTGGCAATCGTTTGCTTATCGAGCTGCGCGGTGCCGCTGCGCAACTTCCACTTTTCTTCTTCCTTCTTTGCGTCAGGGTCGTTCGGGTAAGAGAAATCGTACTGATAGATGGGCACCGACAATTCGGAGACGTCGCGCTTCTTATTCCCTTTCGTCATCATTTCAAACATGCCTTTGGCCGCCGCTTCATCGTTAAAATGCATGACGGCGACCGGAACTGGTTCTTCTCCGTCGCTGTAAAATCGCTTGCCATTCGACAACGATATCTTGAGCAAATCCATTTTAGGAAGTGCCGCGCCCACGGTGTCGCGTTCCTTTTCGGGGCCAGTTTTCAAGATCGCCTCAAAGAGTTCCTTCGCCGCGGGATTCTTCAGGTGCTGCTCGGGCCGAGCCCAAACCACCAGCATGGGCTGGTCGGCGACCATTTTCAGATCGTGCTCCGAGCCCGAGCCGCCGCAACCGGGAATCGAAAATACCAGCGCCGCCAACAACAGACCGTAAAGCGTTTTCATTTGCCGAACTCTCTTGCAGAAAAGTGTCTTCTCTCGCAGCATTCAACCCCGAACGCCGATTGCCCGTCAGTCTAAACCGTGGCGCGGCAAATCGCAAATTTAACCAACGGGAAATTCAATCAGCCGCGAGATACTACTCGCGGCTGTTGAAACAAGCTTCTTTGTCCAGCAATTACCCGGCAAATTGCCTAGGGAACAGGAGCGGGCACGGGTTTCGTATCAGTCGGGGGAGCGGGCTTCGCGCCGGGATTCAACTCCTCGAGATCAAGACTGCTGCCGTCCGCCATGTTGACCAAGGCCCGCAGCAGCTCGGCTTTGATCGGCAGCCCGACTTCGTGAACCGAGCCGTCGCAGAACAACACGTTCATCACTTTTTTCCCGGGAAAGCCCAACGCCGGCAGCGCCTGGCCATCGGCGATCGGCAAATCCTCGGGCTTGGTCCAGGGAATTTCGGTGTTGCTTTCGACGAGCATCAGCGTTTGGCTCATGCCGTCGCGAATCTTGGCAGCCGGAGTACCTTTCTCCGCCGGCGTGGCATTGAAAACGCCTTGTGGATTGGTGAGCAACGTGAAGTTCGTCGCGCCGGGGCTATTGGAAGCATTGGGCGAGCGATAGATTTTCGGAATTTTCGCAATCAGTTTTTTGTTGTGCTCGCTATCCCACGGTTCATCGAACTTGTACTCTTTGTGAACCCCGGAATCGTCGATGTATGGGAGCATCGCCACGCGCCAACTATGAGTCGTCTTGCCATCCTTCCCAAGAATGGCGGCGGGTGGAAAATGGCCATGTTCCTGCTGATAAAATTGCATCGCCATGCCTAGCTGCTGCAGGTGGACTTTGTTTTGCGCGGCAATGGCACGTTCCCGGGCTTGGTGAAATGCCGGGATCAGCAGCTTCACCAGCTTGACGAGCAGATCTTGCTTGATTGACCACGTCAGTGTGGTTTGAGTTCCGTCTTGAGTAATCTTGAGCGCGTTGACCAAGTTGTCCAACTCCGCGGTGAGCAAGTCGCCCATCCCCGGCAGCTCTTGGTTCATCTGCGGCGCCATTTGCTTGAACATCGGCAGAAAGCCCTTGCCCAAGCCGACGATTCCGTCGAGCGTCGCTTTGAAGCGCTGCGCCGATTCGGCGTTGGCGCTTTGCGCCATGGCTTTGATTTGAATCCCATCGGTCGTATCGATGCTGATGAACGCATAGTCGGCTTGTGTCAGAAGCTGATTCAAATTCCCAACTATCATGGCCTCCATCGGGCCCATCCCGCCCATCGGGAGTGCCTTCATCAATTCACGAAACTGCGATAGATCGATAAGCACGAGCGATTGGGAATTCGCCCAGTTGGGGAATTCCTTGGCCCAGGGCGCGGATTCATTGGCCCCGGCCGGCGGGGCGAGCGCCTTGATCAGCATCTCGACGGTGTTCCCCTCGACGAGCGTTTGCGGATCGGGCTGCGCTTTGCCCATCGCAAGCTTCCAATCTTTCTCCTCTTGGCCGTGATGCAAGTTTTGCTTGAAGGTATAGACGGGGAATTTCAGTTCAGGAACCGTCTTGGCTTCCAGGCTCGCGGCATGAATATCCCACATGGATTTGGCTACCGCGGGATCGCTGTAATGAAGAATTGCGACATCAATCGGCCGCGGTTTATCGCTCCACTGGTTGTGGCCGATGCCGAGTGAGAGCTTGAAGTAATCCATCTTCGGAAAACCGGCAACGCTTTGCCGCGCCGTTTCACTTGGTGGAACTTTCAGCATTTCCGTAAGAAATTCAGCCAGCGCCGGATTCTTCAGATGCTCGCTCGGCCGCGACCACATCGCTTGGAGCGGCTTGTCGAGGATGTACTTGAGATCGTGCGGCACGGAGCCCTGGGCCAACGCGCTGCGCTGAAGCGGGTTGCTCCCCAATGCCGCGAGACCAAGCAAGAACATGAACAGAAATTTATTGCTCAACATCGAATGCTCTCCCCTGTTTGAAGGATTGATCGCTAGGGCAATTTTGTCACTGCAACAGTGCCAGTGAATCGAGTTTACCGAGTTTCCCATGCTGAAGCAAAAAAAGCCGTGATGCGCACACATCACGGCTTGAAAGTATTGGACAAAGTCTGCATTGATCCGGGATTAACTCTTCGGCGGAGTTGGAAAAGCCGGCGCTGGAGCGGTCCGCGGCGGCGGTGGCGGAGCCGGCGCAGGACC
>JBGSSS010000108.1:0-11783 GCA_041736895.1 Pirellulales bacterium
AACGATCTTCTCCATGACCCATTTGACCATCGGCGGAGGCACGGCGTTTCCATAGAGCGCATATTGGTCGTATGTCGAGACGGCAGCGCAATGATCGTCCGGGAAACCTTGAATTCGGGCGTATTCGATATTGGTGAGTCGTCTATAACGTTCGCCAATGCGATACCGCTCATAATGACGACTTGTGGACGAAGTAAGCGTAGGTGCAACGCCATTCGTTCCAAAGATCGTATAACCCATTCGAGCGCCACCACCCTGGTTGCTGATTATTTCCACGCCTTGGACGAAGCGTTTCACGGGTGTATTGGTTTCGACCCACTTCAGAGTTGTTTCGGTAAAGTCGAATTCATTACCGACATTTTTTTGAAGCACTTTTTTCAATAATACTGGAGATTGCTGCTCCGAAAAGCCATCCAAATCGGCCCCGAAGAATCGGCCCTCAATTGCCAATCCCCAATTCGGAAATGATTTTCCGTGTTTCTCGATTTGCTTCCATTCACTTAGATGCGGTAGGCAATCCGAGGCTGACCACGGTAAGGATGAAAGATCCTCTTCCGAAGCAAGCTTGATTTCAGGAGAGGCATCAGAAGCCGTACGTCGCATTCCAATAATGAACACACGCTGACGATTCTTAGGAAGACCTAAATGCATTGCATTCAATAGCCGCCATTCAATCGAATAATTCAAGTTTGCCAGAGAAGACAAAATAGTTGCAAAGTGATAGCCATCTTCCATTGCGAGAAGGCGTTTGACATTCTCAAGGATGAAGTATCTTGGCGAGTATTTCTCAAGGGCCAGAATGATCGTCTCGAACAATGTTCCGCGAGCGTCTCGAATTCCTTTCTTCTTCCCCGCACTGCTAAATGGCTGGCATGGAAAACCAGCAGTCAGTAGATCGTGGCGTGGTATGAAATTCAAGAATTGGCGCACATCACCTTCGATAATCGAATCTTTGCCAAATTGCGTTCGATAAACTTCACAAGCCTTGGGTGAAATATCATTCGCCCACACCATATCGATGCCACATTGATTTGCAGCGACATGGAAACCGCCAATGCCCGCAAAGAGTTCGATGGCTTTCATATTTGTTCAACTGCCCGCAATATTTGCTGTTCGATTCGCGCTGGGTCGCCGATTTGACATTCCCAAATGATAACAACTTTCCAGCCCAGTGCCTTCAGCTTTTTAGAATTGCGTTTATCTCTCAATTTGTTGGCGGAAAATTTGGTCAACCAAAATTCCTTGTTTGAACTCGGAGTAGTAGCTTTCTTGCAACGAACATGTCGATGCCAGAAGCAACCATGCACGAACACCACTGTTCGGTGCCTTGGCATAACGATATCTGGTCTGCCGGGAAGACTCTTGGCATGCAGCCTGAACCTCAAGCCAAGGCTATGAATGATTCGACGAACTTGGACTTCTGGCTTCGTGTTTTTTGCTAAAACACGAGACATCAAGAACGAACGTCTAGTTGGTTCTAGGGTATCCATCCCAATTTCCTTTCGGCCATTCCTTTACGCGTAACACCGCACCTCATAAACCCGCGCCAGCTCATCCCCGTTCGTCGCGCTGATATTCACCCGCACGGCGTCGAGTTTCACCGCGTCGAAGTTGTGGCGGCGGAGGCGGTGGATGTTGTCCTTGATCTCGGCCAGCACGGTCCACTCTTTGCTCCCGGCTTTGCGGCCTTCGATCTTGTAATCCTTGAGCAGTTCTGGTTGCGGGGCGTGAATCTGCTTCGCCGCTTGGCCGTCGCTGCTGGTGAGCGTCAGTTGGCCGCGGGTCATGCCGCTGTCGAGGATCAACTGGACTTGGCTCACCGTTTGCGGTTGGTCCCAAGCCAATTCGAGCCAGGCTCCTTTATCGCCCATCTTGCCCGCCCAGCGGTTCTTCATCTGCTTGGGCAAATCGCGCGTAAAGCCGTTGATGACGTTCTCGGGGGCTGATTCTTCGGCGGTCACACTCGCCTTGACCTTGGCCTTTTGGGCGAGGTCCTTGGGATCGTTGGCCTTGAGATTCTTGATCGTCTGGTCATCGCGGAGCAGCGTTTGTTGCAACTCGTTGAGCCGGTCCTTGTTCTGATACAACTCGCGGGGCGACAGTTTGTTCTTGGCGCAGATCGCTGCGGCGGTTCCCGCGGCTTGGCCTTGGCATGCGCATGTCGCCATGACGCGCGTCGAGGTAAACGCGACGTGGCTCGCGCTGATGTTGCGGCCCGCCATGAGCAGATTGTTGACGTTCTTGCTGTACAGCGAGCGATACGGAATGTTGTAAACCTCGGACAGACGAATCGTGACGTATGGCGGAATGTTCTTTTCGCCGCCGTCGAAGCCGATCGATGGATGTTCGTCGAGATTCCAGCCACCAATCGAAACGGCATCTTCAAAATCGCCGTTGACACCCATCAGATCCTGTTGCGTCAGGATGTGATCGCCCAACATGCGCCGCGCTTCGCGCTTGCCGGGAACCATGCCAACCCATTCGAGCGCCCAGTTGGCGCTGTTGGGATACTTGCCGCTGTTCTTGACGTAATCCCACACGCCCAACACGATGCCGAGGAGTTCAAAGCGAATCCGTTCGTTGTCGCGGATCGTATCGCCCAGCCCGCCCCATTCGATCCACCAGTAGCCATATTCCCACGAGGTGCTGCTGATCGGACGAGACTTAAGGTTCTCGGGCTTGATCTTGCGTGCCCAAGCCGGGCCTTTGTACGGCATCGGCTTGTCGTGCTTGCGCGCGGTAAAGAGGATGCTGCTGCCGAGCGTTTCGCGGTTGCCGTCTTTGGGTGCGAGGGGTTCTTGATGCTCGCTGCGCGATTCTTTGCCCCAACGCATTTCGGCACCGGCTTCGAGCCCTAGCCGCGCGTCTCCGGTGCAGTCGATGTAGAGCGGTGCCGTGATGCGGTAGATGTGTTCGGTTTTGTCGCAGCGGACGTTGACGCTCGTGATCGTGCCGTCTTTCATTTCCACCGCGTACAGAGTGCTATCCAGAAGCAGTGTGATGTTGGGTTCGCTGATCACCTTGTCATAAAGGAGCAGATCCCAAACTTCCCAACTTCGTTGCGGGTTCGTGGCCGCGTTTTCGAGTCGAAGTTCTTCGAGGATGCCCCCTTCGCGCCAGCCAGGCCGGCTGCCGTGATTGTCAGCGCCGACAATGTGCATTTTGATTTCGCTGCTGGCGTTGCCGCCGAGCCGCGAACGATCTTGGACCAGGACAACCCGCGCACCGTTGCGAGCCGCGGCCAGCGCCGCGCAAACGCCCGACATGCCGCCGCCGGCGACAAGGACATCGCAGCCGAGTTCGACGAGTGTCATGTGGGCTTCGTCGGCGGCCGGTTTGCGATCCCGCGGCGGAGCAACTTTTTCGAGTTCGCGGCGAATGTCATCGGCCGAGTTGGTCACGCTCGTGTTGTTGGCCGCTTCGAGTGAGTCGACCTTGACGAACATCGAATACGTCCCCACCGCCGTACTAGCCGCTAAAAAATCACGCCGCTTCATCTGAAGGCTCCCGGAGAAGTTAAATCGCCAGGACCCCGCCTGGTCTTATTTGCGAATCTCCCCATTATCCTCGAAAGCATGGAAGATGCCAAGCATCCGACCAAGCTTTATGATCTCGCCTTGTGCTGACTGGATTCATTGAAAAGGCAGCGGTTCCTATCTTGTCACTTCAAACTTTCCAGCAGTTGCGTTCGCTGTAATTCAAACGGAAAGTCTTCGTAAGTGCTAAAGCCAGTGAGCTTGTTATTCAGCGACATGGTTTGCGTGGTCGTGCCAGTGCTTGGTTGAGCTGCTTTTTTCTCTTCGTTGGCCACGCGATTATTCAAACCGCCAAGTTCCTTGAGCCGGCGTTCAAGCGCACCGTTCTCGGCGTTAAACGTATTCACAACTCCTTGGCGTGTCGCGAGAAGCGCCGCGGCTTGATTCGCAACGCCAGCACGTTGGTTGGCAATCAAGTTTAACCGGTTGATAAAAATCGCGCGCTGGTTGCGATGAAAATTAATTTGGATGTTGGCATTGTTCAACTCGGCTTCTGAGCCGGCATTGTTCGCGACGTTGATCCAGGTTGCGATGTTCGCCTCGGCGGTCACAATGTTGGATTGTTCATTGGCTGCGCGGGTGTCGAGCAAGTTGATCTGTTGTTGCAAAGGTGAAATTTGCGCATCGAGCTTCGCGAGCTGCCCTTCGGCATCGCTGCGGAGCTTGCTCGACTTTTCGTCAAGCGCTTGCGCCTCGGCCGCGATCTGCACCTTGGCTTCGGCAAGCTGCACCTTGGCTTGTTCTTTGGCTTGGTCTTCGGCCGCGATCGTTTCGGCCTTCGTGATATTCAGCCCTTGATGTAGTTGCGTGTACTTTGCGGTCACGGCCACGACACCCTCGTGAAACAAGGCGACGCCGTTCTTGCCTAGCGCCGTAGAAATCCGCTCCCGCGCCGACTCGCGGCTCTGCTCCGTTAGCGACGATTGTGCCGGGCCGTGAATGAAGCCCCACACGCGTCCCAGGAACCGTGCGTAGTCGCGAGCTTCTTCTTGCGTCAGCGCCGGAGTCCGCGTTTTCACAATGGCTTTGGCCATCGTTTCTAATTCGACGAGGGCCGCTTCGTATTTCTTGAGTAGTGTCAGCGTGTAGACTCGTGCTTGGAGTGTAGGCAAATGCCCAGGAGTAACCGCCAGCACTTTGGCCGATTGATCGAGAGCCTCGTCGTACTTCCGTTGGCGGAGCATGACCAGCAGATACGCATATTCCAGATTCGCATCGCTCGGTGCCGCACGCAACAACACGCCGTACTCTCCCTGCGCGGCTTTCCAGGCCGGACCGCTGGCCTTCCAGCCCGTGTCGAGGAGCGACGAAATTTGCTCCCGGTTAAGAGCTTCCGCAGCATTGCTCGGCGAAACGGCGAGCAACAACATCCCAATTGTCAGCAGCAACGAAGCGGTACGCATGACTTGACCCTTGATAGCGGCAACCGACCTCTGCGCGGTTTGTGTGACCCCCTCAGCGGACGCCGAGGAAAATACCGGACAGGTTTGCTGGCTTTATCTTAAAGAAGTTCCAGGAACAGGAGCAATGATTTTCTTCTCCATGATCAAACTCACCGATCCCAGGGGGTAAACCCCTGGGCGTTACGATCGTTTTTCAAAGCCCAAGGGTTCATCCCCTGGGATTATTTTAGGTCCATCTGCTTCTCGCGCGCCAGCCGATTTCACCATCGTGTGCGGCTTTTCCCAACGTCTCGCCGCGCTGTCCCAAGCCTCGGAGCGCTGCCTTGGCAAAGCTCCATCCTGGCAACTTTTTTCAGGTCTCCGGCTCTCCCAAAAACGCCGCGCAAGTGCGCACAATTTTTTTCTTGTTGCCATTTGCGCAAATGTCAAAAACCGAGCAAAACCTGGGGAAAAGGCTCAAAACAGGGGCAAAAAGGCACGAAAAAATCAAAATAAATCACGAAAAAATCAGAATAAAACGCAAAAAAATCAAAAAAGAACGAAAAAAACGCGCACTTGTGCGCGCCCATTTGGGCGCGCCTTAGGCACCTCGAAACTGCATCAACTTGCGGGGAAACTGAGTTTTTCGGTCTCGACCCGGGGGACGATTCCGCGCGCCGAAACGCGCGCACAGGCTGTTGCCTCGAGGCAACAAATGCTGGGGTTTTTGATCGCCTGGCCGTCCCGTAGCCAAGGTCGTTAGACCTTGGAAGACTTGCCCTGACGCCACGCGTCCAAGGTCTCACGACCTTGGCTACATTCTCGCTCCCTGTAGGTCCCGCAGTCCCCAGCGGAACCTAGAGCGGCGAACACGCGCCGAATCTGGCTTGGTCCTCATGCGTCACCAATCGCGTTCGGAGACCGGAACCTACAGGGCTCTCACTTGATCCCTCAATCGAGAGTGCGCCACCTTCCAATCGACCACATGCCCTGGCCCAAAATCAAACCCCTTATTTACTATTTTTCAGAACCTTTGCCTCCTGACGCCACGCGGCCGCAGCCCTGGGCTGGAAAGACTGGCCTACGTTTTTTACGTCGCACTCGCTACTTACGCGCCGGAATCATTACCTCGGTATACACCGGCCAGTGGTCGCTGATGTCGTTGTTGTTGTGAAAGATGAGCGTCCGCCGGATATTCGCCTCCCAAGCCTTGGGCAGCAAAATGTGGTCGATCATCGAGAGGACGTCCTCGGAATCTTGCACGCCGTTCTCGTTTCGATCCCACCAGTTCGTGTAGCGGTCCGCGGGGCGGGCGATCTTCCCCGCCGCATTAACCAGTTCATCCTCGGGCGTTGTCGCGTCGTAGTTCTTGAAACCCTTGAGCACGCCGGTCATCGTGTTACGCGTCTCGTCGCGGTCCGGCACATCGGGGTCGTAGTCGTTCAGGTCGCCCAAGACAATCGGCTGATAGCCGCGTTTGACGATCTCACCGCTGATGATTTTCTGCGCCATCTTCATCTCATGCTCGCGCTGCAAGTTCGATGGCACGTCGTCCGGCTGAGCCTTGAGATGCAGTCCAAGGAACCCGATCTTCTGCCCGTTGAAGGTCAGGAAGTACAACGCGTGCCGGCTAATCCCGGCGGTCTTCTGACGGACCGTGCCCGTTTCGTCTTTGTTGTAATATGGCTCGCGATACGGATGCTCGGTGCCGGGGCCAAAGTGTCGAATCGTTTGGCCGTCGATTTCATCGAGCGGTATCTTGGTCACCACGCAAACATCGAAGCCGGTAAAGTTATCGCTGTTCTGAATGTGATAGCCGCGGTAATCTTTGAGCCCTTTCTCGTGCAAAACTTCGACGAGCAGATCGACACTCTCCTTGGAAAAGACTTCGATCAGGTTCACCACGTCGGGTTCCATTGCCTCGATCACATTGGCGACTCGTTCGAACAGCGCCTTACGCGCGATGTCCCAACGATACCGTTCGAGCCGCGTCTTCACGCCCGGCGCGGCCAGGTTCTCGACGTTGAACGTCATGATCTTGAGCAGCTTCGGCTCAGCGTTTTGCTGCCGGGACACGGCCTTCTGCGGCTTCGCCTCGTCGGCAAACACCGGCGGAGCAGAGCAGGGAACTAGCCAAAGTGCGGCCAGTAATAATACGGCATATTTCATCGATCGTAATCCTAAACGCGAGTGACAACCTGTTGGGACGAATCAATCCTGCATCATAGTTCTGAGTACGGCTCCGGACAAACTGCCCGGTTCCGATACGCAAGTCGCTGCTTCCATTCCAAAGCCAAGGGCTTTACGCCCTTGGATCCCAACGGTTCGCTTTGAGACAACTTTTCCCCCAGGAACAATGGTTTCCGCGGCAAAATCGGCTAAGATACGGTCGCATAACTTTTGCATTTCGCCTTTTGACTTTTGCCTTTCTCGCTATGTCCTCTGTCGTTGGTTTGATTGATCATGCGGTCCTGCATCCGACGCAGACCGATTCGGATTTGGTTGCGGCGTGCAAACTTTGCAGCGATCTCGGCGCATTCAGCGTCTGCGTGAAGCCCTACATGATTCCTTCGGCGGTCAAATTGCTCGCAGGGAGCAAAACAGTCGTCAGCACGGTGATCGGCTTCCCGCACGGCTCGATGTCCACGTCGATTAAGACCGCCGAAGCGCGTTGGGCTTGCGAGCAAGGCGCCAAAGAGCTCGACATGGTCATCAACGTCGGCCAGGCTCAGCAAAAGCAATGGGACGAGGTCGAACGTGACATCCGCGCCGTCGTCGATGTCGGCCGTGAGTTCAACGTTATCACCAAAGTGATCTTCGAAACCGATTACTTTTCCAGCGACGAACACAAGATCGAACTTTGCAAGGTCAGCGAACGCGCCGGCGCGGCCTTCGTCAAAACGAGCACCGGATTTGGTTTCGTCAAGCAAGCTGACGGCTCGATGGCGACCAAGGGCGCGACCGATCACGATGTTGCCCTGATGCGAAAAAGCTGCTCGATCGAAGTCAAAGCCAGCGGCGGTATTCGCTCGCTAGCCGACGCGCGCCGCTTGGTCGCCCTCGGCGCAACACGCCTCGGCACGAGTGCCACCGAAACGATCGCCAAACAAGAGGCGGCCGAAGCGGCGGGTGACGCGACGAAGGTCGGGCCAGCAACCGGCGGATACTAAATACACTTTTAACCGCAGATAGACACAGATGCTTTCGCAGATGAAACGCGGATCATTCACATATCAATCGATGCATGCCATGAGAATCGGCCTGTTGTTCCTGCTTTGTGTTGGTTTGAATTCCGGCTTAAATGGGCTGGCTGCGGAAGAAGATAGTAGTTTTCAGCCGGAGCGCGTCTCATTCCTGATTGAACTGTTAGCCTCCAAGAATTCTCGACCGCAACAAGTTCACCGCGATATTGATTTCCCCAAAAACTATCAATACGAGGCACAAGTTCCGGTTTATCTAGCCATGCGACAGCTGCTCAACGAAGGGGCAGGCGCGTGCGACGGACTTTGTAAACATTTTGAAGATCAACGCTACAGCTACACCAAGAAGGGAATCAATGGCGATACGAACAGAAGCGTTGGAAGTGTCAGTAACGAAATTTTCCAATGCATCCTCTGTCCCTATCATTACGAAATTCATTTCATCACTCGTGACCAGCGGAATATAGGATTGGGTGCGGAGAAAGACCTGAAAGACTGGTGGAAAACACACCGCGAACAGCCATTATGGCAATTGCAGTTAGAGCAAATCGAACTGGCTTTGAAATTTTTTAGCACTGCTCGAACCGAAACTGTTGCTTCTATTCATCCCGATGCCCCACGATTTGACACCGAGGAGTTCGAGAAGTTGAGAATCGAAAACGTCGAGCATTTACAAGCGTTGAAGACTTCGATCAATGCACTTAAAAAACCTTATGTCACTCAGCTAATTGAAAGTGGTGGATCATCCCAAACTGGCTTTACTAGCCTTCCTTGGACTAACGCGGCCAAACACAATAGGCCGAACACGGTTCCTTTACCGGAGTAAATCTGAGTTCTCAAGCCGTATTCATCTGCGGTATATGTCTTTGTTTTTCAATTCGATTTCTGAACACGAACACTCATGCTTGACCTCTACGACAAAATTCAAGAAGCCGCTGCTTTCATTCGCTCCAAGTGGTCGACTCCGCCGAAAGTCGGCATCATTCTCGGCACGGGCCTCGGCAGCCTCGTCGAGAACATCGAAGTCGAGGCGGCGATCGACTATCCCGAGATTCCGCACTTTCCGAAATCGACCGCCACGAGCCATCGCGGCCGGCTAGTTTGCGGCAAGCTGAACGGCCTGCCCGTCATGGCGATGGAGGGCCGCTTTCACAAGTACGAAGGCTACCCGCTCAAACAAATCACCCTGCCGGTCCGCGTCTTCAAGGCACTCGGCTGCGACCTGATGGTCGTCAGCAACGCCGTTGGCGGCTTGAATCCGTATTACGGCCTCGGCCACATCATGGTCATCGACGACCAGATCAATCTGATGGGCGACAACCCATTGATCGGCGTGAACGACGATCGGCTCGGGCCTCGTTTCCCCGACATGAGCGAACCGTACGACGCGGCGTTGATCGACGTCGCCCTCGAAGAGGCTCGCAAGAACAACATCATTGCGCACAAAGGCGTCCTCGTTTCGGTCACCGGACCGAATCTCGAAACGCGTGCCGAGTACCGCATGCTCCGCGACATGGGCGCAGACTGCGTCGGCATGTCGACGATCCCCGAAGTCATCGTCGCCGCGCATTGCGGGCTGCGCACGATCGGGTTCTCGATCATCACGGACATGTGCCTCGCCGACGCCCTCGAACCGGCCAACGTCGAGAAGATCATCGCCACGGCCAAGTCCACCGAACCGAAGTTGACCAAGTTGGTGCTGAGCGTCTTGTCGAAGTACGAATCAACGCCAAAGCGGGTAGCGAAGCAACATTAAAATGCAAAATACTTGCCCACAGATGGACACAGATTAACACAGATAAGAAATGCAGATCGTCGGTAGTGGTGAATGACACTTTCTTTGCAATGATCTGTATTTGCCTTTATCTGTGTTCATCTGTGTGAATCTGTGGGCGTACTTGCCTTTCGTATTTGTCTTCTCTGTGCCGCTCTGAATTTCCTCCGTTTCTCCGTGTTTCGTATTTCTCCGACTTGAAACTCGATGTCGCAAATAACGCCCGCCGCCGTGATTGCCCGCAAGCGTGATGGGCATGTGTTGCATGCTCACGAGATTCGCGACTTCGTCAATGGCTTCACCGCTGGGACGATTCCCGATTATCAAATGGCGGCGTTGGCGATGGCGATCCTGTGCCGCGGGATGGAGACCGACGAGATCGCGTGCTTGACCGAGACGATGCTGCGGTCCGGCATGGTGCTGCCGTGGCCGAAGGACGGACCCGCGCAGGTCGACAAGCACTCGACCGGCGGGATCGGCGACAAGTCGTCGCTGATCCTCGCGCCGCTCTTGGCTTGCTGCGGTTTGCAGGTGCCCATGATCAGCGGCCGCGGCCTCGGAGCGACGGGTGGAACGCTCGACAAGCTCGAAGCCATCCCCGGCTTCCGCACGGACCTCAGCACCAAAGAGTTCCAACGCGTCGTTCGCGACGTCGGCTGCGTCATCAGCGGCGCGAGCGCCGAACTCGCGCCAGCCGACAAGAAACTCTACGCCCTCCGCGACGTCACCGGCACCGTGCCGTCGATCGCCTTGATCACGGCCAGCATCATGAGCAAGAAACTGGCCGAAAACCCGCGGGCCCTGGTGCTAGACGTGAAGTGGGGGAGCGGAGCGTTCATGAAACCGATCGAGGAAGCTCGGAAGCTGGCTCATTCGCTCGTCAACACGGGCAAGCGGCTCGGGGTCATGACGAGTGCCTTGCTCACCGACATGAACCAACCGAACGGCCGAATGATCGGCAACGCGGTCGAGGTCAACGAGTCGGTCGACATGCTCAAGGGAGGCGGGCCGACGGACCTGATCGAAATCACGCTCGCCCTGTGCACGGAGCTGCTGCTCTTGACCAAGACCGCAACGACGGCCGACGAAGCGAAGAAAATCTTGCAAGGTCACCTCGCCAGCGGCAAAGCCTACGAAAAGTACGAGCAAATGATCCGTGCCCAAGGGGGCGATCCGACGGCCAAGCTTCCCGTCGCGCCGGCCAGCGATGTTCTCGCGACCAAGTCCGGCTACCTCACGGCTTGCAACAACGAACAACTCGGCCTCGCGGTCATCGAACTCGGCGGCGGACGCAAGGCCCTCGGCGACAAGCTCGACCATTCGACGGGCCTCGAATCGCTCGTCCGGCTCGGCCAAAAGATCGAGCGCGGGCAACCCCTCGCGCGGATGTTCGCGCCCAAAGACCAAGTCGCCCGCGTCGGGCCGATGATCGAAGGGGCCTGGACGATCGGCGACGAAGCACCAGCGGCATTGCCGCTGATCGTAGAACGGATTGGTTAATCGTGCGGTTCCATTTAGCCCCCCGTCAATGACGGGGGAACAGTGCGTTGTGCAACGTTGATCGATCTTTTCCAAGGCTCGTCGTCCATCAAGTCTCCAAGCTCTTTCTAACTCAACGTCAACTCCCCCCGGTCATTGACCGGGGGCTAAAAGAATCCCAGCTACTCATGCTCACCGAATCGCAACGTTCCGACTTGATCGCCGCCGCCACGGCTGTGCGTGACAACGCTTATGCCCCTTTCTCCAAGTTCCACGTCGGAGCGGCGCTGCTCACCGACGGCGGGCGGATCTACCTGGGCTGCAATGTCGAAAACATCTCGTACGGCCTGACGATCTGCGCCGAGCGGTTCGCGGTCGGCGCGATGGTCGCGGCGGGCGACAGCAAACCGGC
>JBGSSS010000117.1:0-31143 GCA_041736895.1 Pirellulales bacterium
GCGACGCCATCGCGCGGCTCCGCCGCTCGGTCGCCGCGGTCCAGCAACTGAACTTTCATCAACGCGCCGTCGGGCCCATGCCGCAGCCCCTGCCGCCGAAGACTACCCCAGCGCAAACGCCGGTCAAGGCCAACCCGGCGCACTACTTCGCGACGCAACAAAAGTCCGTGCAACGCGCGCCGAACTATCTGAGCAAGCTGCGCGAAAAATTGCAGAAACTCGTGACGGACGAGTAGTGTGGGTTTTAACCCACACGAAATACGAACTCTGCAAGTTACCGATAGCCGCCGGAGATATACATCAACTCACCGGTCATCCACTTGGAATCGTCCGACGCGAAGAAAACGACCGCCGGAGCAATGTCATCGACGCTGCCGATGCGGCCGAGCGGTGTTTGCGCTTCGATGGCCTTGCGAAATTCGCTTTCCGCATCGGCAGTTGAGTTCCCTTCGGTTTGCACCATACCTGGGTTAATGGCATTCACGCGAATTTTGCGCGGGCCAAGTTCCGTAGCTAGACACCGCGTGATGGCATCGACCGCGGCCTTGGTCGCGGAATAGACAGACGCGGCGGGGAGTGCCAGCTTGCCCACCACCGAACTGATATTGATGATGCTCCCGCCGTCGGGCATACGCTTCGCCGCCTCTTGCGTCGTCAGCAAAAGGCCCAGCACATTGAGGTCGAACATCTTGTGGTAATGGTCGGCCGTGATCGCTTCGAGGGGGGCGAATTCATAAACACCCGCGTTGTTGACCAGGATATTGACGGGGCCGAACGCTTTGTCCGTCTCGGCGAATAGTTTCGCAATATCCGTCGGCTTCGCGACGTCGGCTTGCACGGCGATGGCTTTGCCGCCCACAGCGGTAATCGCGGCAACCACTTTATCGGCGCCGGCTTTGCTCGACGCGTAATTGACGACGACCGAAGCTCCCGCGGCAGCTAATTGCTTGGCAATTTCAGCCCCGATTCCCTTCGATGCCCCGGTGACAACAGCCGTCTTGCCCTGAAGTTTCTGCGACATGAAACGTCCTCGAGAGATGAGCCCGCTCGGAAAAACTTTGCAGCGGAATCATAACGTCGAGGTGGGAAGAGTCCAGTCGTTGAAACAAAGGCTTCGTGGGATCCGCGGGATCGTCCAAGGTCTTACGACCTTGGCTACTTTGTTTCGGGAAGCGCCGGCTGCTTCGGCCGATCCAAAGGCAACGGTGCCGGCGGAATGACGTCCGGCTTCGGCGGTGCGCCATTGTCTGGAAGCGGCGGCAGCATCGGCCGCGCGTCATCTGGCTTCGCGGGGTCTGCGCCCGGCGCAACAGCCGGCGGCATCACCATTGGCGGACCATCAGCCGCCGCGACTTGGTCGCTGCCGAGAACACCCGAGTCGATCACCATGAATCCCGCCCAGAAGAACGGGTGGTCGGCTTTCATCTCCCCTTCGTTCGCGGCGGCACGAATGCGCGGCTCATGGGAAAAGTCCAACGGCGTATCGCAGAGCAACTGCACACTGCGTTGCCACGCGGCCGCCGCGCCGGCGTAGGGAAGCTCTTGCAAGAATTTGCGCGCCAACTCGTAGCTCGATACGCCGCCCGGGCGCCAGCGGCTCAGCACCACGGTTCGCGCGCCGGTCGCCATCAAGGCGCACGAACTCAGGAACAACTCCGATCCATTGCCGAGGCGCGCGTCGCGGATCGTCGTCTCGGCCAGGCTATGAAATCCCGGCAGGACAATCACATCGGTGCGTTTCCAGGGCAATTGCAGCCAATTGGCAAGCGTCCCCGCGCCGCTCTTGTCCAAATTCGTCGGGGCCCAATCGATGCCGCCGCGATCAACGGTAGTGATGTCATCGAGTACGATCAGTTGATCCAACAACCCGGCGAACAGCGGTGAAGGGACATTGAGTCCTCCCTTGAGTTGCTTCGCCCCAGGCAACTTGGCCGCGAGCTTTTCGAGGAATTCCTCGCCGAGCTTCGCCTCGCCGCGCGGGTGCAGCTTACCCATGACCACGCCGAGCTCCATGCGATTCGAGCGGGTCGACAACGGATTGAAGATCAACCCATTGGTCGGCGCGTAGCGGATGCGGGTCTTGCTCAAGAGGGTCGTCGGCGGATCGCCGACGACGGCCGCTTCCCACGGAAAGTACCAAAGCTGGCCATCGGGGACAATGATGAGTTCGTCAAAGGCTTGTCCGAAATTCACCTTGGAATTTTGCAGGAACGCGTCGAGGGCCTCGCGCGCGGCGGCTTTCCAAGCCTGATCGTTCAATTGTGCCGGCGTGAGCAAGCCATTGGCATCGAAGTTTCCAATCGCGCGCAAGAAGCCCAGCGTTTTTTTCTCCAAGAGCGCCGGGTTTTCCACACGCCACGCCGCGTAGCGCGTCTTGCTGAGCAAGACCGCATGCAAGCTCCGGCTGGTGGCGTAGGTGATGAGCGCGACTTGACCTTGCGGCAGTTTTTCTTGGATCGCTTTGACACTGGCCGTTGGCGGAAAGACAAATTTTGTCGGTTCGCGGCGCAGGGAAATCTCGCGGATCAGCGCTTCCTGCTGCATGCTCAGCCGATACCACTCGCCCATCAGATCGGCTTGCTTCTTGATTTCCTCGGCCTTGTCCGGCGCGAGCGGCATGGCGGTAAGTTGGGTTTTGATCTTCGTGGCCGCTTCGCTCAGCTTGGCGTATTCGGGGAAGCGGGCGTTGATTTCACGGCGCTGGAGCTGCGCATCCTTGTCGAGGGCTTCGACGGGCGCTTCGAGCAGCCAGCGCACGGCCATCAGCCGTCCGCCAAGCGGCAAGGCGTTGAACAAGCGATGGCGTTTGGCTTTGTCCGCAATATCGAACGCCTTTTCCCATTCGTTCTTGGACAAGATGATCTCGAACCAGAGTTCGAACATCGGCTGATGCGGAATCGACAGCGCCAAGAGCGAATCCAACGGCCGCTCCGTCCAATCAACTGGCAGCGGATCATCGGCCAGACGTTCGTAGATTGGCAGGATTTTGGCTTCGGTCAACTGCGGCGTAGAAGCTGTATACCGCGCGGTCGCGACACCCAACTGATACAGCCAGCGGCTGTGATTTTGCGCCGTAGCCAAACTTGTCGCGATGGCTTTGTCCCCCTCGGCCAGACGGCCCGCTTGATAATCGGTCAGCGCCGTGGTGTACATCAGCCGCGCGCCGATTTCGCTCGCCAGCAACGGCGTGCGATTCATGATCGTCGTTGCTTGTTGCAACAACGCTGCGGCCGGTTTCGTCTGGCGCTGCACGGCGAGATTTTCCGCGGCGAGCACCAAGAGCGACGCTTGCAGCTCGCGGACCCCGGCCTTTTTCGCCCAAACAGTCGCCGGTTGCAGTTCGGTGAGCACACCCTTGCGGTTTTGAATCACATGAATCAAGTAGCAATAGCGGAACCCTTCTTCGATCACGCCGTAATCGCTGTACTCCGCGGCCGAAAGCGTGGCTTGCGCGAACCAAGTGTACGCATCGTCGTACTTGGCGTCCTCGAACGCGATCTGCCCGAGCAGCAGCAGCGAATAGCACGTTAGCGGATGATCCAACTCCCCGCCAAGCAGCAGCGAGTTCTTGAGCAGCGCGATCGCCTGGCCTTTGTTCCCCGTCGCATAAAGCGACGCCCCGATCATCGCATCGGTCCAGGAGCGCGACCAATTGTTGTTCGCCGCGGTCGCCTTCTTCAGTTCCTCGAGTACTTGATTGTTGAGCGAATCATGCGGGCTGATCGGGCCTTGCAATTCGCGCCGCCGTTTGATGCTCAGCGTCACACAACGGACGATCTCTTGCACCGGCACGGAAACCAGTTTCGGCTGCATGACGGGTCCGCCCTTGAGGAGCGAGTTCTGCGTCACCGGCTGGCCTTGCTGCATGAGCAGTGTTTCCGGCAGCCGCGCGATCTTGGAACCCGGCGCTCGCATCCCCCAGGGAAACTTGGTTGGCTGGCTCGATTGGACCTGCGGGGGAAATTGGACGTTGAGCATCCATTGGGTGTAGTACAGGTAAAGCTGCAGCGCATTGCCGTGCGCTTCGGCTGCCTTGGCCAAGTTGCCCATCCTGAGATGGCACTCGCCTTGCATCGACAGAAAGCAAACCGAGTCGAGCCAGCGCGTGGTGCCGATCTTGATCGAACCGAGGTACTCGTTTTCAAACCCGGCGAGCGCGTTGGCGTAATCGCCGTCATACATTTGGGCGATCGTACGGTAATAGGTGGGGCTGAGCACCGGCCCCATTTGCGCGCGGGCCGGCGTGCTGAGAAAAAGTACCAGCGCCAATGTTCCGAGAATACTCCAACCGCGAAGTGAAGAATGGCGGCGCGGGATCGAGATCATGCCTGGCTCCTAAGGCAGCGGCCGTGGCCACTGCTAGCGTTTGGGAAACCCGCGGAGACGGGTCTTTTTATCATATCGCGCTGCCGCGAGGGATGCGAATAAACTCCATAGAAGGTGGCGAAAAAAAGCGGAACTCGAGATTCAACCACCGGTAAATATGTCATACTCCGCATGAGTACCCACCCAATACCAATAAGTGATGCCGGTTTCATCATCTTCAATGCCAATCGCTCGATGCCGCAAGGTAATTGAAATCGAAATACTCCCCGACAGATGCCTGCCGCTGCGGGTGTCTTTCAAACGATGCCAGCGAAGTGACTTGGCCGCCGGATCGGTTCGATAGGTTTTGCACGAGGCTCGTGCCGCGCGTCGATATTCTTTGTCTAGCTTGGCAAAGAGACGATCAAACTCGGCGGTTGTTTTATTCGAGCGTCTAAAAGAATTCGGCGGTTTTGTCATTTCTTATCGCGTCGAGAGCTTGATCCTGAAGTTCTGCCATCCGAGCGGGCAGTTCTTCCTCATCATTGAAGTCAAAGGACTTGACGATCGCCGACATTTCCCGACGGCAATTCCGAAATTCTTCGGCGTTGTCGAGTTTGAAGCCATCGGCTTCCAAGCGAGCGATCCATTGCTCGGCAAACGCACAAGGGACCAGCCATTGACTGCACAACGCCAGGAGCAACAACTCGAAGCTATCATCCGCCGCGACATCGCCTTCGCTGACAGCCACGCGCATCCGGCAATCGGCGTTCATGACCCAATGAAACGCGTCGATGCCCAACTGCAGAAAATCCTCACAGTTGCGGCATTCCATGGCATCATGATGCTCTTGCATCACGACTGCGGCGGTAGATTCCCGCTCGAAATTCTGCACATGCTTGCGCGCTGTTCGCAGGGCTAGTAGTTCAATACTCATGATTACCTGGAATCCTATAGCTACGGCGAAAAGCAAATTCGCCACTGCTTCTATTGTAGGCCAAAGGGGTTGAAAACTGCAAATTTGCGCGCGATTAATTTGGGATAGTTACTGCCCCGAATTAATGCAACTCGGCCATGACGCCATCGAGCAGTGCACGTGCCGTGTGACAGTTCTCAGCCATCAAGGATCGACCGTTCCATCAGGAGCTTCTGAACGGCCTCGACGTTAGTGTGCGGAGGGTTGTCGAGTGTCGCGAAGATGTGCGACAGTTGCTTCCGCGTCAACGACAGCGGTCCTTCGTCGGCTAGCAATTCCGTGGCAACTTGGCAGGCATTCTCTGCAACAAAATCGCTTAGCGTTTTGCCCTGTTGTTTGGCAGCCTTCGCGATCACAGCTTTCCGTGCTGCATCGATACGGATAATGAGACGACTCTCTTGGACAGAGCTTTTTTTGCGTCGTTTGACCATCATCCAACTCCTTTCAAGACGTTCATTACAGACTCAATCCTATTTGCCGGCAATCTTTCCTTCACGAATTTACTCCTGCTAGCAGTTTTTTACAGCCAATCCGCCAGCAATTCGGAAAATGTTAAGGTTTGCCGTTTATGCCGCCGATAACTGTTACACCGATTGTATTGTCAACAACGAACCCTTGCTGACCGCCATGCTGAATCGCTTCCTCAACATCACCCGACTTCGATTTTTGGGACTCGGGCTATTGGGGTTGAGCTTCGCGGGTTGCACTGTGGACAACGGTGCTGACCACAATTCGTGGGATCCACGAAACGCCGGCCAGTACAAGTACGCCAAGCAATCGGCGGCCTTGATGGAAATGCAAGAACGCGGAGAACGCGGGGTGTCGGGCAGTGTTCCTTCGATGGCCGCATTTCCCCTCGCGACCCAGCCAGATTCCGCCGTCAGCGATCAATAACCAAACTCCGACCTTGGCACTTTGTTCCAGGTAGCCCGATGAATCGTTCCGCATCGAACACCAAAAAACGCTCGCTGCTCGCCGGTGTTGTCCTTGCGACGACACTAGGTTTGACCGGCTGCCAAGTCGAGCAAAACGGGCAGGTCCTGCCGAGCGCCAATGCAATGTCGGACAGTGTTCAATACTTTCCGACGGGCCCCAAGTTCAAGCTCGAAAAAGAAGCCGCCGCGATGAAGGCTTATGGCGAACAGCAAGCCCAAGCCGGTCGTGCTTACGCCGATCAACAAGTGCAAGCCGGGCGTGCGTACGCAGATCAACAAGTTCAACAAGCTTCGGGCATGATCCCGTCGATGAGCATGCTGCCGTACGCTCAGCCAGCGGATAACAGTGTCACCATCAGTTCCGACTAGTCACCGCGCCGCTTGCTTCAATTACGATTTTCTTTGCAGGATTCATTCAAGGTTCAACATTATGAATCGCTCCTCGTTTCTGACCAAGCGTCTAACTTTGCTCAGTCTAGGTCTTTTGAGCGCCGTGACGATGACCGGCTGTCAGGTCGATGTCGGCGGGCAAACATTGCCCAGTGCGACCTACTTGACCGACGATATTCAGTACTTCCCGACCGGGCCCAAGTTCAAGCTGACGCAAGAAGCCGCCGCGATGAAGGCTTACAGCGAACAGCAAGCTCAATTCAATCAAGGCCCGATCGGTCCGGGCCAATTCGGCCCCGGCGTGCCAGTGCCGCCGCCGCCAGGCCCCGGTGTGGTGCCGGTCTTGCCGGCTCCGTAGTCCGGATTCTTTGAAACACATTGGTTTTCGCCGACCTCGTTGGCGAGCCGCTCGCGTCGCCGTGGTGTCCAGGGAATTCCTTGGCAATCGCGCGCCGCAGTCGGTCGCACGACGAGGCCCGTGGGGGGGACGGCGCCCATGCCGCCGATGTCCGGACAGAGCCGCGAAGCGCTATCGCTTTGCCCTCTCTCCGGACATTGGCCGTGGGAATTTTTAGGGGAAGAATGAAGAATCTAGGAGTTAGAAGTTAGAAGAAATGAGAATTGCAGCTTGCTGCACTTCTAAGTCAACTCCTCCATACTTGGTTTTTGTCTTCATCTAACTCCTAACTTCTACCTCCTAAATTCTTTCCCTCCCCATGCTCTTCGCCGAAATTGAATTCGCTGCGTTGATCGAGCAATGGGCCAATATGTTGCTCACTTGGGTCGGCTTTGGCACGCTGGTCGGACTCATGGCCAAGGCCATCATGCCCGGCCGCGATCCGGGCGGCGCGGTCGTGACGGTGCTGATGGGCATCGGCGGCAGCGTGGTCGGCTGCGGCGTTCTGATGTTCCTCTACGAAGGCCGTCGCATCACGCCGATCAGCCCCATCGGATTCTTGGTCGGCACGGGCGGCGCGCTGATCTTGCTCTTCTTCTACAAGCTCCTCGGCGGCAAGATCATCCGCGAGGGCGAGCACCATGATCGCATCATCATCCCGACGCCGCATATGACTCGCGGGAGCAAACAGATTGTGATTAGGGATTAGGGAAAGCAGTATACAAAGTAAAATTTTCTATCGCCCGTTTAGCGGCGACCCGAAAGGGAGCGTTTCTGCAAGCGCCCCTTGATTAACGCCGCGCGTTTTATTTCAAAGTCATCCGGATCATCCTTAGATCCATGACTTGTTTCCCGGGAATCTCCGTCGCACGCAAAACAAGCGTGCCGTGTTGAGCTGACAGTTCGATGACTCCCAGCGATAAGGGCCGGAACTCTTTTTGATACGACTCGCCTTTGCGCGGCACGCGGTCGTCTTTTTCATTCAGCGGCGGATCCCACGCCGGCTTCACGGTGCCACTGATTGTCTTGCCCGCAAAACTCGCTTCGATCGTCGCGCCGGCATCGGCTTCACTGACCGTGTAGAAGAGTTCGATCTCGTACTTGCCCGCCGTGTGGACATCGATGTCCCAGGTGATCCGGTCGTCTTTGCTCGTCCAGTTGGTGAAATACGAACAGTTCGGCGCAGGGCCGGTGCGCTTGATCGTCCCCGTTGAATTGCCATCCCGCGCGGGCAGGTATGTCACGGGAAATTCGGCGTAACCGACGGGGTAGGGGCGAGTGTCGCGTTTTTCGGCGGGGAGAGTTTCGCGCCGCCATATATCAATCATGGATCTGAGTTTTTGCGCCGCCTCGGGCAAATCACGCGAGAAATCTTTTGTTTGTCCATGATCTTTCACCATATTAAAAAGCAAACCACGATCATCCAAACGCTGCGATACAGTGCGCAAACTTACTTTGCCATTCTGATGAGAAAAGATAGCCCGCTCAGCGAATGCGGATGTTTGTAGTTGATCACCCAATAACATGTTGCTGAGATCGATCCCATCCAACGGTTTCTTGCTTATGAGAGGCACTTCGGTCAGTCTCACCAGCGTCGGCAGCAAATCAATCGCTCCGGCAATGCCGCCGATCTTGGTCCCCGGCTTGATCTTTGCCGGCCAGCGTACGAACAGCGGCGAACGAACGCCCCCTTCGTCAACGCTCCCTTTCTTCCCCTTCATCCCGCCGTTCCAGCGCACACTATTCGGCCCGTTGTCGTGAAAGTAGACGACAATCGTGTTCTCCGCGAGTTTCAACTCCGTGAGCTTATCAAGAATACGGCCGATGTTGCGGTCCAGGTTTTCGCACAGCGCGAGCGCGCTGCGCGTGACTTGCAGGTCTTCCTTCTCACCCTCCGCGCCGCGCATCTTCACCGGGTTGTCCTTGTGGCGATTCCAATCCTCGTCCGGCACGCTGAACGGCGAATGCGGCGTGTTGTACGTCAGATAACAAAAAAACGGCTGCGCTTTGTTGGCTTCGATGAAACGCAGGGTTTCGTTGGTGAAGTCATCCGCGATGAATCCTTTTCCGCGCACGATTTCCGTCTTGCAATCACGCGAGGCGCGTTCTAGCGGCGGATTAAAATACTCGCCCCAGTGGCCGCTCGTGAACCCATAATACTCGTCGAACCCGCGGGCACACGGATGATACGGCCACTGCGAGCCGTTGTGCCATTTGCCGATGGATGCTGTTTTGTAACCCGCGGCATGGAACGTGTCGGCGATCGTGATCTCATCGAGGTTGAGCCGTTCCAACCCCGTCGAAACGCCGCGCACACCCGTGCGTGGGTGATAACGCCCGGTAAGAAACTCCGCTCGCGTTGGCGCGCAAACGGAACAGACATAGTAGTGTTCGAACTGCGCGCCGTCCTTGGCCAGCGAATCGATGTGCGGCGTCTTGAGGTTCGTATTCCCGTGCAGGCTCAGATCACCCCAGCCTTGGTCATCGGTGAGGATCACAATGACGTTGGGCTTCGTGTCCGCGGCGAGTGCGAGATTGGAAAGCCATATGAGACTGAAGGCCGCCGCGCAAAAAAACATCCGCATGAGATAGCTCCCTGAATCGCTTGTCCTTTGTGAAATCCCCCGACAGACATGCAGGTCCGATTGTAATGCTTGTGCGCTCTAGGTTGCCAGCTTTTTCCGGACTTGCGCATGAATTGGCAATCGGCTCCAACATGATCCTATCGGGATCAAGTTAATTCTCACTCCAGGGATCAACTTGATCCTTAGGCTTTGAATCTTGTTTCGGCGCAGCTCGATTGCAGAGCAAGCCGATGATCACGCCGGTCGAAATACTAATGAAATATGCGATTGAAGACCTTGGTTCACTTGCTGGAGCCAACATTGCCCCGACGAAGCAGCCGCCTAAAAATCCCAACGCGATATTCGCTATGGTTTACTCCCAAGCAATCCCCACCTCACCCGCCACCTTCGTCAAGTGTTCCTTCGCCGCGCGAGCCGCGTCGTCGGGGTTCTCGATGTAGGGATAGAGTTCGACCGTGATCCAGCCGTCGTAGTTTGTCGCCTGGATCGCCTTGAGCGTTGCATGAAAGTCGATCGCGCCGTGGCCGGGGATCAGGTGCTTGTGGACGCGCGTTGGGGCGATGTCCTCGAAGTGGTAGTGCAGCGTGTGCTCGGCCATCTTCGCGACCCAGTCTTGCGGGTCTTCGCTCACGCAATAGGCGTGGCCGACATCGAAGTTCAGCCCGACCAGCGGCGACTTGATCCGTTTCATAAAGTCGAGATACTCGCCGAACTTTTCGATCAGCAGATCGGGTTCCGGTTCGATGAGCAATTGGATATTTAACTTCTCGGCCAACTCGACGCACGGCATCAGTTCGTCGTAGAAAATCTGTGCGGCGTCTTCGCGGCGCTGCCCAGGCTGCAATTCACCGCCCGGTTCGGTGGTGATATTCGGCGCGCCGATTTCCGCGGCCAGGTGCAACGCCCGTTTGGTGTGTTCGCGGCGGATCGCACGGTAGTGCGGATCAGGATCAGTCCAGCCCGGGTGCCAATATGGCTGCCGCGGATCGGCGATGGCGTTCATCATGAACGCGTTGATGTTCGAGATCGCGAGACCCGCGCGGTCGAGCGCCGCTCGGATCGATTTCTTGCGTTCGGGGAGCAAGCCGGCGGGCCAAGCATGCGGCACATCAGCCAGAATCTCGATCCCGGTGTACCCGAGGTCGGCAATCTTGGCGATCGTGTCCTCGATCGAGAAATGCATGTACGCATTGCTGGAAAACGCAAGTTTCATCGGCGGCGGGGGAAAAAGTCGGGGCGTGTTGGAATTATGTCATTTTACTTGTCCAGACAAGGGATGGATAGCGTCGTGCAATGGCGTGCGAATATTAACGACTAAGCCCAGGGGGTTCACCCCCCTGGGTCACCGCGCTCTATGACCCAGGGGCGTTAAGCCCCTGGGCTTAGAAAGGTGTCATCGCTTTGCAGCACAGCATTTCGATCCGATGAGCTTCCGGACAAACTGCTCCAGTCCCTCGCATCGTCACGATCGTTACCACGCGAACCCAACCCGCAAAGCGGGGGGGAAAGTCGCTAGGTCTTTTGTTGCCAAAATGCAGCGCATGTCGCAAAGCGTAACCTAGTTTTGACTACGCCAGCAAAGGGGATCGTGCTGCGCGACCGAATGTCTCGGGTAAGTCACGGCCATTCAACCGTTGGTCAGCCAAGATGAATCTGTTTCACCTCCTGCATCGCACGACAAGTTTTCTGCCACGCAATTCGTTTGCGCCTTTACGCAAACGGATGGTCATGCTGTTGCTGCTGATTGGTCTCGGAGCGACGCTGATTTTGTGCGTCCTGGACTATTTCGGGAACATGGCCCAATGCCAAGAGCTGATGCGGCGGCTGCCGCAACTCGCAGCGGAAATCCACCAATACGCTGTCGAAGATGCAATCCGCAGCACGATGACCCAGCTGCTCGTGGCCCTGATCATGGTTCTGGCCGCGAGCCAGTTCTTTCATACGCGTGTCACCAAACGGCTGGAATACATCATCGAAGCCGTGTTGCGCCGCGTCGGCAACGGGCCGGGGAACTATGTCCGCCTGAGCGACGACGATGAACTCGGCCGGCTCGGTCAAACACTAAACCGGCTGTTCGATTCGCTCGAAATGCAAGAGTCCGAACAGTACAAAGTCGGTCTCGTCGCCGAAAAAACCGATCAAGGCGTCATCATCTGCGACCAAGCTGGACGCATCGAGTGGGTCAATGCGTCGTACACGCACCTGACCGGTTACTCACTCGCCGAATGTTACGGCCGCAAGCCAAGCGAACTCCTGCAAGGGCCGCTCACCGACAAAGACACACTCCGTACGATGCGCGACGCGCTCCAGCGCGGAAAAGCGTTCCACGTCGAAGTCCTCAACTACCGCAAGTCGGGCGAAACCTACTGGGTCGCCCTCGAAGTGCAGCCCGTCCACGACATCGACGGCGAAATCGTCAACTACGTTGGACTGTGTACGGACATTACCCGAGTCAAGCTGCAACAGCAAAAGTACGACGAGCTGATGCGGAGCTTGCTGGATACGCGCTCGCAAATCGAAGAACAAACCATGGTGCTGCAGCTCCGCAACGACGAGCTGAACGAGGCCCGCAAGAAAGCCGTCCAGGCGATGCGCTACAAGAGCGATTTCCTGGCCAACATGAGCCACGAAATCCGTACGCCGATGACGTCGATCCTGGGCTATTCGAGCATCTTGCTCGAAGGGCTGCGCGACGATCCGAACTTGAGCGGCGCGGCGCAGACAATCCAGCGCAACGGCGAATATCTGCTCGAATTGATCAACGACATTCTCGACCTGAGCAAGATCGAAGCCGGCGCGCTGCGCGTCGAGGCTCTCGCTTGTTCGCCGACGCAGATCGTCGGTGATGTGGTGAACCTGATGCAAGTGCGGGCCGACAGCAAGCAACTGGCGCTCCGGGTCCAGTACGAAGGTTCGCTGCCGGAACAATTTCAAACCGATCCGACGCGGTTGCGCCAGATTCTGGTGAACCTGATGGGCAACGCGATCAAGTTCACCGAGCAGGGCGAAGTCCGGCTCGTCGTCCGCGGTGTCCCGGGTGAAACGTCGTACCTGAACTTCGAAGTTCACGACACGGGCATCGGCATGACGGGGGAACAACTCGGCAAGCTCTTTCAGCCCTTTACACAAGCCGATGGCTCGACGACGCGCAAATTCGGCGGCACGGGGCTGGGACTCAGCATCAGCAAGCGGCTCTCGGAATTGCTTGGCGGAACGCTCACGGTTTGCAGCGCGCCTGGCAAGGGGAGCGTCTTTACGCTGAGCATCAAGTCGAGCGTGTCGGACCCGACAGCCTGGCAAACGCCGTCCGCGCCTCCTGCGGTGATCGAGCAACCGGTGAGAAAGAATCTGCCTGCCGATGCCACGCGCGAGACCAAACTGCCGTACCGGATTTTGTTGGCCGAAGACGGGCCGGATAATCAACGGCTGATCAACTACTTTCTGACGCGCGCCGGGGCGACGGTGACGCTCGCCGACAAC
The DNA here is from genome assembly GCA_041736895.1 of Pirellulales bacterium. GTDB lineage: Bacteria > Planctomycetota > Planctomycetia > Pirellulales > JALHPA01 > JANRLT01. The sequence continues at coordinate 13,069 of JBGSSS010000117.1, forward strand.
GGCTGGATCGCGCTCAATGTGGTGCGCGAAGGGATCGCCCGCGGCGAACTGTTCGATTGCGTCCTCATGGATGTGCAGATGCCGGTCATGGACGGGTACCAAGCCACGATGGAATTGCGCCGCGAGCGCTACACCGGACCGATTATCGCGCTGACGGCCAACGCGATGACCCACGACCGGCAGCTCTGCCTCGACGCGGGCTGCGACGATTACGCGACCAAGCCGATTGACCGTGTGAAATTGTTGGAACTGGTGGATCGCCATGTTCAGCGGGTACGCCAACAGCGCGAAGCCGCGGAACTACAGCATTCTACCTGAAGCCGCTTTCCCGTAGTGTAAGCCAGGGCGCGGGGCACCTTTGCTGATACTGCGGGCAAGAAAACGCCAGACCTTTACCTCCGACTGATTTGTCCGCCATGCTGCCTGCCACATTGCCTGTGAAAGAACATATCCCGGCTGCCCCCGGACTCAAAGTTCTGTTGGTAGACGACGATCCGGCGATTCTGCGCATCGTCGCGGTGCTGCTGCGCAAAAGCGGCCATCAGGTCACCACGGCCTCCAATGGCCGCGAGGCGCTGCACAAGATCAGCCTCGAATGCCCGCACATGCTCATCACCGATTGGAACATGCCCGAGATGGACGGGCTGGATCTGATTCGCGAGGTTCGCAACACCAAGCTGCCGGGTTACATCTACACGCTGCTCCTGACCGCGCGTTCGAGTGCGCAAGATCTGGCCCAAGGGATCGACGCCGGAGCGAACGATTTTGTCAGCAAACCGGTGACCGAAGTCGAACTGATCGCCCGCATTCACGCCGGGCAGCGGATCATCGAGTTGGAACGGAACCTGCGTTTGTTGTCCGAGAGCGATGGCTTGACCGGCGTGATGAACCGCCGCACGTTTCACAATCAAATCGTGCGCGAATGGGCTCGCGCCACTCGCTACGAGCAGCCCATGGCAGTCGTCATCATGGACGTCGATTACTTCAAGCGGGTCAACGACGATCACGGCCACGCCGCGGGCGATTCGGTGCTGATGTCGGTCGCCGGTTTGCTGCGCGATTCCTGCCGCCCGAGCGATTACGTTTGCCGTTACGGCGGGGAAGAATTCGTGATCCTGCTGCCGCAGACGGATGAAGCGGGTGCGGTCGCCTGGGCTGAGCGGACGCGCAAATCACTCGAAGAACTCGTCATCTTGACCGGCGAAAAAACTCTGCACATCACCGCGAGCTTTGGGGTTGCCGAACGGCTGGCCGATACCAAGGATCCCGAGCAACTGGTCGATATGGCGGACCAATGTCTGCTCGTCGCCAAACGTACGGGCAGGAATCGGGTCGTTCGCAATTCGCAGTTGCATGACCTGGCCGCGGATCCCTTTAGCAATCAAAAAGGCAAGCGGCATCCGCTCGAAGGAGTTCAAGCACGCGACGTGATGAGCACCCTCGTGATGACCCTGCAAGCTACTGATAGCATTCTGCATGCGGTGGAACTCGTCTTGCAGATGCGCTTGCCGAGTGTGCCCGTCGTCGATGCCGAAGGGAACATCGCGGGGATCATCTCGGAAAAGGATTTGATGCTCCTCGATGTCGCGGGCGAAGGCTGGAACAAGACTGTTGGCGATGTCATGAAGACCAATGTCGTCGTTTACGACGAAACCCATTCGGCCAAGGAGATTTTCGATTTCCTCTGCCGCGTTTCGATCCGCCGGGTCGTTGTGGTCAGCAATGGCCAACCGGTCGGCATGCTCAGCCGCGATACCTATCTGCGCTGGTACACGAATTGGATCATCACGCAAAAGCCCGACACCTTCGGCGCTCAACTGGGCGGCGAGAATCCGCAGCAACAACTGACCAAAACGGCTCGGACACTCGCCAATAGCAGCCAGATATTGCTCCGCCAACTCGAAGAAAGCGAATCACTCGGCGAAGTCATCCCCTGCATCATCGGCGGCTCGACCCGGATTCAAGACCTGGCCACCGATCTGCTCGGTCATTGCCAACAAGCGTTTGCAATGTAAAAAAGCACTCCGCTGCGCGTCGCGGCTAACCAGTTTTCCCGTAGCCCCTTGATCCCTTAGCCCCCAATACCCAATCCCTTTCCCGCAGCGATGTTATTTTTCAGCGAACAATCTGATTACCTGATCCTGATCGGGGTGGTCACCCTGGTTTGGGCCTGGTTGTTGTTTCGCTACTCAAAAGTTCGCCACGGACGGCTTTTGGTGATGCTCGGCGGCGCGCTCTCGATGTTGATCGCTGTCGGCGGATTCTGGCTCGTCAATCATTACGAACAACAACAGCGGGAATCGGTCCGCAGCCTGCTCCAGGGCTATGTCCCGCTCTTCGCGCGGGGAATGGAAACTCGCGGCCATGCCAAGTTGAACTGGGAAACAACGGCCGACAATCCGCAATACCTGCTGCTCGTGGAAACACAAGAACAGTGGATTCGCAATCTGCCGGCGGTCGAAAATATCTACACCCTGCGGCGAGACGCCGTGGGCAATTTGCGGTATCTCGTCGATTCGCCGTCAGATCGTTCGAGTGATCGCGGGTCGGAAGCGATGCCGCTCGGCGAACCGTGCCTCGAAGAGATGCCCGGCATGCACGCCGCGCTGCAAGGTGAAACGGTGTTCGACGAACGCCGCGCCGGCGAGCGCTGGGGCGCGATCATCAGCGCCTACGAACCGCTCTACGACGACGCAGGTGCCATCGAAGGATTGCTCGGCGTCGATTTTCGCGCGGCCGAATATTGCTGGCAATTGCAACTCGCGCGCGGCTTGCCTTTGACCGTCACAGCGATCCTCCAGGGCGTGCTGTTGTTGTCGATCGCCGCGTTTTTGCGATTGCTGCGCCGTTCCGAACAACAGCAAGCGGCCCAGGCCGAACTGGAAAACTCGAACAACGAACTGCTGCGCATCCAACGGGAGTTGGAAACGCATACCGAGCAATTGACCCACCAGAACATGGCCTTGACCCTCGCCCGGCACAAGGCCGAAGAAGCGGTCAAGATCAAGAGCGAGTTCCTGGCCAACATGAGCCACGAATTGCGCACGCCGCTCACGGCCATCCTGGGCTACGCCGACTTGCTCCATTCGACGCTCGATCCCGCGAGCCAAGAACGCCGCGATCCGAACTTCGATCCGCTCCGCGCGCTCAACACCGTCCAGCGCAACGGCCAGCACTTGCTCGAATTGATCAACGACGTGCTCGATTTTTCGAAGCTCGAAGCGCACAAAGTCTCGATCGAACGCCAGCAAATCCCGTCGCAGCAGATCGTTTCGGAAATCGTCTCGCTGCTCCGAATTCGTGCTCGCGACAAGGGCTTGACCCTCAGCGTGCAATATCAAAACCCGATCCCAGCGACAATCCGCACCGATCCGTTGCGGCTGCGCCAGATCCTGACGAACTTGATCGGCAATGCGATCAAATTTACCGAACGCGGCAGCGTCAAGATTCTCGTCCGTTATGCCGAGGCAACGATCCCCGAACCGACCATGATCTTTGAGATCGTCGATACGGGCATTGGACTCGAAGCGTCGCAACTGCAAAAACTCTTCCGCGAGTTCAGCCAAATCGACGGCACGCTGACCCGCAAGTACGGCGGCACGGGACTCGGCTTGGCGATCAGCAAACGGCTTGCGTATATGCTCGGCGGGGATATCCATGTCAGCAGCACGCTCGGCAAAGGAAGCCGCTTCACGCTCCACATCGCCGCCGGCCGGCTGGACCATATTCCCTTGATCCATGCCACATGCGAAGGCGAATCCGAAGCAGTGACGCTCACCCCGGTGACCCCTGTAATTCACAATCAACTTACAGGGCACGTCCTCGTGGCCGAAGATGGCCCCGACAACCAGCGCTTGATCAGTTTGATCCTCGGCCGCGCGGGTCTGACCGTGACACTGGCCGAAGATGGCGCTCAAGCGTTCGCCAAGATCCGTGAAGTCGAAGCCGCGGGCGGGAGCATCGATCTCGTGCTCACTGACATGCAGATGCCGATCATGGACGGCTACTCGCTCGCGACGCGTCTGCGCGAGAGCGGCTACATGAAGCCGATTATCGCGCTGACGGCCCACGCCCTCGCCGGGGACCGCGAAAAATGTCTCGCCGCCGGCTGCAACGACTACACCTGCAAACCGATCCAGCGCGGGCAGTTGCTGGAGAAAATCGCGGTTTGGCTGGGGCAGGTGCAGGGAAGTCATAAAGCGTTGGCCGCGCACAAGTAGAGCTGTCGCCAGAATTCAGTTGGAACTGGAAAACTGCCAGAACAACAAAACAATTCACCCGATCCCGAAGGGATCATAGAACTTAGCCGGTAGTCGCCGCGAAGCCGCGCACCACCGGAACGCGTCGATATCGAACAGGCATCCCGAAAGGATGCAAGAACTTAGCCGTGGTCGCCGCAACGCGGCGCACCACCGGGAAGCATCCATCACAAATCGGCATCCCGTAGGGATGCTAGAACCTAGCCGGTGGTCGCTGCGGAGCAGCGCACCACCGGAAAACATTCATAACAATTGGGCATCCCGAAGGGATGCTAGAACCATCGCAAACAAGGAGACAAAGGGCATGTCAACTTATTTGAGCCTGAACTACCACCTGATCTTTTCAACGAAACAACGGCAGCCTTTGTTAGCCACGGAATGGCTCGATCAACTGCACCAATATTTAGGTGGAACCGTGCGCGGTTTGGGCGGAGTGGCGCTGCGTGTCGGTGGCACCGAGGATCACGTCCATTTGCTCGTAGGCTTGAAGGCCACGCATTGCCTCGCCGATTTCATGCGCGATCTCAAGAAACAGAGCTCGATTTGGATTCGCGATCAACTCCATGTTGCCGGGTTTGCCTGGCAAGAAGGTTACGCAGCGATTACGGTTAGTCCTTCGGGCCTTCCGCAAGTCGATCATTACATCGCGACCCAAGCCGAACATCATTCCAAACAAAATTCACGCGACGAGTTATTGGAACTCTTAAAGAAGGTTGGGATCGATTTCGATCCTCGATACTTCGAGTAGCGCGACAGTTCTAGCATCCCTTCGGGATGCCCATTCTTTGAGAATCGATTTCCGGTGGTGCGGTCGCCTCGGCGACCGACCACCGGCTAAGTTCTACGATCCCTTCGGGATCAATACCGTTGATCACATTGAGTAATGACGTTGATCGCCTTGAGGCATTCAACTAGCGAAGGCTTATTAGCCTGATGGCGCGATCTAGAAATGGTGCTGAATAATTTCTCGAATTCTGCCGCGTGTCATTAGCGAATCTCACTCCGCCCCGACACAAAACAAATGCTTCTCCCCGCGGATCAAGATCCGTTTGCCTAGCGGCACCGGCGAGGCGATCACCGATTCGTCCATTTTGTTTTCCGAGAGGAGCTTGAACTCATCGCCGGCGAGGCTGGCGACGAAGACCGTGCCGTCTTCGCGCGGGGCGTAGAGTTTGTCGCCCGCGATCAAGGGTGACGCATAAAAATTGGTCCGGTGTTTCGGGAAGGCACCGGTCCAAATCGTCTTGCCTGTCGCGGGGTCGAGACACTCCACCTCGCCGCGATCGCGCACCAGGATGACGCGATCTTTGTACACGACCGGCGAGGGAACAAACGTTCCGACATCCGTGCGCTTCCACGCGTGATTGGTTTCCGTGACGTCGCCCGTGCCGGTCAGCCGAATGCCGTGCAGGCGCGGCGTGCCGCGATCGTTGCGGCCGTACGCAATCACGGCCGTCTCGCCGACGATCACGGGCATGGCGATCGAGGGCCAAAGTTTGTTGCCCTCGGGATTGAAGTTGCCGCAGGACCAGGTCACCGCGCCATTCGCCGCATCGTGGATTGTCAAATGCTCCGCTCCCCAGACCAAGATCGATTCCCGGCCCTGGTGTTGCAGCACAATCGGCGTCGAGTAGCCATGATCGCATTCCGTTGGCGTCTTGTAATTGCGCGCGACTTTCCAAACCAATTCGCCGGTGACTTTATCAAACGCGGCGAGCCACGACTCGCCCTGATGCATCCGCGCCATGACGACATATTTCTCCGTCACGACAGGCGAAGTTCCGTGATCCCAGAAGAGCGTGTCCTTGCCATAGCGTTCGACAAGGTTCGTCTTCCAACGCACACGGCCATCGAGTTCCAGCGCCGCCAGGGTGCCGCTCTTGAAAAACACAAACACCGTCTTGCCATCCGTCGCTGGCGAAGCGTTGCTCCCCGAACCGTTGCGATGCTTGCCCGGATTTTCTTGGTCAAAGACAGTACGCCATTTTTCCTTGCCCGCCAGATCGTACGCCAGCACCGCATCCTTGCCGTCCGCGGGTGACGTCAAAAAGATCATGTCGCCATGAATGATCGGCGTCGAGCAGCCTTTGCCGGGCAGCTCCGTGCGCCAAACATTCTTCTCGGCGCCAAACTTTTCGGGGAAGCCGCTGCCTTCGATGCTGCCGGTCCCGCGCGCGCCGCGCCAGGAAGGCCAGTCGATCAGGTCTTTGCCAAAGGCGAGAACATTCCCGAAGCAGAGCCAGCAGTAAGCAACGAAGAGTACTTTAAGTGACATGAGGTTGAGCTTCTGTAGAGGTGCTTTTTTCGTAGGTCAGACTTCAGCCTGACCCTCGGACGGCAAAATTCAATAATACGATCACGGTGCATGCGGACGGAACGTGTCGAGCGGCACGTATTTCCCGTAGGTTAGGCTTTCTAGCCTGAGGATGCGGAGGCAAGATTCCATGATACGATCAATGTTGATGCGGACGATTCGCTTCGCGCGGCGCGTATTGCGTGTGGTCAATCGTCCCAGTGTCAGGCTGGAAAGCCTAACCTACTAGTCCATCTAGCGATCGATGTCAGGTACGGGGTAGAGTGACTTCAGTTTAATTCTGGCGTCTGCCGTAGTGAAGCGCCAATTGGTGCCGCGGCGATTTTCATTGCGTTCCTGCTGCCAAGCGGCGATCGCGGCGTCCATTGCCGGAGCTGTCGCGAAGCGTCGCGCGCCCAAGCATTGACGCGAGAGCAAGCTCAATTCCATTTCGGCCATGTTCAACCAACTGCCATTCTTGGGGGTGTAAACGATCCGCAGGCGGCGGGCCAAACGATGCGCCATTGCCGCGTCGAAGGCGAAGTACAAACTGGCCACGTCGTGGGTATTGAGATTGTCACAGACCAGCGTCACCAATTCGGCGTGCGGGTAGTCCACCTCGAGCAGTTGCCGAACTTCTTCGGCCCAATCGAGCCGTGTGCGGCTCTCACGGCAACCGACCCGCCGCCAACCCGCGACCGGATTGTAGAACATCAACAGCGAACGGACCTCGTGCCGTTCATACTTGTCGTCGATGCGCTTGGCGTTGCCCGGACGCTCGGCGGTGCCGGGTCTCATCGGTAAGGGGGACGTAAGATCTTCGAGGACTTGCCGGGAAGCCTCGTCCATGCAGATCAGCGGGTGTTGCTCATCGAATGTTTCTTGATAGACGTCGAGGACTTCTTCCATCCGTGCGACAAATCGTGGCCGATCCGCTTCGGGGATGCAGAAGCGTTCCGTTTTCCAGGGCTGAAGTTTGTTTTTTTCAGTGTCTGCCGCACCGTCTCGCAGCAGACAGAACGCACCAACTCCAGACGCTGGAGTTCCGTGCAGAGCATTTCCAGGGTCCAGTGATCGCGACCTTCCGGAGGCGTGCTGCAAGAAATCGTGACCAATTGGGCTTCCACTCGGCCATCGATCACGCGCGGCGTGCCCGCATCGAAACGCTTGGCCCGCGTCAGGGTTGGCTGCACCCCGGTTTTTACGAACTTCTGCCGGATGCGAACCACTTGTCGCTCGCTTAATCCCACTTCTTCCGCGATCTCCCAATCAGCATGTCCGCCCTCAGGATGCGCTTCGTCGGCCAGGAGCAAAATCTTCGCGCGGCGAATCTTCGCCGCCCCCGCGGAAGTCTTTCGAACCACCGCTTCCAACTCGGCTCGGACCGGGGATGATAGCAAGACTTGGTACTTGATCGGCGAGCGGGACATCCTTGTCCTCCAAAATTGAGAGTTCGTGGCTCAAAGATGTATAACCTATACATGACATTGATCGCTAGACGAACTACTACGTTATATTGATCCCGGCTGGCGAAATGATTCGCCGGCCGGGATATTGATTGCTAAGCAACAAGCCGGTGGATAGTCTTGTGGCGGGAAAAGATTCTACGGCCAGGACTTTTTCCATTCCATGACGGCCTTCGTCATCTCGCGCACGCGATCTGAGTTTTTCGCGGAGAGATCGCTTTCTTCGTTGCGATCCTTGGCCAGATCATACAACTCCGCTCCCTTTCCATCCGCGTTGACGAGCAGTTTCCAATCTCCGTCGCGCATTGCCAATGTCGGGCTGCGATGCTTCGCCTCTTTCGGATACGCAAACGACTTGTCATTGCGGCCGTATTCCCAGAAGATCGGCCGTTCGCGCTTCGCCGGTTGGCCTAACAGCGCTGGGCTCAGATCCGCGCCGTCGCTCGTGTAATTCTTGGGCAACGGCGCTTGGCAAATCTTGCTCAAGCTCGGGAGCAAATCGAACGCCGTGAGGACGGTCGTCTCATCGACCTTGTTCGCGGTAACATGCCCGGGCCACCATGCGATGCACGGTACGCGGATGCCTCCTTCATAGAGGCTCAGCTTCGACCCGCGGAGACCGCCGTTGCGTACTTGGTCGAACGTCGGCAGCGCGCCGTTATCGCCGTACAAAAGGACGAGCGTATTCTTGTCGAGTTTTCGTTCGCGCAGCTCCTTGAACAAGCGGCCGATCTGGCGATCCATTTCGGTCAAGACCGCGGCGTATTTCTTGACCTCGGGCCGTTTGGCGAAGCCCTGGGTTTGCTCGAGTTGCTCGTCCGACGGCACATACGGTGTGTGAGTGTCGTCGAGCCATAGATTGACAAAGCACGGCTTGCCCTGGTTGTCCTTCATAAAATCGAGCGTCCGGTCGATCATCCAGGCAGTGCGCTCGTGGCGCGGAACCTTGTCGGACTTGGCCCAGATCCAATCGGTCGAGGTGATATCGGGATGCGGCTCGGGACTTTCCCAGGTTCCTATGCCAAGGTCGTATCCATATGCTTTGAACTTCGGCGCGTTATCGACATCGCGCCCGCCGCCGAGATGCCACTTGCCGACGTGCGCCGTCGCGTAGCCCGCATCGTGCAGGATGCGCGGCATCGAAGGCGCTTTCGGATCGAGGAAGTCGGCCATCTCGCACTCCTTGTTTCCTTTGCGCGTTTGCAAATAGCTGGTGATCTTCCAGCGCGCCGGCGACTGGCCGGTGAGCAACCCACAGCGCGACGGGGAGCAAATGGGCGAAGCGGCATAGAACTGCTTGAAGTTGGTCCCTTCCTTGGCCATCTGGTCCAGGTTCGGCGTCTTGACCAACGTGTTGCCATTAGCGCCGATATCGCCCCAGCCGAAATCATCGACCAGGATGACAATGACATTCGGCCGTTCGGCGGCGGAAGCATGGTCCTGAATCAAGAAACAAAACAGTAAAGCTAAGAATGGTTTGACCAATCGCATCGGGAACTCATTTATGAACAGAAGGGAGCAAAGTGAGCAAAGGAAATGCGTAAAACGTCAACTTCCGAAACAAAGTAATGCGTTGTGATTTGGGCTTCGAGTCCAAGGATTCACGGGCTGGAAGCCCGTGATACCAGCGCGGTATTGATTTGTGTTGTACTTTACCCCTTCGTTTTCAGACGCAGTGAATAGTTGATCGACAGAAGCGAACGAAGGAAACGAAGAAATGTAAACCCATTCTCGCATTCTGCATTTCCTTTGCTTCCTTTGCTTCCTTTGCTCCCTTCTGTTCAAAAATGCATTTGCATCCCTCGCGGGTTAAACAAACTACTTCCCTTCCTTGGCCCAATGCTTGTTCTGTTCGATGTTCGCGCGGAGTTGTTGCTTCTTGGCCCCGCCCTCCCCTTCGCCCAGATAAACGGCCATGTCCGATTCATACTGCGCCGGCGACTCGGACTTTCGTCCTTGATCATTCGTCGAGCTTTCCCACTCGGCGAGCTTCTTGCGCATTAGTGCCAAGGTCTCGGCATGCGCCGGATCGGCGGCCAAATTGTTGAGTTCCTGCGGGTCTTTTTCCAGGTCATATAACTCCTCGGGCGGGCGTTGCGGCGCAAAGAGGAGCTTTTCTTGCAGCTCGTTGAGCTTTCCTTGCGAGTGCAATTCGCGAAGCCGTTTGACAATCTCCTTGCCATCCTTGTACGCATTCGGCTGCAAGTGCGGCCGCTCGTTCAGATAGTTGCGAATGTACTTGTAGCGCTCGGTTCGCACACTGCGCAGATGCTCCATCGTTTCGTCACAGCGATCACGCGCCGAATACACCGCGTCGCGCGGCGCGAGCGATGTGTACAATAGATTTCGTCCCTGCATCCAGCTCGGAATCTGCGCTCCGGCGATGGCGAGCGTCGTCGGGGCGAGATCGATCTGCTGCGCGAAGTTCGTATTCGTTTCGCCCGCCTTGATCCCCGGCCCGCGCAGGATCAGCGGCACATGAATGCCTTCGTCGTAGAGGAACTGCTTGCCGCGCGCGTGGCTGATCCCATGATCGGTCATGAAGATGATCACCGTCGAATCGAGCAAACCCTCGCTCTTCAACCGCTCGACAATCTGCGCCACTTCGTAATCCGTATAGCGCGCGGCATCCAAATACTCCGCCCAATCGTCCAACAGAACCTTGTCCCGCGGGTAATACGGAGGCAGCGTAACGTCGTCGGACTTGGTGTTGCTGCCCAGGTCTTTGGCTGCGCGGGCGACGAGCGTTTTGTTGTGCCGCAGTTTGCCCCCTTGGAGCATGTACTGCATGAAGAATGGCTGGCCCGGTTTGCGGCCGGCGTAGTCGTTGCCGTCGTAGATTTTTTTGTCCCATTCGAAGTTGTAATCCGTCTTGCCGAGTTGTTTGCCCCCCTTGCCGGCGGGGTTCGCGTTCTTGCTGGGTGGCCCGCCGATCGCCGTGTAGTACCCGCGGGCTTGCATGAGTTTCGGCAGCGGCACGACTTCCTGCGGCAAGTTGATTTTCATCTCGCCGCGGCCGCTGCGATGATGGTGAGCGCCGATCGTTGTCTGATAACAACCGGTGATCAACGCCGAACGGCACGCCGAACAAACCGGTGCGGTGACGAACGCGCGGGTGTAGCGAGTTCCCTCGGCGGCGAGTTTATCGACCGCCGGTGTCTTGATCGTTTTCTCGCCATAGCAAGAAAAGTTGGCCGACATATCGTCGACGAAGATCCAGACGATATTCGGCGGCGTTGACTCAGCACTCATCGCCGTGGGCATGAGGCCATAAAAAATAAACGCCAGGCTCAGTAGCATGATTCCGCGCATCGCTCGCTCCTCGTGACAGCGTCCCCAAGAATTCACTCCCCCGTGACTTTCAATATACTTGAGCGTGTTTTCACTGCAATTGAGAAAGCTGTTCAGGGAGACTCGTTCAGCGTATCATCTAGTAGCTTCTTCCCACCAGAATATCTTCTCGCTTTTCGTTGCTCACGCATGACTGCTGGCGCTTCTACGCTCTCACCCAACGACCACGCCAAACCGGCATTGATGGTCAAGTATTGGGGGGTGACCGGCAGCTTTAGCGATCCTTGGCGGCCGGAAAACACTCGCGATTGGCTCGTTCGCGTTCTACTCACCCTACGCGATCGCGGAGCGCTTACAGCGCTCGCGGACAAGTCCCATAGTCCCACTCGCATCGAAGAATTGCTCCAAGCGAATCTCAACCCGGAACTTCTCGCTGGTCCGCGACGGCAGACAACTTGCATCGAAATTCGGAATTCCTCGGCGATCTTTCTGATTGATGCAGGCAGCGGGTTGCAAGATCACACGTTCCATTCGCCGCTACCCAGTTGGGCTGCGTCTCCAGCGGCGTGCCATCTGCTCTTCACGCATGGCCATTGGGATCATCTCCTGGGACTTCCCTTTTATTCAGGGTTCTTCACCGCGAATCCGCGTTTCACCGTTTGGGGAGCGGAGCGTGTGCTCGCGCTGTTGCGGATGATGTTCGAGCGCGATTCGGCGCTTGGTGAAACGCTGATCCCGACGAACTTCGAGCATCTGCGCGGGCTCGGGGAGTTGCGCCCGCTGGCGGAGAACGAATCGCATGAGATTGCCGGCGTGACCATTTCGACGCTGGGCTTAAATCACCCCGCGGGTTCCTTGGCGTACCGCTTCGAGTATCAGGGTCGATCGATTGTCATTGCCACGGATCATGAACAAGATTCTTCACCCGCGCCCGCCGCGTTGATTGAATTCGCGCGAGGTGCCGACCTGCTGTATCTCGATGCGCAATACAAGCAAGACGAGTACCAGGGCCAAGTGGGCATCGCCAGCGAGCCGCCGCAAGCGCGCCGCGGTTGGGGACACAGCACTATCGAAACGGCCGTGGCCGCAGGTATTACCGCGGGCGTCAAGCAGTTGCACCTAGGCCATCACGATCCGCGCCGCTCCGAGAGCGAGCTGGAACATTTGGAAAAGTTTGCCAAAACGCTAGGTGCAGAGCATTTAAAAGCGCAAACCCGTGATGCGGGCGAGTGCCAAATCTCCCTGGCAAGGGCCGGAAAAACCCTCTTTTTTTAACGTTCTCCCCGACAATCTTGCGCGATAGTTAACAGTCTGTTCCGCACGAACGCCAAACTTTACGCAACCGGACTCCTGTCATAACGATCCAGTAAAGCGTAGGGGATGGCGCTAGCGTGCTTGATTCTCCGCGCCTGCAGGGTCCGATGATTATGCCATGACTCGCAGCGCGGCGGAGCTGCGCCGAGTCAACAGAGCGCGGGAGGCGCTCTGGGACTTCACTCGTTCGCTGGAATGATGCGCCATGGATGGCTTGACAACACCCGTGTCTCGGACTGCGCCTGCTCGTTGGTTGTGCGTGCTGCTCATGCTGAGCGTGGTCTTTAGCGGCTGCACGCATTTCAAGGAGTATGTTCATAATGGTTTCAAGGTCGGGCCGAATTATGGCCGGCCGTTGGTCGCGGTCGCGCCGGACTGGATCGACAAAACGCCGTTGCTGCGCCGCGAGGCGACGGACGCCGCAACGTGGTGGCTGGCGTTCAATGACCCGGTGCTCAACGAGTTGATCTTGGAGGGTTACGCGCAGAATCTGACTCTACGGCAAGCCGGCGCGCGGATTCTCGAAGCCCGCGCCGTGCAAGGGATTGCCATCGGCGGTCTCTTCCCGCAAGTCCAGCAGGCCAACGGTTCCTACACGCATACGCTGCGCAGTGCCCGTGCGATCACGATTCCGTCAGCAAACCGGCACTTCAGCAACTGGCAAACTGGCCTGAACATGTCGTGGGAGATCGACTTCTGGGGGCGCTATCGCCGGCTGATCGAAGCGTCGTCCGACGAACTCGAAGCGACCGTCGAAGCCTACGACGACGTGCTTGTCATGTTGCTGGCTGATATCGGCCAAGCCTACATCGAAATTCGCTCGCTGCAAAAACGGATCGAACTCGCCGAAGCTAACGTCAAAGCCCTCGCCGGCAGCCGCGATATTGCCAAGGTGAAGTTCGAAGCCGATGTGACCTCGGAAATCGACTTGCTCCAGGCCCAGACAATCCTATCCCAAACTGAGGCGTTGATCCCGCGGCTGCAAGCCGAAATGCGCGTCTCCAATAATCGACTCTGCATCTTGCTCGGCCGGCCGCCGGAAGACCTGATTCAGCAGATGACCTTGGAAAAGATCAAGATTCCGAACCCGCCGCTCGAAGTGACGGTCGGCATTCCGGCGGACTTGATCCGCCGTCGGCCCGATGTCCGCCAAGCCGAACGCTTGCTCGCCGCGCAATGCGCTCGGATCGGCGTCGCTGAAGCCGACCTCTATCCAAGCATCTCGGTGAACGGCACCCTCGGTGTTTCGGCTCAGCAATTCGGCGATATGTTTCGTGCTGGCTCCGGCTACGGCACGATTGGCCCGCAAGTGAACTGGAACATCTTCAATTACGGACGGTTGCTCAACAACATTCGCGTCCAAGACGCACGCTTCACCCAACTCTACCGGGCCTACGAACAGCAAGTCCTCGTCGCCAATCAAGAAGCCGAAGACGCGATCATTCGTTACTTCAAAGCCCGTGAACGTGTTGTCGCTCTCTCAACAGCCGTGAGTGCTGCCGAAAAATCGAGCCAGTTGGTGTTACTCCTCTATAATGAAGGCAGAGCCGACTACAACCGCGTGTTCAACGTGCTAACGTTCCTAGTGGCGCAGCAAGATTTGCTCGCTCAAGCGCAAGGCGACGTCGGCCTGTATCTGGTCGAGATCAACCGAGCGCTCGGCGGCGGCTGGCAGATTCGCCTCGGCCTCGATGGCCCGACATACTGCGAAGGCTGCGACTGCCTGAAGCTCGGCTGCTATGACGATTACTGCCGCAAGCCTTGCCCTGCTTGCCCGCCGTGCGATAACGACCCGACATTCTTCGACATCTTGCCCCCAGCTTTTCCGATGAAGGAAATGCCGCTGGAAGAAATCGGCGCGGGCCAACCGGCAACGACATCCGCCGCCCCGCCGGGGAAGTAGCTGGAGCGATGATTCATTTGTAGCCAAGGTCGTAAGACCTTGGATGCATTGGTCCGCGAGACTCCAAGGTCTTACGACCTTGGCTACATGATTAGCCGCTTGTCGATTCGAGGTGCGACTGATCCTCACCCCGTTCGATCGCCGGCTTCGGTGGCTTCCACCAATCCAATAGCGATTGGATCACGAAGTAAAACACGGGCGTCAAGAACACGCCGAACAACGTCACGCCGAGCATGCCGGCGAAGACCGCGACGCCGAGCGTGCGCCGCATCTCCGCTCCGGCACCGGTGCCGATCATGAGCGGCACGACGCCAAGAATAAACGCCAGCGACGTCATGATAATCGGCCGCAGGCGAAGCTTGCACGCTTCGAGCGTCGCGTCGCGCACGCTGGAACCGGCCTCGCGCTGAGCCCGCGCGAACTCGACGATCAGAATCGCGTTCTTACACGCCAACCCAACGAGCACGATGAAGCCGATCTGCGTGAAGACATTGATATCCATGCCAGCGATCAACACACCGACGATCGCGCAGAGCAAACACAGCGGCACGACCAAGATCACCGCCAATGGCAGACTCCAGCTCTCGTACTGCGCGGCGAGCACCAAGAACACCAACACGACAGACAGGATAAACGCCGACATTGCCGTCGAGCCCACGTCGAGTTGCAAGAAGGCCAGTTCGGTCCACTCGGCTCGCATCGCCGGCAGGATGTCGCGCTTAGCCAAGGCTTGCAGCGCTTCGATGGCCTGACCGGAACTTGTGTTTGGGCCCGTGTTAGCGCTGACCATCGCCGAGGGGTAAAGGTTGTACCGCGTCAGCAACAGCGGCCCGGTTTCTTCGACAAGGTGCGCGATGCTCGAAAAAGGCACCATCTCGCCATGATCGTTGCGGACATGAATTCGCCGCAGATCCTCGGGCTTCATTCGATACTTGGCTTCGGATTGGATATTCACCTGCCACGTTCGGCCGTAAAGATTGAAGTCATTCACGTACAGTGAGCCGAAGTAGATCTGCAGCGTGTTGAAAACCTCGGCCAGGGAAATCGCCTTGGACTTGGCGAGCGCGCGGTCGATGTCGATCCGATACCACGGTGTGCTGCCGCGAAAGCTGGTGTAAGCGCCGCTGAGGCGCGGGGACGCGAGCGCGTCGTTGACGACGGCCGTGCTGACATCTTGCAGATCGCGCAGTCCCAAATCGCCGCGGTCTTCGAGGACGATCTTGAACCCGCCCGCGGTGCCGAGTCCTTCGATGGGCGGCGCTTGGAGGATATTGATTTCGGCCGACAGGATATCGGCGTTTAGTTTTTCCGTCAGCGCCGCGGCGATCTTGTGACTGCTACCCGCCGCGCCGCGGTCATGGAACTCATCGAGCATGGCGTAGAGCGTGCCGAAGTTCGGGGCCTTGGCACTGTTCAGGATCGATTGTCCCGCCACGGCCAGCGTATGCCGCACACCCGGCGTTTGCCCAACGAGCTGTTCGATATGCTTCACTGCTTCGGCCGTCCGCTCGAGCGACGCCCCGTCGGGCAAACGCACATCGATCAATAGATAACCCTTGTCTTGCGCCGGGATAAAACCCGTCGGCGTGTGTTCGAAAACTTCGACTGTCGCAAAGAGCAGCCCGCAATATCCCAGCAACACCACGGCGCTCCAGCGCAGCAGCCCGCCAATCGAAAAGACATACCAATCGCTGAGCCAATGAAACCCGCGGTTGAACATCCGAAAGAATTCGCCCAACCCGCGATTGACGATGCGGCTGCCGACATACCCGACGGCGAGTCCCAGCGCGGCGAACGCCCACATCCACGTCGTGACGAGCGGCGACGGCGCATTCGGCGCGAAACGCGGCAACCCCAGATAGCCATGCGGCCCGCCTAGCCAATACCCGAGCCACGCAAACAATAGCAGCACGAGCATCTTTGGCAGCGGCTCGGTTTTTTCTTCGCTCTTGCGCTGCAGCAACAACACCGAGAGCGCGGGGCTGAGCGTCAGCGAGTTGAACGCCGAGATCAGCGTCGAAATCGATATCGTCACGGCGAATTGCCGGAAGAACTGGCCCAGAATTCCTTCGATGAACAAACACGGCACGAACACCGCGGTGAGCACGAGCGCCACGGCGATGACTGGACCGGAAACTTGGTCCATGGCCGTGATTGCCGCTTCGCGCGGCTCCATACCGTGTTCCAGGTGATGCTCGATCGCTTCGACCACGACGATCGCGTCGTCCACGACAATTCCGATCGCCAACACGAGCCCGAACAACGTCAGCGTGTTGAGGCTGTAATCGGCCGCGGCCATCGCCGCGAACGTCCCGATGATCGCCACGGGCACGGCGACGAGCGGAATCACCGCGGCCCGCCAGCCCTGCAAGAAAATCAACACGACAATCGCGACCAGGATCACCGCGTCGCGGAGCGCTGTGTTCACTTCGTGGATCGATTCCTGGATAAACGGCGTCGTGTCGTAAACGATGCTGTAATCCATATCGATGGGGAACCGCTCTTTGAGTTCCGCCATCCGCGCTTTGACCGCGGCCGAAGTCTCGAGCGCATTCGACCCGGGCAACTGATAAATCGACAGCGCGACCGAGGGCTGCTGATCGAGCGTGCAGAGTTGGTCGTAAGTCTGCGCGCCGAGTTGCGTCCGCGAGACATCACGCAGCCGCACGACGCGGCCTTGCGCATCGGTCTTGAGCACCATGTCGCCGAATTGGTTCGCGTCCGTCAAGCGGCCGAGGGTGCTCATCGTGTACTGGAACACTTGGTCCGTCGGCGCGGGGGGCTGACCGATTTGGCCGGCGGCGACTTGGACGTTTTGCTGTTCGATCGCGCGGGTCACATCGCTGGCTGAAAGATTGCGCGCGGCTAGCTTCTCGGGATCGAGCCAGACGCGCATGCTGTAATCGCGCTGCCCGAGGAACGAAATATCGCCGACGCCTTGCAAACGCGAAAGTTCATCGCGCAATTGAATCGTCGCGTAATTGCTTAGATAAAGATTGTCGCGCGAGCCCTTGGGCGAGAAGAGGTTCACGATCATCAGCACGGTGGGCGATTTCTTTTTGACATTCACGCCGCGGCGGCGAACCAACTCGGGCAGGATCGGCTGCGCCAGCGCAACACGATTTTGCACCAAGATTTGCGCCAAGTTCAAATCCGTCCCCGGCTTGAACGTGACATTCAACACGTACTCGCCGTCGTTGGTGCATTGCGACGACATGTAGAGCATGTCCTCGACGCCGTTGACTTGCTGTTCGATCGGCGAGGCGACGGTGTCGCTAACAACTTGCGCATTGGCCCCGGGAAAGCTGGCCGATATTTCGACAGTCGGCGGCGTGATCTCGGGATATTGCGTCACCGGCAGACGAAACATCGCGACGAAGCCCGACAGTGTGATCACGATGGACAACACGGCGGCGAAGATCGGACGGTCGATGAAAAAGCGGGAAAACATAAGGCAGTTGCCAAGGTAAAATCAAACGTTCATGAACGGCGGCTCATCCGACGGCTCCGGTTCGACCGGCGCGCGGAGCGCCGGGGCATGCGGCTTGC